>SVTO01000017.1 GCA_015063745.1 Oscillospiraceae bacterium | reverse complement strand
AACCGCTTTAGCGGAAGCGAGTAAAAGTGGTGCGGGCGTCGGACCTTCGGAGCGCGAGTAGCGCTGGCCGGTAATAGCCCCTTATAGGGGCAGTGCAAACCACCGGCTAAGCCGGTGGTTTTGATTTTTTGTCCTTGGCGGACGGCGGGTCTTTTACTACTCTTTGTGTCGTGCAAATCGTTTGTTTTTGGTGTCCTGTGCGGACGGCACTTAGAGAGGCCTGCAGGCGCGAGGCCCCTCTAAGAACTCCCCCGCTTAGGTTAAGGGTTTTCTTGGTTCGGTTTTGATGTTTCTTTGGGTTTAGCAATTTCGTTTTTCAATTATGGCTAACCGCCGGAGGGTGCATTAGTGGAGAGATACCGTTGACGGGTGGTTGGGTTTAGTAGTGGGTCTGTGCACAGATCGGAGTGCCGTGCAGGAAGGATTACGCTGCCGCTTGGTGTAAAGGGAGAGGTTGTTGGGTGGGGGTTTGTTGGGTTCAGTAGTTGAGTTTCTTTTTAATTAGGCTGCCGCGGGATGAATAGGGGAGTTTGACCGCTGACAGGTTGTACAGACTAAGGGTGGGTCTGCCTACAGTACAAGGTTGGGTGCATTATAAATTTGGGCTGACCGCCATGTCTTAGGACTGCCATTCAGTCTTCGCGCGGTTAGCACGGATGAGATTGCTCCCAGTCCACATCACTGTACACTACTAAGCTAAACCTCACCCCAGCAGTATTCCTCCACTACCGCACACCTACCGCGGTCAGCGCTGATTTGCATCCTCCACTATTTTGACAACACCAACAACCAATACAGTACCAACAATGCTCTTAATAAAGCGGGGGAGTTCTTAGAGGGGCCTCGCTTTGGCAGGCCTCTCTAAGTGCCGTCCGCACAGGACACCAAAAAAAGAATCGCTTTGCACGATTCAATGAGTAGTAAAAAAATAAACGTCCACCAAGGACAGAACATAATTAACTAAACTTATCGGGAATTTATGAAAAAAATGATAAATAATTACGAAAAATTATAAATTTCTATTTTTTTACCAAAATGTTATTGTAAATTTTGTCAAAAACACAACTTGCAATAACCGATTGTTTATGGTATAATGTATACATCAAAGGCGAAATGCACAATCACGCCGCTGTATCGCAAAAACCTCGGTTTTTCCGTTCGAACGTGCGGAAAATCAGAAAAACCCGCCGTTTTTCCCGATTTTCCGCAGAAAACCGGTTATTCATACAATGCGCTTTCTCCGCATATACTGTATGGTACTTTGCACTGCGTGAATGCGCGGACTGTCTGCGTGAGTACGTACCTCTTTCCTCAATTTAAACCAAAGGAGTATATGCACATGAAAAAGTGGATCGTATTATTACTGCTCGGCGCAATGCTCTTCCAGCTTGCTGCCTGTGCACCTCAGACGCCCGTTGACGAAACAGAGGCCGCTACAGATGCTGCTACCGAAGCCGCTACTGAAGCCGCTACCGAAGAGGCTACCGAACCCGAAACCGAAGACCCCTCCATGCATAAACTGGCTGAAGACCTCGACTTCGCCGGCGCTTCCTATACCATGGCTTTCGCTGGTTCCTCCGCAAACATAGAAGAATACTATGTTGAAGAATCCGATGGATCCGCATTCGGAAATGCTGTTTATAACCGTACAAAAGATGCAGAAAGCTTCCTGAATGTGGATGTAAAGGTTATTGAAAAGATGGAATGGGAAGAATTCACCAACCTCTACAGAGCCGGTGATGACGTTGTCCAGATGTATATGTTCCACTGCATCAACCATGTGAACGATGCCGTTATGGGCGGTTATCTGTATAACATCGACACCCTGCCCTACATCGATATGGATGCTGACTGGTGGGACCGCGGTCAGATGAATGATCTTAAGCTCGGCAAGAATACATACTATGCCGCCAATGACTTCCTTGTAAAGCAGACCAATACCATCATGTTCAACAAGGCAATGATCGCCGCCAACAATCTGGAAGATCCCTATGAACTGCTCTTTTCCGGTAAGTGGACCATGGATAAGTTCTTCTCTATGGCAGAAGCTGTTGCCAACGATACCAACGGTGACGATGTGATCAATGTAGGTGACACCTTCGGTTACGCTTACGGTGACGGCTCTCAGCTGATTGACTTCATGACCGCCGCAGGCATTGATACCGCAAAGATCAATGAGGAAGGCAAGGTTGAACTCGTTATCAACACCGAAAAGACTGCACAGTGGGTTGAAAAGATGTACCGTATTTTCGAACTGAAGAACGTGTACTCCGATAATCCCTTTAAGGAAAAGGATCAGCGAATCAGGTTCGCTGACGGCATGCTGCTGTTCAATGCAAGCTCTCCCAGAAGCCTGATCTCTGCCGCTGAATATACCTTCGATGTTGGTATGCTGCCGCATCCGAAGTGGGACGAGGCACAGGAAGAATACAGATGCCTGAACTGGGCAAGCTGTATGTCCGTTCCCGGCCAGATCAAGAACCCCGATCTCGTTGGCGCCGTTATGGAATACTTGGCATGGCACAGCAGCCAGCAGTTCCTGCCCGCTTACTACGATCAGACCCTCGGCACCAAGTATGCACAGGATGAACAGACCAGAGCTGCTGTAGAACTGATTTTCGACAGCATCGTATTCGATCCCGCTGAAAACTACTTCGCATTCTCCGAAGGTACTTCTCAGTTCTTCTACCTCGGCATGCAGGTTGGTACCTACGGCGAAAAGGACTTCGCTTCCTTCTGCCAGACTCACGAAGCCAACGCAGCCGCCACCATCGATAAGTTCTATACCGAAATGACAGCCCGCG
The DNA here is from genome assembly GCA_015063745.1 of Oscillospiraceae bacterium. Lineage (GTDB taxonomy): Bacteria > Bacillota > Clostridia > Oscillospirales > CAG-272 > UMGS1696. Next base: position 45,455 of record SVTO01000017.1, on the reverse strand, counting down.
AAAACGGTATCCCCATGGAAACCGATACCGCTGAAGCTGCGGAATAAGTTGATTCTTATAGTTTTTGCAGGGGGAGGAGAACTTTCTCATAAAAGTTTTCCTCCCCCTGCACCCCCTCTTTTCAAAAACTTTTGGGAAGAGGGGGTTTTTCTATGGGGATTCTTTACAAGCGGTGGGTTTTGTGGTATAATTTGGGTGGATGGATTTTTTAGCTTTGCAGAAAGGATTTTCTACTATGTTTGTTTATGATAAAGAGAAATTGCCGATTCCCGTTCTGAAGGGAAAAGAGCATTTTATTAAGCTGTATGATGCTGCCTGGGAAACCGCTTTCCGGAATGTGGAAATCGTGGATAAGGAAGGATGGAAGCCTCAGCTGACCTGTATGCCCGGCGCCGGTATTATCTGGCAGTGGGACAGCTGCTTCATGACCTTCATCACCAACTACGCCAACGGTACCCTCAATGCCTTCAACAATCTGGACAACCTTTACCGTCTTCGCAGAAAGAGCGACGGTTTTATGGCCATGGCCTACGAAATGGAAAGCGAATGTGAAGCCTATCCCGGCCGTATCAATCCCCCGCTGATGGCCTGGGCTGAATGGAATCACTTCTGTGTTACCGGCGACGATTCCCGTTTTGCCGAGGTTCTGCCCGCCCTGGAAGGCTGCTACGATTTCATCGAAAACAACCGCCGTCGGATCTGCGGCCTGTACTGGTTCGAGGATTCCGGTTCTTCCGGTATGGACAACTCCCCCAGAAGCGGTTACGATGCACGCCATGAGGACGGAAGCGACGTTTGCTTCATCGACCTCGCCTGTCAGCAGGCACTCAGCGCACAGTGCATGGCGAAAATCTGCGGCCGTCTGGGTATGGAGGACAAAAAGGCGTTCTATGATGGCGAACACAAGCGGATCTGCGAGCTGATCAACCGTTACCACTGGAGTGAACGCTCCGGCTGGTATTTCGACTTCTTTGCCCGCAGCAATCCCGATGAAAAGGTGAAATACATCAATTCCAAGACTGCGGCGGCATTCTGGGCCCTCACCTGCGGCTGTGCGCAGGGCGAGAGAAAGCAGAGAATGCTGGAGCATATGTTCAACAAGGATGAGTTCTACACTCTGATCCCGTTCCCCACGCTGGCCAAGGATGACCCCAACTACGACCAGGGCGGCGGATACTGGCTGGGTGGTGTATGGCCGCCGACAAACTATGCCGCCATCCGCGGTCTGAAGGACAACGGTTATCCGGAGCTGGCCAGAGAAGCGGCGATCCGGTATCTGGAAGGTATGTGCAAGGTAGCGGAGGATCCTGCGTACGGCAGTATCTGGGAAGCCTATGCCCCCGAAGCCTACCGTCCGGCTACTGCGGAATCCGGTGTGATCGTACGTGCGAATTTCGTTGGCTGGGGTGGTCTGGCGCCCATTACCATGCTGATCGAGAACATTCTCGGTCTGACCTTCCGTGCCGAAGAGAATACCGTACACTTCAACCTGTTCCCCGAAACCATCGGCGGGCTGAAGAATATGCAGTTCTGCGGCGGCAAGGTTTCCGTTCTCTGCACGGATTATTATCCGGCCATGGGCAGAAGTACCGTGGAAGTGGAAGCGGAAAAGCCCTTCCGGCTGATCGTGAAGACGAACTATCTGTGGGAACCCGTGTTCATTGACGTGGAACCCGGCAAGCACAGCTACAAAATCTGACAAAGCATCAGGCAGAATCAAAGAACAGAATTCCGGACGGCTGCTGTATTTCGGTTTTTCAGAAGTGCAGCAGCCGTAATTGTGCCGCAGGATCCGGCAGGCACATAATCATCCCGGAAGCTGCACAGACTACAGTCGGCAGAAACACCGACAGAAAGGTTATACACATTGGCAAACAAAAATAAAACTGCGGAAAACCGTGAAGAAAGCGCCGGTTCCCGCATCAGTACAAAGAAATTCTATTTCACCGACGGCGGAGCATCCCGTACGCCTGCGCCCACGATCCCCGGTGTGGTGCCCATGAGCAAGCAGAAGAACAATGCCGAATCCGCAGGTAAGGAAAACAGCGGCAAGGCGGACAAGCAAAGCAGCGGGAAAAACGGAAAGAAAAAAGAAAACAAGTCCGTTTCCGCCGAGGCTGCTTCTTCCGTAAAGGAAACGAAATCTGAGAAAAATACGGGAAAACAGAAGGATGTAAGTACGGCCGGTAAGGCGAAGGGAAAATCCGGTAAGAATACGGAAGTAAAAGCGGAGAAGATGGCGGAAACAAAGCCGGATGGGGAAGCCGTGCAGAAGGCAAACGGAAAGGCTGAGAAACATCCGGACGGAAAACCGAAGGGGAAATCCGACAAGAATACGGAAGTAAAGGCGGATGGAAAAGCCGGGAAGAAATCCGGCGGCAAGGCGAAGAAAAACGCCCAGGACAAGTCCGCGAACGCCGCAAAGGATGGGGCAAAGACGGACAAAGGTAAATCCGGCAAGAAATCCGCGAAAGATAAGCAGAACAAACCTACGAAAGAATCCCGCGATGCCGCCGTACCGGTGCACTCCGGCAAGATTGCAGGAGAAACCGATGGGGATGTGGGAGAACAGGATACTGCCATGCAGAGAAGAAAACAGAAATCCGGCAGAAGAGCACCGGAATATGCCCGTCAGAACCGGAAAAACCGACGGGTTTACACCTCTGACGGGGAAGATGCGCTGATCGAATGTAAGTTCAGCTACAGCGGATCCGGCTACGGCTTCGGGGAACAGCTGGACGGAAACGAAGAGGATATCTTCATCTCTCCCAGAGCCACCATGGATGCCATGACCGGGGATATCGTACAGGTACGCATCACCGGCAGCGGCAGACGGGGCGGGCAGAGTGCGGAAGGGGAAGTGGTTGCCGTTACGGAGCACAATGTGTCCTCCATTGTCGGCACTCTGCTTGTGACCGACGACGGGGTTTACCATGTAATCCCGGACAACGAAAAGCTCCGCACGCCCGTATATGTCCCCGCCAAGGATGTGGAAACCCTGGGCATCGGCGGCAACACCAAGGTGGAAGTGATTCCCGACGGGATGCCCTATTTTGTGCGCAGCCGGAACATTGCCGTTCAGCGCAGAGACTCCCACGACAGACGGGGCAAAAAGGGAAGACGGACCGAAAAACGGGAAGACACGCCCTTTTTCGAGCTGATGGGCCGGATCTCCGCCGTATTCGGAGATGCCGCATCCAGGGAGGCCAATTATGCCGCCATCCTCCACGAAAGCGGGATCCGCACGGAATTCCCCGCGTATGTGACCAAGGCGGCGGACAATGCGTCTGCGGAAGTGCTGACCTCCGCCGGCCGACGGGACATCCGGGACAGAATCATTTTCACCATCGACGGCGCCGGGGCGAAGGATCTGGATGACGCCATTTCTCTGGAAAAAACCGACGACGGCTATATTTTGGGCGTACACATCGCCGATGTTTCCCACTATGCGCCCTTCGGTTCCTGTATTGAAGGGGAAGCCAGACTCAGAGGTACCAGCGTATATTTCACCGACAAGGTAGTCCCCATGCTGCCGAAGGCTTTGTCCAACCACGCCTGCTCCCTGAATGCGGAATCGGACAAATACGCCCTCTCCTGCGAGATCACGCTGGACAAGGCGGGGAACAGGGTGAACACTGTTGTTTACAAATCCCGTCTGCAGAGCACGATCCGCGGGGTTTACGAGGAAGTCAACGATCTCCTTGACAAGGGCGAGGCCAGTGCCTTTGCGGACAAGTACCGTACCGTGGCGGATGTGCTGACGGATATGCGGGAGCTGTACCGGATTCTGGCCGCACGGAGTGAAGCACGGGGCGTTATGGAGCTGGAATCCGCCGAGCCGGAGATCCTGCTGGACGAAACGGGCTTCCCGGTGGCGATCGTTCCCCGGGTCAGAGGGGATGCGGAGAAGATGATCGAACAGTTCATGCTCCAGGCCAACATGGCGGTGGGTGAGCTGCTGAACGGGCTGGGTCTGCCCTGCCTGTACCGGATTCACGATGAGCCGGACGGGGAGAAGATCAAGACCTTTGCTCTCTTCGCCCACAATCTGGGCCTTTCCGTGGGAGATCTGACGGATTACAGCGGTTCCGATACGGAAAAGCGGCGTTTATCCGAAAAGCTCTCCGGTGTGCTGGCGCAGGCGAAGGAAAAGGGCATCGGTGAGATCGTATCCTCCGTACTGCTGCGGAGTATGATGAAGGCGAAGTATGTTTCCGTATGCAGTCCCCACTTCGGGCTGGGTGTGCCGGTATACTGCCACTTCACCTCACCCATCCGCCGGTATCCGGATTTATTCGTACACAATGTTCTTTCCGCCGTGCTGCCCTATGCACCGGAGGAAGTGCTGACCCCTGCCACCGTTCTGCCGCCCGAGGCTTTCCCGAAGCAGCTGGCTGCGGAATGTGCTGCCTGCGGGATCTCCTCCACGGAGACGGAAATCGCCGCGCAGAATGCCGAATGGAAGATCGAGGATCTGTACATGGCGCTGTATATGTCGGCGCACATCGGGGAAATGTTTGACGTCACGGTGGATTCCGTGATCCGGCAGGGCATTTTCGTCCGGTGCGACAATCTGGCAGAGGGTATGCTGCCGGCATCTGCCATTCCCGATGCGCGGCTGGATCCGGAACGCATGTCCTTCCGGTGGAACGGGGAGACTTACGGACTCGGTTCCCGTATGCAGCTGCGTCTGACGGAAGCGGATGCGGCATCGGGACGGATTACCTTCGGAATCTGATACGTTTCCCCTCCACCAAAAAAGTGTGTGCCACGTTTTCTATCGTAAATGCGGCATGCACTTTTTTTCCTTTCCCTGTATATTCCTATTGCATTTTTTCGCGGCCGGTGGTATAATTACTGTATAATGGAAAACTATCGAAATGTGTTATACAAAAAGGAGATTTACCAATATGCAATGGACAAGCGTTAACGATCTGAGAGAGAAATATCTCTCCTTCTTCGAATCCAAGGGCCACCTGAGACTGCCCTCCTTCCCGCTGGTTCCCCAGGGTGACAAATCCCTGCTTCTCATCAACTCCGGTATGGCGCCCATGAAGAAATTCTTCACCGGTGAAGTGGAACCACCCCGCAAGCGCGTTACCACCTGCCAGAAGTGCATCCGTACCCCCGACCTGGAACGTGTAGGCCACACCGCACGTCACGGTACGTATTTTGAAATGCTGGGCAACTTCTCTTTCGGCGATTACTTCAAGCACGAAGCCATCGCATGGGCATGGGAATTTCTGACCAAGACTCTGGAAATTCCGGAAAACCTGCTCTATCCCTCCATCTACGAGGAAGACGAAGAAACCTTTGAAATCTGGACCAAGGAAATCGGCGTTCCCGCCAAGCAGATCACCCGTCTGGGCAAGGCTGACAACTTCTGGGAACACGGTACCGGCCCCTGCGGCCCCTGTTCCGAAATCTACTTCGACCGTGGTCTCAAGTACGGCTGCGGCTCTCCCGACTGCGGCCCCGGCTGTGACTGCGACCGCTTCATGGAAATCTGGAACAACGTATTCACCCAGTTCAACAACATGGGCGACGGCACCTACACCGAGCTGGAACACAAGAATATCGACACCGGTATGGGTCTGGAACGTCTGGCCTGTGTAATGCAGGGCGTGGACAACATGTTCGAAGTGGACGGTGTACGCAAGATTCTGGACAAGGTTGTTGCCATTTCCGGCAAGTCCTACGGTGTGGATGCCAAGAATGACATTTCCATCCGTGTAATCACCGACCATGTACGTGGTGCTACCTTCATGATTTCCGACGGCGTTATCCCCTCCAACGAGGGCAGAGGCTATGTACTCCGCCGTATTCTCCGCCGTGCTGTCCGTAACGGTAAGCTGCTGGGCATCACACACCAGTTCTTAACCGAAGTATGTGACGTTGTCATCGCCGAAAACGTAGCCGGCTATCCGGAACTGGGCGAAAAGGCGGACTACATCAAGAAGGTTATGTCCATGGAAGAAGACCGCTTCAATGCCACCATCGACGCCGGTCTGAACATCCTCTCCGACCTGATCCACGGCGCCATCAAGGAAAACGCCGACACCATCTCCGGTGAAGAAGTATTCAAGCTGTACGACACCTTCGGATTCCCCATCGACCTGACCAAGGAAATTGCGGAAGAATCCCATCTGAAGATCGACGAAGACACCTTCAAGATGCTCATGCAGCAGCAGAAGGTACGTGCAAGAGAAGCAAGAGCCAATATTTCCGGCTGGAGCGAAGCTTCCAAGAATCTGTTGGACGGCCTGCCCCAGACCGAATTCACCGGCTACACCGATTATAAGACCGACCACGCCAAGATTCTGGCGATTCTGGCGGAAGATCAGCTGGTGGACGAAATTTCCGAAGGCGACTGCACCATCGTTCTGGACAAGACGCCCTTCTACGGTGAAGGCGGCGGTCAGATCGGTGACACCGGTAATATTTACTATGACGAAAACCTGCTGACCGTATACGATACCAAGAAGACCGACGGCGTATATCTGCATCTGTGTACCGTAGCGGGCGGCTCCTTCAAGGTTGGCGATTATGTAACCGCCGACATCACCGATACCCGCAGAGATGCCATCAAGCGCAACCACTCCGCATGCCATCTGCTGCAGGCCGCTCTCCGTCAGGTACTGGGTACCCATGTTGAGCAGGCAGGTTCCTATGTGGATGCACAGAGAGTACGTTTCGACTTCACCCACTTCCAGGCCCTGACCGCGGAAGAACTGGCGAAGGTGGAAGCGCTGGTGAACATGAACATTCTGGCAGGCAATGCCATTGTTACCAAGGTAACCGACATCGAAACCGCCAAGGCAGAAGGTGCTATGGCTCTGTTCGGTGAAAAGTACGGCTCCGAAGTACGTATGGTTAAGATGGGCGATTTCTCCACCGAACTGTGCGGCGGTACCCACTGCGACAATACCGGCAAGATCGGTCTGTTCAAGGTAGTGTCCGAATCTTCCGTAGCCGCCGGTGTACGCCGTATCGAAGGTGTAACCGGACTTGGCGTACTGGCTCTGCTGGCCGAAAAGGATGCCGCTATCCACGAAACCGCTAAGGTTCTCAAGGCCCAGAACCCCGCCGAAACCGCTAACCGTGCTTCCGCTGTTATGAACGAACTGTCCGCAGCCCGTAAGGAAATCGAATCCCTCAACGCGAAGATGGCCGCTTCCAAGCTCGATGCCATGCTGGCCGAAGCCGTGGAAATCGGCAGCGTTAAGCTGATTGCCGCTGATATGGGCGAATGTGCTATGGATGCCGCAAGAAGCCTCTGCGATACTCTCCGCGATAAGTACCCGAATATGGCAGCCGTTCTGGCCGTTCGCGCCGGCGACAGACTCAACTTCGTCGCTGCCTGCGGTAAAGATGCCGTTGCAGCCGGTGCCCACGCCGGTAACCTCCTCAAAGCCGTTTCTGCCGTAACCGGCGGTAAAGGCGGCGGCCGCCCCGACAGCGCTACCTCCGGCGGTAAGGACATCTCCAGGATTCCGGACGCCCTCAAGGAAGCCGCCGTTGTACTTGGCGGTATGCTGAAGTAAGAGATTGAATATTGTTTTTGCGGGGGAGGGAGAAAAACTTTTTGGGAAAAAGTTCTTCTCCCTCTCCTGAAGATTTGTGCAGCAATTCTTCTCCCCCCTTCCTCTTTTCAAAAAGCTTTGGAAAAAAGGATGGGGGTTTTTGTTTTGTTGGGTGGATGAAAAAATCCTCTGTCGATGGTTGGTCGGCAGAGGATTTTGTTGGTTTGGGTTGGGGGATTGGGAGTGGGATTTAGTCTTTATCTTTATCTTTTTCCTTATCCTTATCCTTATCCTTGTCCTTGTCTTTGTCCTTTTCTTTATCCTTGGACTTGGACTTCTTCTTATCTTCGTCGTCATCGTCTTCGTCGTCTTCCTCATCCTCGTCGGTGGGGAGAGGTGCGAGGGTGACGATCATGCGCTCGATACGGTGGTCTACGATGTCGGTTACGTGGATGTGCATACGGTCGATGTCGGTTTCAAATTCCGTTCCGTCGTCCGGGATCATGCCGTAATTGGAGAATACGTAGCCGCCCATGGTATCGTACAGGTCCGTGGGAAGCTCGATACCCAGCTCTTCTGCGGCGTCGCCCAGGGGCATGATACCCTGGATCTGCCAGGTATCTTCGGACAGCTGTTCAATCATGGGTACTTCTTCTTCCGGGTCGTCCGGGTTGGTATTGAAGTCACCTACCAGCTGCTCCAGCAGGTCGTTCATGGTCACAACGCCGAACACGCCGCCGTATTCGTCCAGTACAACCGCAAAGTGGTTATGGGTGGACTTCATCTGGCGGAACAGCACGTCTGCGTGAATACCGTCGGTAACGAACAGGGCGGGACGGATGGCTTCCTTCAGGATCACTTCCATGGGTTCGTTGCGCAGACGGAAGAAGTCCTTCACGTTCAGCACACCGATTACGTCGTCATTGGTTTCGCCGCAGACGGGGTATACGGAATGGCGGGATTCGTGAATGATGCTTTCCCATTTTTCCATGTCGTCCGTGCTGCGCAGGAAGATGGTATCGGTACGGTGGGTAGCGAACACGTCCACGGTCAGGTCGTCGAACTCGAACACGTTCTGGATCATTTCCTTTTCCGTTTCGGCGATGACGCCCTTGCTTTCCCCTTCGTCCACCATAAGGCGGATATTTTCCTCGCTGACGTCTTCATCCTCCGCATTGGGATCTACGCCGAAGAGACGGAGAACGCCGTTTGTGGACACGGTCAGCAGCCACACGATGGGTCTGAACAGATTGGCCACGCCAACCAGCAGATCGGCCAGCGCCAGAGAAATGGCTTCGGACTTACGCATGGCCAGGCGCTTGGGCACCAGTTCCCCGAGGATCAGGGTCACGTAGGACAGAAGCAGGGTCACGAGAACGACGGCGATGGTATGTACGGTTTCCTCGGGTACGGGGATCGACTTGGACACACACCATGCGGTCAGGCGGGTTGCGAAATTATCGGCAGCGAACGCACTTCCCAGAAATCCGGCAAGGGTGATGGCTACCTGGATGGTGGATAAAAACCGGGAGGGCTGTTCGATCAGCTTCCGGAGCTTTTTGGCTTTCTTGTTGCCGCTTTCCTCAAGTTTATTCAGTTTTGCTTCACTGACGGAAAGTACCGCGATCTCTGCGCAGGCAAAGATGGCATTGAGCAGTATCAGGACAAGCTGGAGAATCAGCTGTCCGCCTAAGGTGTTCATTGTTTTCCTCCTGTGTTCAATATATCAGACAAAGTTTTTCGTTTGCGGCCGGGAATCTGGATTTTCATCATAGATTTCGGCGCAAAAAGGCATACCTGTACGAATGCGCGCGCACAGATATGCCCTTTGTATGTATATATTGGGCTAGGATAATACGGATACTATTGGTATAACAATCCGCATCGTCACTGTCGTCCATAACAATCTCCTTGATCATCTCATGTACAGCCGCCGGGCGCGATCGGCATTCGGGAACCACCCCGGATCTGCGCACCGCTGTCACTATACTGTAATTATGATTATGATACCACAGTCAGGGAGAAAAGTCAAGGGTTTTGGCCATTTCGTCGGAAAAACTTTTTGGCAGTCCTGCCGTATCAGCCCGAGCTGGGGAAAGCGGGATTTGCAGTAAAGGAATACGGGCGGGATAATATTGCCTGATTGTATAGCTTTTTTGCTTAATCCGTGCTATAATATAATTATTACAACATCATTATCTGCATTTTTCCGAAAGGAAACCCAAAATTATGCTGTATATGGATCATATCCGGAAGGTCATGCGGAAAGCGGATTTTCCGGAAGATGCGCAGGACTGTTTTAACGGTGTATTGGAAAGAATTGAAAAAGAGGACGCCTTCGGACGGGAGTATACCGCAATTCTGGAAAAATATTTAAGCGGCGATTCCGGTATCACGCTGACCGATGCGCTGTCGGAGATGTACCCGCTCTGCGAAAAATGCGGCGAGAACTTTCTGACCATGCAGATGGTATTCGTTCTCAGCTGTACACCGGAAATGTATGCACGGTACCGGCGGGAAAACATTGACGAAGCGCTGTACTGGGATGCCATGGCGGATCTGAAAGCCAAGCTGACGGAATGTCGGGATGTACTGCACATCAACGGAACCTTTATGGGGCCGTGGTTCGATGGATGGTTCAGACTGGAGAGGTTTGCGCTCGGCAGATTCCAGTACGATTTCCAGATCCACAGCGGAGAAGCCGTTACGCTTCCCTGCGGTGAGGTTCTCACACCGGGAACACCCGTTGCCGGTATGCACATTCCCTCCACCGGCGTTCCGCTGACCGACGAAATCCGCAATGATTCATACCGGAAGGCATACGCATTTCTTTCCGCCAGATTCCGCACGGACAAAGTTTTCCTCTGCTGCGAAAGCTGGCTGCTTTATGCCGCCCATTATGACTTCTTGCCCGAAAACTCCAATATTCTCCGTTTCATGAACGATTTCTACCTGTACCGTTCCTACGAAAGAAACTCTTTCGATGACGCATGGCGCGTCTTTTCCGTCCCCGACAATACGCCCCTTGAAGCATACCCGGAAAACACCTCCCTGCGCCGCGCCTATAAAAAATGGCTGGTATCCGGCCACAAATCCGGCGGTGGTCTGGGCTACATCCTCCTCCAGAACGGCATCAACACAACCCATATCCACTGAGTTTTCAATATGTTCCCGGAAAAAAACTTCACAAAAAACCTGACATCTGAACAAGCATCCTGAATATCCCCAACCATATTTCTGCCGCAAAATCTCCTTTTTCAAAGTTTTTGAAAAGAGGAAGGGGGTCAAAGGGGGAGGGAGAAAAACTTTTGCAAAAGTTTTTCTCCCTCCCCCTTTATATACGACAGTTATCTTTCAATTTCTTCCATTACATAGGCTTCGAGGATATCGCCGATCTGGATGTCGGTGGATTTTTCCAGGCCTACACCGCATTCGTATCCGGCTGCTACTTCGCGGACGTCGTCCTTGAAGCGGCGGAGGGATGTAATGTGGTCTTCCATGATTACGATACCGTCACGGACTACGCGGATCTGGGAATTTCTGGTGACCTTACCGTCCTGTACGTAGGAACCTGCGATGATGCCCACGTTGGGTACGCGGATGGTCTGGCGGACTTCGATATGACCCTGGAGCACTTCCTTGAAGGTGGGTGCCAGCATACCCTTCATGGCCGCCTTGATCTCTTCGATACATTCGTAGATGATTCTGTAGGTACGGATATCTACGCCCTGACGTTCGCCGGAATCGATGGCGCCCTTATCGGGACGTACGTTAAAGCCGACGATGATCGCATTGGATGCCGCTGCGAACTGTACGTCGGATTCGGTGATACCGCCGACTGCGCTGTGGATTACGCGAACTTTTACTTCTTCGTTGGACAGCTTTTCCAGAGACTGCTTAACCGCTTCCGCAGAACCGCCTACGTCTGCCTTTACGATGACGTTCAGTTCCTTGATACCTTCGGCGATCTGGGCGAACAGGTCATCCAGACTTACCTTGGCATTGGCCTTGAAGAATTCATTCTTGGCCTTATCGCGGCGCTGTTCGGCCAGTTCTCTTGCCATGCGTTCGTCTTCAACCGCATTGAATTCGTCGCCGGCCTGAGGTACTTCCGCCAGACCGATGATTTCAACCGGTACGGAGGGGCCTGCTTCGGACAGCTGCATACCCTTGTCGTTGGTCATGGCACGAACGTGACCTACTGCGGTACCTGCGATTACGATATCCCCTGCGCGGAGTGTACCGTTCTGCACCAGTACGGTGGCAACGGGACCTCTGCCCTTATCCAGCTTTGCTTCGATAACGATACCCTTTGCACGGCGGGCCGGGTCTGCCTTCAGTTCCTTCATTTCCGCTACCAGCAGAACGGATTCCAGCAGATCGTCGATACCCATCTTGGTCAGTGCGGATACGGGTACGCACATAACATCGCCGCCCCATTCTTCCGGTACGAGGTCGTACTTGGTCAGCTCATTCTTGATCTGATCCGGGTTGGCGGTGGGCTTATCCATTTTGTTGATGGCTACGATGATATCAATGCCCGCAGCCTTGGCGTGGTTGATGGCTTCCACGGTCTGGGGCATGATGCCGTCGTCCGCCGCTACAACCAGAATGGCAATATCCGTTGCCTGTGCACCTCTTGCACGCATTGCGGTAAACGCTTCGTGACCGGGGGTGTCCAGGAAGGTGATGTCCTTATCGTTCAGACGTACTCTGTACGCACCGATGTGCTGGGTAATACCGCCCGCTTCACCTGCCGTTACGTTGGCATGACGGATGGCGTCCAGAATGGAGGTCTTACCGTGGTCAACGTGCCCCATTACGCAGACAACGGGTGCTCTTTCCACCAGTGCTTCGCTGTCGGATTCTTCTTCGTTGAACAGCTTTTCTTCGATGGTTACGGTTACTTCGCGGGTAACCTTTGCGCCCAGTTCGTCCGCTACCAGATAAGCGGTGTCGAAGTCGATCACCTGGTTTACAGTTACCATCATGCCCATCATCATCAGGCGCTTTACCACTTCCGCGGCGGTTACCTTCAGACGGGATGCCAGCTCGCCTACGGTGATTTCATCGGGTACGGTGATCTTCAGAGGCTGCTTCTTTGCCTTTTCCAGGTTGGCCTTATGCAGCTTTTCCATGGCAATGCGTTCCTTATCGGACTTTCTGCCGGTACCGCGATTGTCGCCGCGCTGGTTCTGCTTCTTCAGCTTCTGCTTATTGGACTGCTGTTCATTTTCAATACCACTGCCGAAGTTTTCCAGACGTTCATCGTACTTGGACAGGTCCACGTTGGTGGTTCTGGTATCTACCACGCGGGTGTTGCCGGTACGCTTCTTTTCCACGCCGGTTTCGATCTTCGGTTTCGGCTGCGGCGGGATGGGCATACGGTCGTTGCCGCCGGAGTCCTTATCGTTGCCGCCTCTCTTGTCGAAGCGATCCTTACCGCCGAATGCGGGCTTATTGCCGGGTCTGCCGTCATTATTACGGAATCCACCCTGACCTTCGTTATTGCGGAATCCACCCTGGCCGCCGTTTGCCGGACGCTGACCGAATCCGCCCTGTGTACCCTGACCTGCGGGTCTCTGGGTACCGTTCTGGGGTCTGGGACCGCGGTTCATATCGCCGCCTCTGTCCTGACCGGGTCTGCCCATACCGTTTGCCGGACGATTGTCGTAACGGTTGTCGGTACGGTTGTCTCTTCTCGGATTGGTGTTTCCGGCGGCAGTCTGGGATGCGCCGTCCTCTTTGGGATTGTGATTATTATTTGCCATACGCTGTCCTGACGGGAATGCCGTCTTCTCCGCTTGATTATTTGCTGTTTTTTCCGCTTCTGCCTTTGCCTTAGCTTCCGCTTCTGCCTTCGCCTTAGCTTCCGCTTCTGCCTTCGCCTTAGCTTCCGCTTCTGCCTTCGCCTTGGCTTCCGCTTCTGCTTTTGCCTTGGCTTCCGCTTCTGCCTTTGCCTTAGCTTCCGCTTCTGCCTTTGCCTTGGCTTCCGCTTCTGCCTTTGCCTTGGCTTCCGCTTCTGCCTTTGCCTTGGCTTCTGCTTCCGCTTTTGCCTTGGCTTCTGCTTCGGCTGCTGCTTTTGCTTCCGCTTCTGCTTTTTCTCTGGCTGCCTTCTTATCTTCGGATTCGGGCAGGGTGATGCTCGTCTTGCCGTTCAGGTAGCCGTCTATATCACGAATCTGATTATTCTTCGTCAAATGCTCGAAAAGCAGATTGAATTCCTCTCCCTCCAATACCGCAGAGGTATTTTTGCCGGATATGCCCACTTCGTCAAGAGTTGTCAGCAGATCCTTCGTCTTTACATCCAGATCCTTTGCAAGCTGATTGATCTTGCGTCCCGGTGCCGACTTTATTGCCATTCTCCATCATCCTTTCTATCGAGCGGTTCGTTTGTTTCTGTTGTATCGTTTGGTTGTGTATCTTCATGTGCCGCAGAACTGTCCGGCCACAGGGTCTTGCATACATCATGCAGTGCCTGGGACGGTCCCCTTCCTCTGAGTACACCCAGAGCTGCGCAGGGAGATGTGAATCCGGTGATCTCTGCCAGGCGGAAGCTGTCCGCGGCAGTCCGGCAACAGGGTACTTTGTAATACCGGCATTTGTCTGCCAGCTGCTTCGCCGTTCTGTCCGACGCGTCCGATGCGATCAGTACAAGAGCGGGTTTCTTTGCCGCACTCTCCGACCGGACGGCCCGCAGAATGGTTTCTCCGCCCCTCACGACCCCGCCTGCACGTCTGCACAGTCCGAGATACCGGGCGAAGTTCTGTTCTTCCCTCGTCATGCTTACTCCTTACAGATATACCGGCATCGGAGGAATTTATGCCTCGTCTCCGCCGTCGTTTTCCGCTTCTGCCAGACGGATCTCCTTCGCCAGCTCCTCGTACACCTCATCGGTGATCTCACACTGGAGGGAGCTGTGGAGTCTGCCGGCTTTCCGGGCCTTGGACAGACAGGCTTCCTTTTTACACAGGTACGCGCCTCTGCCCGCTTTCTTGCCGGTGAAGTCCACGGAGACTCTGCCCTGTACCGCCGCATCCGCTGCCGGGATACTGCCGGTTTCATCGGGCTTGGCTTCCGGGGCACGGACTACGCGGATCAGCTCTTTCTTCGGAAAGGTGCCGCCGCATCCGGTACAGCGTCTTTCGGGAACCTTGCGTTCCTTGGTTTTGTTCGGTTTCGGTCCAGTCTTTGCCATCAGTTCTGTTTCACGCCCTTAATATCAATTTTGCAGCCGGTGAGCTTGGCGGCCAGACGTACGTTCTGACCTTCCTTACCGATTGCCAGGGACAGCTGATCGCCGGCCACGATTACCTTTGCGCTTCTCTCACCGTCGAATTCCACTTCCAGAACAGCGGCGGGAGACAGGGCGGAGGCGATGAATTCTTCCGGCTTTTCGGAGAATGCGATTACGTCGATCTTTTCGCCGCGCAGTTCTTCCACGATACCGCCGATACGCATACCGCGGTTACCGATGCAGGCGCCCACTGCGTCCACTTCGGGATCTCTGGACAGTACGGCGATCTTGGAACGGCTGCCGGCTTCTCTGGCTACGCCCTTGATCAGTACGGTACCGTCTGCGATTTCGGGAATGTCCGCTTCGAACATACGCTTGAGCATATTGGGATGGGTACGGGACAGGGTTACCAGAGGGCCGCTGCCTTCCAGTTCTCTGCGTACTTCGGTTACAAATACACGGATGCGGTCGCCCACTTCCAGTACTTCGCCGGGGATCTGATCGGCCTTCTGCAGCCATGCGGTGCTTGTACCGGTATCCACTTCCACGCTGCCGGTGGTGTCGTCACGCTTGGTGACTACGGCGGAGATCACTTCTTCGCGCTTCTTTTCGTATTCGCGGATGATGTTGGACTTTTCCGCTTCACGGATGCCCTGCACGATCACCTGCTTGGCGGTCTGGGCGCTGATTCTGCCGAAATTCTTGGTCTTGATCTCTTCTTCCACAACCGTGCCGATTTCATACCGTCTGCTGATGCTCTTGGCATCTTCATAGGAGATTTCGCATCTGGGATCGGTTACTTCTTCCACAACGGTTCTCTGACGGTATACACGCATATCCTTCTTTTCGGGATTGATCGCAACCCGGACGGCGGATGTGCCGTATTCCTTCTTGAAAGCGGACTGCAGTGCAGCCTCTACCTTCTCAAGCATATAACTGACGGGAATGCCCTTTGTCTTTTCGAGCAGCTCCAAAGCTTCAAACAGCTCTGCATTCATGATGATGTATCCTTTCTTTCGGGGAGTTCTTCGGGACGGATTTTTCAAAATCCATCCGCAGACCCCACTTCAAAAACTTTCAGATTAACGGTTTGTTTGATTTCCGGGGACTTACGCGCACCCGGCGGGACGGTATATTTACCAGTCGTACACGGTTTCGGTTTTGGAAACTGCTTTCTTCGGCAGATCCACGGGGCCGGCTTCCGTTTCGACGGTGATTTTTTCGCTGTCGGCGTATGTGAGGGTACCGGTGAAGATGCGGCTGCCGTTAATGGCGGTGAAGCATCTGGCGGTGACTTTTTTGCCCATCATCATTTCAAAATGTTCCGGGCGGGTCAGGGTGCGTTCCAGACCGGGGGAGGAAATCTCCAGGTTGTAGGCGCCTTCGATGGGGTCGGCTTCATCCAGCAGCGGGTCGATGGCGTAGTGCATCTTTTCGCAGTCGTCGATACCGATGCCGCCTTCGTTATCCGTATCGATGGTGATACGCAGCACCCAGTCCGCGCCTTCCTTGACGTATTCCACGTCCCACAGGCGGTAGGAAAGGGATGCGGCCACCGGTTCGGCCAGTTCCCATACGATCTGTGCTATGGGCTTTTTTGTTTTCATGTATTACCTCATTTTCAGCAGACGGGCTGCGTTTGCTGTTTTATAAACAAGAGAGTGGACTCTTTCGAAAGCCCACTCTCCTGATACCTTAAACTCTACGGTATATAGTATACCACATTTCTCCGGAAAATGCAATACCTGCAGTGCCTGTTTTTTCCATAGGAAATCCGTTGTTTTATATGGTTTTTCTGTGCAATTATGCCTCTGGGGGAAAATCGCGGGGAAGCGGGGCCCTTTTTCCCCATACCCGGCCGCGAAACGGGGGGCTGTATAAAAATCCGTTCTGCGGGGGAATTTCCGACCGGGAAACGGGTTTGTACTACAAATTTCCCACAACCTGTGGAAAACTCATGTGGAAAAACGCCGCAAAATCCGAAATCCACCGGGTTTTCCCACGAAGTTTTCCACAGGTTGTGGAGAACTCAGGGGAAAACCACCCCGATATATTGTGTCAAAACCCGGGAAATGACGGAAATTGCGGAATTTACGGGGTATGGGGGGGTGAGTTTTCCACAGGCGGGGAGAAATCCAAAGATTTTGGAAAACCGGTTTTCCACATGGTTGTGGATATGTGGAAAAAAGGGGGATTTCCGCGCTGTCGGAGGAGGGAGGCGGGAGGGGGTCGGGAATTGTCGGCACAGGATAAAAATTCATCCGATGTTCACCTGAAGGACTGTACTTCCGGGGAAAAATGTGGTATACTAAGGGTATGAGAAAATTTCTTCGAGAACCGAGAGGTATAAGTATGGCAAAACCGAACAAGAAAAAAACAAATCAGCCGGAAGAAAAGCCGCTGACACCGGAAGAAAAGGCATACAATGCGGCGGCCAAGCGTCAGCATCGCTACATACTGGCCTGTGTGGGCATGCTTCTGTACTTTATGCCCGGCATTTCCTGTGCGGCTCTGGGTCTGGCGATGGGCGCGGCAAAGAAATGGATGATCGTGGGCATGGTTCTGATGGGACTGTGTGCGGTGCTCGGCTTTGTGGGCATGATTCTGATGTCCAAGCGTACCGGACGGGTGCTTATGATCGTACTCAGTATTCTGCTGGCCTGCGGGATTGCGGTACCGGTTCCGTTCTTAGGCGGCTGGAGCATTATATTCCTGATCGATTTCGTTCTGCTCATGGTATGTCTGGCCAACACAAAGTCCATTGACGAGGTCGTAAAAAACATCGAATGAGTCCCCGGGACAGGGCAGAGCTTTTGTCAATCCGTTTTTTATCCGTATACGGAAAATTCATTTCATCAAGGAGAAGCACCATGGAAAAATATGCATGGAGAGCAAGAGTCAAGGAAGGCTGCATGGAGGAATACATCCGCCGGCACGATAATCTTCCCGAAGATATGAAGGAAATGTTCCGCGAAGCCGGTGTATGCAATTACACCATCTGGAACGTGGGTCACGAACTGTTCGGCTACTACGAATGCAAGTACGGTGTGGAACACGCAGCGAAGGTACAGAACGAAAGTCCTGCCGTGAAGAAGTGGGACGAATACATGAGCGATATTCTGATCATGGAAAAAGACCCTGTCACCGGTGCACAGCCGCTTCTGAAGAAAGTTTTTGATTTTGAAGGTTAAGGCATTATGAAAGGTTAAGGCATTATGACAAATATTCTTTTTATCGGCAACAGTTTTACATATTACAATGATCTGCCCGCCATGCTGCAGGCTATGTTTGCGGAAACCGGCAGGGAGCTTTGTCCGGGGCGGATTCTCAAGGGTGGTTCCTATCTGTCCCAGTATACCGTTCCCGACAGTGAACACGGTCGGATCTTTGCGGAAAACTATCCCGCGGCTGACTGGGACTACATTGTTCTCCAGGATCAGAGTTTCCAGCCCGCCGGTAATCCCGAAGCATTTTTCGCTTCCGTGGACAAAATTCTGTCCTGCATGGAAGGACATCATGCGAAGCTGATCTTCTACAGCACATGGGCCTACAGGGACAACACCGAAAAGCTTTCCGGCACCGGCATGAGTTATATGCAGATGCTGGAGGGTCTGACTGCGTCCTACAAAAAAGCGGCGGAGGATCACGGTGCTCTAAGAGTACGTGCAGGAGAAGCATTCCTTCGTTCCATGGAGACCTGTCCCGCCATCGATCTGTATATGCCGGACGATTTTCATCCCTCTCCCTGCGGCTCCTATCTGGCGGCCTGTCTGTTCTTCAAGACCATCACCGGCGAAGATTTTACCGGCAGTTTCCTTCCCGAAGGTGTAACGGCGGAGCAGGGAGATGCGCTGCGCAGAACCGCCCGGGAATTCTGAAAATCCTTTGAAATACAGGAAAAATGCGGCCGGACACTGACGGGGGATCCGGCACACGAAACAGTATCACCGAACGTATCCTCCTCTGCCTGTAACAGCTCTATATCTCCGGTTTCTGTCTGCATTACGGTAACCGGAGTTTTTTATTTGGGAAGACAGAGTTTTTTCTAAAAAAGCCTGACGAAGATGCAAAGAGCACTGTCCCGCTGTAAAGCGAACCCCCACCTCTGCACATTATCTCCTTGACAACCCTTCCACAAACCCGTATAATATTCTTATACCACATAGGAGACAACACATGAACGAAGATTTACGTATAAAGGAAGCTGCGTCCCGTACGGAGCAGCTCATCGGGTCGGCGGCGGCGGAACGGCTGAAGAAAGCCCATGTCTGCGTGTTCGGGGTCGGCGGTGTCGGCGGGTATGCGGCGGAAGCGCTTGTACGTGCCGGGGTCGGGGAGATTACCCTTGTGGATCCCGATACGGTGGCTCTGTCCAACATCAACCGGCAGATCATTGCGGATATGAACACCGTGGGGATGTTCAAGACGGAAGCGGCGGCTCTACGGTTCCGGGCGATCCGTCCCGACTGTGTGATCCACGAACGCCGGTGCTTCTATATGCCCGAACTGGCCGGGGAATTCGATTTTGCCTCTTTTGATTATATTATAGATGCCATTGACACCGTGACGGCCAAGCTGTCCATTGCGGAGGAAGGGATCCGGGTCGGAACACCCGTGATTTCCGCCATGGGAACCGGAAACAAGCTGGACGCCGGGCAGTTTGTGGTGACGGATATTTACAAGACCAACACCTGTCCTCTGGCGGCTGTTATGCGGCGGGAGCTGAAAAAGCGCGGGGTGAAGAAGCTCAAGGTTGTCTATTCTCCCACGCCGCCCATGAAGCCCCTGCACGCCGAATCCGCCCACGGCAAAATTCCGCCGGCATCCATTTCCTTTGTCCCTCCCGTATGCGGACTGCTGGCAGCCGGTGAGGTGATCAGGGAGCTGATTGCCGGGATTCCGAGGGAAGCGGCGGAGAATGGGGGAGAATGTCATGAGTAAGCAGGTGGAATTCTCTCCGGCGGAAAAGGCGATCCGCAGTATTCTCAAGACCTACCGCAAGACGGTCTGGGCGCCTTTTATTGCGGCGATCAAGGAATACGAGCTGATCTCCGCGGGGGACAAAATCGGTGTATGTATGTCCGGCGGGAAGGATTCGGCGATCCTGGGGGTTCTGATGAAGCAGCTGCAGGCCCATTCCGATGTACCCTTTGATGTGGAGTACATTGTCATGGACCCGGGCTACAGTGCCGAAAACCGGCGGCGGCTGGAGGAAAACGCTGCGCTGCTGGAGCTGCCGGTACGGATATTTGAGACGAACATTTTCGGGGTAACGGCGAAAACGGACAAGTCGCCCTGTTATCTCTGTGCCCGGATGCGCAGGGGGCATCTGTACAGCTATGCGAAGGAGCTGGGATGCAACAAGATTGCGCTGGGGCATCATTTTTCCGATGTGATCGAGACGACGCTGATGGGGATGCTCTGGGGTTCCCAGATTCAGGGGATGCTGCCCAAGCTGCACAGCACGAATTTTGAAGGCATGGATCTGATCCGTCCCCTGTACAAGGTACACGAGGATGCCATCATCAACTGGGCACACTACAATGATCTGCATTTTCTTGCCTGTGCCTGCAAGCTGACGGAAGCGGCGGCCGTGGATGAGGAAAAATCCAAGCGCCGGGAGACGAAAAGCCTGATCAGAGAACTGAAAAAGACCAATCCCTGTATTGAGAAAAACATATTCAACAGCATCCACCGGGCCAATGTGGATACGCTTGTAAGCTACAAGCTTCACGGTGAGATGCATTCCTTTCTGGAGGATTTCGATTCGGAATGAAGAACATTTGTATAGCCATGAGCGGCGGTGTGGACAGCAGTGCGGCGGCTTCGCTGGTCAGAGAGCATTTTCCGGCCTGCGGCGGGATGACCTTATCCATGCTGGGCGGTGAGGGGGACGAGCGTAATGCCGCCGATGCCGCGCAGGTCTGTGAAAAGCTGGGGATCGCCCATGAGGCGGTGGACTGTCGGGAGATTTTCCGCCGTCAGGTAATGGAATATTTTGCCGATGCGTATGCGAAGGGGTACACGCCCAATCCCTGTGTGATCTGCAACCGGGAGATCAAGTTCGGTTTTCTTTTGGACGAGGCGGTGAAGCGGGGATATGACGGTGTTGCGACAGGTCATTATGCCCGGATCTGCCGGCAGGGGGACCGTGCGCTGGTACAGAAGGCGGCCGATACAGGCAAAGACCAGAGTTATGTACTGGCCATGCTCTCGCCCGATCAGCTGCAGCGGTGTGTTTTCCCGCTGGGCGAATACACAAAGGCGCAGGTACGGGAAATTGCCGCGGAGAGAGGCTTTGTGACCGCACGCAAGAGTGACAGCCAGGACATCTGTTTTGTCCCCGACGGGGATTATGTGGGCTTTCTGACCCGGTTCACGGGAGGCGCCCCTGTTCCCGGAGAATATGTGGACGAAAGCGGCAGGAGGCTCGGTATGCACAAGGGGCATCAGTGCTACACGATCGGCCAGCGGAAGGGGCTCGGGATTTCCATGGGGCGGCATATTTTTGTACTGTCCAAGGATGCGGTCACCAACCGGGTCGTACTGGGGGATGAAGACCGGCTGATGCAGACAAAGGTGCTGTGCCGGGATCTGAATCTGCAGGCGGCGGACAGGCTGACGGACGGATACCGCTGTCGGGTCAAGCTCCGGTATGCCCACAGGGAAGCGGATGCCCGGATATGGCAAACGGAGGGTGGGATTCTGGTGGAATTCGACCTTCCCCAGCGTGCGCCTTCACCGGGGCAGTTTGCGGTACTGTATGAGGATGACATTGTCATCGGCGGTGCGGTGATCTGCTGAAGGGGCTGCTGTCTGCCCGGATTTTTGTTTCCGGAAAAATTATACAGGTTTATGCATCGGTTCCGAAAATCCGGTGTATAAGCCTGTTTTTTGCCTGAAACCGGGAATTTTTTCCGGTTTTTTTGGTTTGTTCATAGGTATGACATAGATTTCCCGGCAAACTGTGTTATAATAGAATAGTACACTTTTGATTACAATACATTTTTGTCCGAGAAAGGGTAATACAATGAAAAAATTAAAGGCTTGCGTCAGACCCAAGACTGTGACCGATCTGCGGGATCTGGTGCGCGGCAATGCGGAACATTTCGGTGACAAGGTACAGTACCGCTTCAGAGAAGATGATGTGGAAAAGACCGTTACCTTCAACGAAACCTATGCCAATATGAATGCCCTCGGTACCGCTTTCTTCAAGCTCGGTCTGATGGGTAAGCACATCGCCGTGATCGGTGAATCCCATCCTCTGTACATGACCGCCTACTATGCCGCAGTCAACGGCAACGGCGTCATCGTCCCCATGGACCACGATCTCTCCGACGAACAGTTCGTCAACTTCGCAAAGCTGGCCGAGGTCAGTGCTGTCGTATATACCAAGAACTTCAACAACCGTCTGGCTCATCTGGCCGACAAACTGCCCGAATGTCAGCTGTTCATCCCCATCGCTCCCGATGAAGCCGAACTGGCGCTGCCCAAAGTTCAGTCCATGCAGACCCTTCTGGAAATGGGTCAGAAGGCGCTGGACGAAGGATGCCGGGCGTATCTGGATGTGGAAATCGACAGAGAAAAGATGTGTACCCTGCTGTTCACCTCCGGCACCACCGGTACCTCCAAGGGTGTAATGCTCTGTCAGCGGAATCTGGCGGCTGCTACCAATGCGGCGGTACTGTCCATGGAATACGACCACACCTGCTCCTTCGTGGATGCCCTGCCCATGCACCATTCCTACGAAGTTACCTGCGGCCATTTCGCCATCTGTGACCTGGGTGCGGAAATTTTCATCAACGACAGCCTGAAGAATGTTATGCGCAACTTCAACCACTTCAAGCCCACCGACGAAATGCTGGTGCCGCTGTTTGTGGAAACCATGCACAAGCGTATCTGGAATGAGATCGACAAGAAGGGTATGCGCAAGAAGGTGCAAACCGCCATCAAGCTGTCCAACGGACTCCGCAAGATCGGTATCGACCTGCGCGACAAGTTCTTTGCACAGATCACCGGTGCTTTCGGCGGCAACCTGCGCAGTATCGTCTGCGGCGGTGCTCCTCTGGCGCCCCAGCTGATCAAGGACTTTGATGCATTCGGCATCACCATTCTGGAAGGCTACGGCATTACGGAATGTTCTCCTCTGGTAGCGGTAAACCGCCCCGGTAAGGAAAAGCTGCACTCCGTAGGTACCCCCGTGGAAGGCTGCCGGGTGAAGATCGACACCGACGGCAACACCCGCAAGGATGAGGATATTGCGGAATACGGCTATGTGACCGGCGAAATTCTGGTACAGGGCGAAAACGTCATGCTGGGTTACTACAAGAACGAAGAAGCCACCAAGGCAGTCTTCACCGATGACGGCTGGTTCCGTACCGGTGACCTCGGCTACATGGACAAGGACGGCTACATCTTCATCACCGGCCGCAAGAAGAATCTGATCATTCTCTCCAACGGCAAGAACGTATACCCGGAAGAAATCGAAGAATATCTGGCGTACTGTCCGAACATTCTGGAATCCGTGGTTCTGGGCAGAAAGAACGCCGGCGGTGAAATCGTGATCACAGCGCTGGTTTATCCCGACATGACCCGCTTCGTGGGCAAGGAAAAGGATGAGATCTACAAGGTGATCAAGGAAGACATCAACGAGCTGAACCGCAAGCTTCCCGTATTCAAGCAGATCCGCGATGTGGAACTGAGAGATACGGAATTCGAAAAGACCTCCTCCAAGAAGATCAAGAGATACACCGTTTCTTAATGCACATACAACAGGGCTGCCGCACCGGAGAAAATATCCGGATTTGAGGCGGTCCTGTTTTTTCGCTCCGTCGCCGAAAGTGTTGACTTTGTCCTGCCGCTGTGCTATAATAAATTTTACAGAAGGACAGCAGGAGGATACCGCTATGTTCAAAACGGAAATGCATTGTCACTGTCATCCGGCCAGCGCCTGTTCCCAGGTTGCCGCACCGGCGATGGTGGAGGATTATGTCAATGCCGGGTATACCACCATGGTGCTCACAGATCACCTGAACGACCAGACCTTTTCCCCGGAGCTGGAGAAGGACACATGGCAGAAAAGGGTGGATTATTTCGTAAGCGGCTACAACAGACTGAAGGAAGTGGCTAAGGGCAGAATCCACGTGCTTTTCGGCAGTGAGATCCGCCTGCTGAACGATCCTTTCAGCGATTACCTCGTATACGGTATATCGGAGGCATTTCTGCGTTCCGTGGACGATCCCCGGTATCTGCACTCCTCGCCCGATCTGGCCGCACTGGTGCATGAACACGGGCTGATGATCTTTCAGGCCCATCCCTTCCGTGAGAATATGCTCATTCCCGATCCGGCATTTCTGGACGGTATGGAGATCGGCAATCTGTGCTATTACAAGGAATCCAACAACGATATGGCGCAGATGTGGGCGGAGAGAAAGGGTATGACCGGCATCACCGGAACGGATTATCACATCCGCACCGCCGTTCCCGTAGGCGGCATTGCTACGGAATATCCCATTACGGACAACGAAATCTTATTAAAAACCCTGCGGGAGAAGACTTTTACTCCTCTTTGGGGTTGAAATACAACACATCACCATACAAAGTAACAGGAAGGCAGTTATGTTCAAAACGGAAATGCATTGTCACAGCGCTCATGTCAGTGCCTGCGGACATGTGAAAGCAGACGAAATCATCGAAAAATACCTGGAAGCAGGTTACACCACCCTTGTTTCCACCGAACATCTCAACAGTGAAACCTTCTCCGAGGAGCTGGAAAAAGGCTCCTGGCAGGACAGAGTCAGCTATTTTATGGAAGGCTACAATCACCTGAAGGAAGCCGCCAAGGGCAGAATCCACATTCTCTTAGGTGCGGAAATTGCCACGCCAAACACCGGCTGGAACGACTTTCTGGTTTACGGACTTACGGAAGATTTTCTCCGCAGCATTGACGATCCCCGCCGTGCGGCCAATGCCGGAGCTCTGTCTTCCATCATGCGTGAGGGCGGAGCGATGTTCTTCCAGGCTCATCCCTTCCGCGAACATATGCAGATCACAAATCCGGGTGTTCTGGACGGTATCGAGATCGGCAATCTCAACACCTGGATTGAATCCAACAACGACATTGCACAGGCATGGGCAGCCAAGTATAACCTGATCGGCATTACCGGTACGGATTTCCATGCACATGAGCACTCCCCCCGCGGTGGGATTGTGACGGAATATCCCATCACGGACAATGAAACTTTACTCCGTACCCTGCGGGAGAGAAATTTCTCCGTCCTCTGGGGCTGAACTGCGCATATCACTTTATAAGAAAGAAACAACCGGAGGCAATTATGTTCAAAACGGAAATGCATTGTCACAGTACCCATGTCAGTACCTGTGCACGGGCGGATGCGGACTGTATCATCGAAAAATATCTGGAAGCAGGTTATACCACCATTGTATCCACCGAACACATCGACATCTGGAGTTTCAGACATATGGAGGATGCGTCGTGGCAGGATAAGGTTTCCCATTATATGAAAGGCTACCGGGCGCTTACGGAAGCCGCAAAGGGGAGGATCCATATTCTTTTCGGTGCCGAAATCACGCTGCATCCGAATGACTATCTGATCTACGGTCTTACGGAAGGATTTCTCCGCAGCATTGACGATCCTCTGCTTCTGCACGGGCTGGAGGAGCTCTCCCCTCTCATCCGCGGCAACAACATGATGCTCTTTCAGGCACATCCCTTCCGTGTCGGCATGAGAATCAGCAACCCGGCTCTGCTGGACGGTATCGAGATCATCAATTTCTCCCCCCTGAATTCCCACAACAGCATCGCACAGGCATGGGCTGCGGAAAACGGTTTACCCGGCATCACCGGCACGGACTTCCACAATCCCGATCACACACCCCGCGGCGGGATCATGACGGAATATCCCATCACGGACAACGAAACCCTGCTGAAGACCCTGCGGGAGAAAACCTATACCCCCATCATGCGCTGAACAGCGGCAAACCAAACCAACCGGAGGCAGTTATGTTCAAAACGGAAATGCATTGTCACAGCGCTCATGTCAGCGCCTGCGGTCATGTGAAAGCAGACCAGATCATCGAAAAATATCTGGAAGCAGGTTATACCACCATTGTATCCACCGAACACCTCAACAGTGAAACATTTTCCGAAGAACTGGAAAAAGGCTCCTGGCAGGACAGAGTCAGCTATTTTATGGAAGGATACAATCATCTGGTAGATGCCGCCAAGGGCAGAATCAATATTCTCCTGGGTGCGGAAATTGCCACCCCGAACACCGGATGGAATGACTTCCTGGTATACGGTCTTACGGAAGATTTTCTCCGCAGTATTGACGATCCCCGCTGTGCGGCCAATGCCGGTGCCCTGTCTTCCATCATGCACAAGGGTGGAGCAATGTTCTTCCAAGCCCATCCCTTCCGTGAACATATGCAGGTCACAAATCCGGGTATCCTGGACGGTATCGAGATCGGTAATTTCAATTTCTGGGTTGAATCCAACAACGATATTGCGCAGGCATGGGCGACCAAGTACAACCTGATCGGCATCACCGGTACGGACTTCCATCTGCACGAGCATAAACCCACCGGCGGAATCATTACGGAATATCCCATCACGGACAATGAAACTTTACTCAAGACCCTGCGGGAGAGAAATTTCTCCACACTCTGGGACTGACCGAAACAAAAAACCGGCAGAATTTACTCTGTCGGTCTTTTTTGTTGATTTCGCAAAATTATTCTTCCACAACAGTAACAGACTTCATCTTCTGTTCGATCTTCGGTCTGTCGTTCATGTCGGTCTTTACGTTGGCGATCTCATCCACAACGTCCATACCTTCGATTACCTTACCGAATGCGGCGTACTGGCCATCCAGATAGGTGGCATCCGCATGGCAGATGAAGAACTGAGAAGAGGCGGAGTCGTAGCTGCGGCTTCTCGCCATGGAGATTACGCCTCTCTTGTGGGACAGGCTGTTCTTTACGCCGTTTACCGCAAATTCGCCCTTGATGTTTTCGTCAGAGCCACCCATGCCGGTGCCGGTGGGGTCGCCGCCCTGGATCATGAAGCCGCCGATGACACGGTGGAAGATCAGACCGTCGTAGAAGCCTTCCTTCGCCAGCTTTACAAAGTTTTCACAGGTGATGGGTGCGATCTCCGGATACAGCTCCAACTTGATGATGCCCCCGTTTTCCATTTCAATCTGTACCATAATTGTTTCTCCTGAATACATATTTTCTTCCGCTTCCCCGCCGCAGCCGGTACATCCGATGAGCACCGCCGCAAACAGGGTCAGCAGGATTATCCATTTTTTCATCGCCATGTGTCTCCGCTTACGGGTTGATCCAGCGCAGAAGCTCCGTGGTATCGGTGTACTTCGCCAGATTGTCCATGGTCAGAACGCCGTTTTCCTTTACGTACAGCTTCACGCAGGCAGATCCCTTCTTACCGATCTTCGGGTCTTCCACGGAGATGGCGATCCACAGATCCTCATTGCGCAGGGCAACGGAATACCGGTCTTCCCAGAAGGGCAGCAGCTCGTTGACTACGGTGAATCTGGTTTCGGGGGTCACACCCATGCCGTCCACGGTGAATTTACCGTTGCGGTTCATCTTGCTCAGTACGGAGAAGGTGCCGTTTACCGCAAAGCTTACCTGCACGCCGTCTGCCCGGGGATATACTTTCACAAAATCCTTCGCCGTAGTACCGCCAATGGTATCCAGTGTTTCTTCGGTCTGGGACAGGTCGCGCACTTCGCAGCCGTCCAGCAGTGCGGTTTCGATTTTGTTCAGATGTTTGGCAAACATACGCCAGCGCACGCCCGCCTCTCTGCAGTCCGCCGCCGCCTTTGCCACTTCCTCCTCGGACAGGGACAGCACTGCGTTCAGTACGGTGTTCTTCTCAAGGAAGAATACGCCTAAGGTCTTGAATTTATCATAATTGGCATCAATCGTTCTTTTGATGGTGATTACATCACGTTCCAGACGTTTCATAGTTTTATGCCATTTCCTTTCTTTGTTCTTAACATACCTTTTTATTATACCAAATATCCGCAGGTTTTACAAGAGGAATCGCCGTCTTTTATGCAAAAAAGGGAGGTTTTTACACAGATTTTTTCTTCCGTTTCCCGGCTACTGACTATTGACAAAGCCGGCAAAATAGTGTATAACTAATCTGTACTCCATTTTTCCGAAAAACCGCTTTTTCGTTATCGTCCGGGATGGATGCGCGTTCCCCCGGTTCCCGTTTTTCCTGTCGGATCTTTCCGGAAGGACACCTATTCTTTTCCCTTTTCATGGAGGTAATCCTATGTACAGAAACCCTGCAGAAAATCTGGTCTTTACCGACCGTATCAAAGCCGTGGAAGAAGATGTGCGCAGCCGTCTCCGTCCCCAGTCGGCCAGAGAAGGTACCTATCTGATCTGCCCCACTTCCACCCGCGGGCAAAATCCTTTCGCGGATGTATTTGAAGAAATGCCCGATGCGCCCTATGTCATCGCTCTTGCCCACGCCATCGTGCGCTCCTGGCTGGTCACGCCCGTTGTGATCCGTCCCCACGAAGCCGTAGTCGGCATCACCCGTCCCGCCTATCCCCTGATCGAGCACTTCAGCTGGGGAATCCAGATCTACGAATGGGCACTCTCCCCGAAGGAGCAGGAGAAAGAGATTCCCCGCATCAATGCCCTGCAGGATCGGCTGACCCCTCTGGACCGCAGTCATATCGACCGTGCCGGTGCGGCAATGGTGGGTGAGGAGATCTACAGGGAAATCGGCGAGAATCATATTTTCCACGCCGGCGATTATCAGGGTCACACCCTGCCCAATTATGTCACGCTGCTGGACAACGGTCTGGACGGTATGCTGGAGATCATCGACCGGTATGCGGCACAGAATGTGAAGGATCGGGAGACGGCGGATTTCTATGAAGCCAACCGGATCCTCGCCCGCGGCATGATCGCCTATCTGGAGCAGTATGCATCCCATGCCCGTACGGCGGCGGAAACGGAAGCAGACCCCGTTCAGAAGCGGTATTACGAAGAAATTGCAGAAAACTGCGCCTATGTGGCACATAAAAAGCCCAAGACACTTTATCAGGCCGTTCAGCTTGCCTGGGTTCTGTCCCTGTGGGACTGGGTAGACTGTCTCGGCCGCATTGACCAGTTCTTCTTCCCTTATTACGAATATTCCAAGGCAAACGGAGACGTCATCACGCCGGAAGAGTCCGTGGCTTCCTTCATGTTCAAAATCTGGGAATGCGGCGCGCACAACACCACCATCGGCGGCTGTCATCCCGCAGACGGCACGGATGCCACAAACGAGCTCTCCTACCTGCTATTGCAGGTTCTTCGGAACATCCACAGTACCCATCCCCGCATGGTTGTGCGCATCAGCGAGGACACGCCGACGGAACTGACGGATCTGGTACTGAAGCTGTGGTCCGAGGGAATGTGCGACCCGACGGTGGTCAGCGATACCACGGTTATCCCCGGCCTGCTGAAGCTGGGTGTGACCTTAGAGGATGCAAGAAATTACGCAACCCTGGGCTGTCAGGAAATCGAAATTCCCGGTAAGTGCAATACGGGATGCGAGGACGGTTCCTTCAATCTGGCGAAGGTATTGGAAATCGCTATGCGCGGCGGTAAGTCCACGGTGCATCCGGAAATGCAGATCGGTCCCGTGACAAAGCCCTTTACGGAATGTGATACCTTTGATGAGCTGTACGAAGGCTTTAAAGAGCAGATACGGTATTTTACGTCCATTCATCTGCCGCTGTGCCGGAAGGGTCAGGAATGCAGAGCCGCCAACCATTCCAAGCTGCTCAAGGGTCTGTTCACCGACGGCTGTCTGGAAAAGGGTATTCCCCACGATGCGGGCGGCCCGATCTACGGCTACGGTCTGGTGGAAACCGCAGGTCTTGCGGCGGCGGCGGACTCCCTTATGGCAATAAGGAAGCTGGTCTTCGATGAAAAGCGGATCGGCAAGGATGAGCTGATGCGGATGCTGGAGACGGATTTCAACGGATTTGAATCGCAGAGACAGATGCTGCTCAACAATGTACCCAAGTTCGGCAACGACAATCCGGAAGTGGATGGTCTGGCGGCGGATCTGCTGGACTTCTTCTGGACCGAAATCGGCAAATACGAAACCGGACGGGGCGGCGTCTATACCGGTGCCTGCTCCCTCCTGGAAGGCGGCGTCAACTACGGCAAGGCCATGGGTGCACTCCCCGACGGACGCCATGCCGGTGAACCTCTCGGCAATACCATGGGCCCACGCCCCGGCGCCGATGTATCCGGCCTCACCGCCATGCTCAATTCCGTCGCCAGACTGCCCATGCAGAAAGGGGTCGGCGGTACCACACTCAATGTCATCCTGACCACCAGAATGCTGGAAACCGCAGAGCTGCGCCGGAAAATCTCCGATGCCCTCCGCTCCTTCCTGGCAAACGGCGGCTGTATGGCTCAGATCACCACCGCCAATAAAGAAGACCTCCTCGATGCACAGATCCACCCCGAACGCCACGGCAACCTCATTGTCCGTGTAGGCGGTTACAGTGCGCCCTTCCTGTCCCTTACTGCGGATCTGCAGGAGGAGATTATCAGTCGGTATGTTTGAGATTTCTTGGGGGGAAGGAAAACTTTTTTCAAAAAGTTTTCCTTCCCCCCAAACCCTCCTTTCTTTTAAAAACTTTCAAAATGGTATTTCGGGATTATTTTGTTGGGATACGGAATTTCTGTGTGTTGTCCCCTGTTGAAAGGTTTTTGTAAAGTGGGTGGGGTTTGGGGAGGGAGAAAAGCTTTTTCCCAAAAAGTTTTTCTCCCTCCCCAAGAAAAACCCTTGACAAACGCCATCAAATGCGTTATAATATAATTTGCGAAACTTCGCTGTTTTGTGGGTTGAAGTGGAAAGAGAATGGGAGGTGTTTGGATGAAGCTGGATATTACGCAGGTGATCAACGGTCGTCTGGATCGGATGGAGTTTGCGTACAGGTTTTCGCCGGACACTGCCTGTGTCATTGACGAAGCGCCGCTTCTGCCGGAGGATGTCGGTATTGCCGCGGACGGGATCGCTGTAAGAGGCGAGGTTGTGTCCAAGGGCGGTTACATGACGTTTACGGCGGATGTGGAGGCTGAGTACACCGCACCCTGTTCCCGTTGCCTGGAGGAAATCCGGGAAACATTGTCTTTCTCCCTGTTCCGCACTGTAAGAACCGGTGCACCGACGGTACAGGACAATGTGGATGACGAAGAATGGGACGGCGTTCTGGATGACGTGCTGTACGTGCATGATTCGCACTTGTATCCCGATGGGGATATCATAGAGCAGATCGTGCTGGAACTGCCTATGTACCAGCTCTGTTCCCCCGACTGCCCGGGCCTCTGTCCCCACT
Source organism: Oscillospiraceae bacterium (assembly GCA_015063745.1). Lineage (GTDB taxonomy): Bacteria > Bacillota > Clostridia > Oscillospirales > CAG-272 > UMGS1696. Next base: position 14,286 of record SVTO01000017.1, on the reverse strand, counting down.
GCGGACGCAAGCTTTCTGTGGGAAGCTGTGACTGCGCGGCAAAGGAAGCGGAACGAGCAAAAAAAGAAATTGATCCAAGACTCGCAAAATTACAAAAACTACTTGATAAATCGGAATAGGTATGTTATAATATACTGTAAACATTCGACCTATTGAACCGAGGGAGGTGTAATCATGGCTGTACCGAAGAGAAAAACATCTAAGGCAAGAAGAGACAAGAGACGTTCCAACGTTTGGAAGCTCGATATGCCCGGAATGGTAAAGTGCTCTCACTGCGGAGAATACAACCTGGCACATCGCGTTTGCCGCAACTGCGGTTACTACGATGGTAAGCTGGTTATCGCCGGTAAAGAAGAAGCATAACATAAAAAACCGTGTTATCATCGACACGGTTTTTTTGTTTGTAATGGGAATGGATCGGTGAGAGAAAGCTTTTTGCGCAAAGATTTCTCTCACCTTCCTTTTTCACTTTTGAAGCATTTACTTGATGCATTCAGCGAACAAATGTCCCAGACGGATGACGCTGTCGGCATCGTAATGAGCGGTATCCGGCTCGGAGGTGGGTTCGTTTTCCGTGGTCAGGCCGGCAGCGATGGTGTCGATGAAGGTGTGATTCGGGTGTGCGGCGGCATAGGCGGCTTTGATGGCGTTCAGTTCTTTGTGGTACTGCCAGCGTGGACCTATGGCGGCGTCGGCAAATGTACAGTCGGGCATATAGGCACGGAAGGTATCGGTGAAGTCGGCGAGCATGCTGTCGTACAGACCGCCGTAGTTTGTTACGTGGGCCATGTCCTCCCCATCGGCTTCGCCCTGCATCCAGCAGAATGCCCTGATCTCCGGCGTGTATCCCGCTTCTTCCAGCATGGCGATGCTGTCACGGGTGATTTTGACAAGTTCATTGTAACACCAGCCGGGACGGATCTCCGCGCCCTGTCCGTGGGCTGCCAGAATGTCCGGATACTGGTCGGCGTAGGCATCCTTATCGTAAGGCGCATTTCCTGACGGAGAACAGAAGTCCCGGTGCATGGACATACAGCCGAACGCACATTTCACGATAAAAAATTCCTCGTCCGGATATACTTCGCTCAGGTATTCCGCCATGCCCACTTCCGGACCGAAGGTCGTTCCGCCTGCGCAGGCCTGCCCTGTTTTTACCGGGGTGAAGCAGTCGTTTTTCTGGTTGTGGGAGTAGTAGTGGATCTGTATCTTCTCCCAGCCTGTATGGTATTTTTCCACCGTTTCCGCAGAGAAATGCTTGGGCAGATATGACGTATATCCGACACCGACCGCATTGGACTGGCCGGCAAGAATGATCAGGTTTGCTTTTTTCATAGGAATTCCGCCTTTCTGTTTGGGTTCGTTTTTATTATACATGGCTCATCCCCCCTTGTCAATGGGGAATTTCCGCAGAATACAGCAGAATTCTCCCCGTAATACCCACCCGGTTTCTTTGTACGGGTTGAAATTTTGTCGGAAATATGTTATAATGATGAAGATATATTCCAAAATACGACAAGGAGACTCATTATGAATACCGAAGAAATCACCAAAACGGCAGAAGCGGCTCCTGAAACTGTAGAAAAAACGGAAAATACCCCTGTGGCTGCGGATACTGCAGAAACTACCCCTGCTGTGAACGAAACCCCTGCCGCTGAAGAAAAAACCAAGAAAAAAAAGAAAAAGCGTGAAAAGGAATACCGTCGGGTGAAATCCATTCCCCCCATGTCGGCAATCATTCCTTTCATCATGGTCAACCGTACCGGCGCACAGAACCTCATTCACGACACCGCCGATATCGAAAAGCTGGAAAAGTACATGAAGGAAAAACAGCTCTCCGGTATGACCAATATCAGTATGATGCATATCATGATCGCGGCGTATATCCGTCTGATCTCCCAGCGTCCCGCCCTGAACCGCTTTATCCGCGGCCAGCGTGTATGGACCAGACGGCACGTGGAGGTTTCCCTGACCATCAAGAAGGAAATGCGCCTGGATGCACCGGATACCTGCGTAAAGATCTCCCTGCTCCCCGACGCAACTCTGGAAGACGTTTATAACGCCCTCAATGCAGAGATCGTCAACTACCGCGAAAATCCCGGCGGAAACTTCGACGATACCGCCCGCTGGCTGTCCAAGATTCCTTCCCTCGTGCTGAAGTTCGTGGTAGGACTCCTGCGGTTCATGGATTATTTCGATCTGATCCCCAAGTTCTTACAGAAGGTCAGCCCGTTCCATTGCTCCTACTTCATCACCTCCATGGGTTCCCTCGGTATCCCGCCGATTTACCACCACCTGTACGACTTCGGTACCTGCCCGGTATTCTTTGCCTTCGGTGCAAAACGCCGTGCGTACGAAGTGGATGCTTCCGGCGCGGTGAAGAAAAAGCATTATATGGATTACACCTTCGTTACCGATGAACGTATCTGTGACGGTTATTATTACGCATCCGCGCTGAAGATGCTGCACAACATCTTCCGCAACCCCTGGCAGCTGGACGAACGTCCCGAAATCATTCCGGATGTGGATTGAGTTTACATAAAAATCAGCCGATGTATCATAAGTCTGGTGATACATCGGCTTTTGTTTTTTTGAGGTGTGGTTTTGGTTTATAGTGGGATGTTGGGTTGAAATCGTTTGTTTGCGGGAGGATCAAGATCCTACCCTGCGGCTTTTGGTACTCTGATCTGTACCCCACGGCTGCGCAGGGACGCAGTCTAACAATTTGGTACCAACTATATCCAATAACCCTTTTAAAAAATGTTTTTCGGAGTTTGTCTCGACAAACTCCACCAAGCTTTTTTCAAAAAGCGTCCCGTTCTCCCCTCACAAAATCACAGCACTTTCCAACAGCGGTAAAGTCCGGATCATTTGGGTTTTGACGGACCAGGGGTCTTGTTCGGTGATGTCGAAGATGCGGCCGCCGCGGTGGGTGTCGGTACCGTAGCAGCTGTAGCCGGCGCAGGCGTCCCAGCAAAGGCGGATACCGCAGTAGACGGCTTCGAAGTCGTTGTGGTGGGTATGGCCGCAGCAGATGGTACGGACGTCGCCGCGCTGGAGGAGGGCTGAGAAGAGGCCGCTGTTGAACAGGCCATGGCTCAGGTCTTCCTCATAATGGCCTTCCAGCACATACTTTTCCGGATTCTTGTACGCCATTTTGTATTCCACGGGCGCGATGTGCATGCACAGCAGACCCGGGATCTTCCGCTGGTGTTCCTTTTCGATGGCGCAGGAGGTGTTCCAGTACCACATCAGCTGATCGAAATACAGCACTTCCCAGTCGCCGATCTGACAGACATTGTTGTCCGCTATGGCTTCTCCGTAAATGTCCCCGGATGCCACCAGACCGTCCAGACCGTGATAGGTGTTGTTCGTGTCCAGACCCCATACGTTGAAAACTACCTTCTCTCCCGTATGATCGTATACCGGCAGTACAAAGTTCGACTTGCCGTGTACGCTGTCGTCCGTGTGCCCCGATACGCAGAAGGGATAGCTTTCGTATAACTCCTGCTGCAGGGCAATGTCTACCTGCGCGTCGTGGTCGTGGTTGCCGTATACGTGCGCCCACGGAATCCCACGCTTGATCATCGGAACCGTGAATACATCCAGAAATGCCTTCAGCTCGTCGTAATTATGTACCTCGTGCCCGTCGCAGTTGTCGCCGCCCCAGATCACCAGATCCGGCTTCGCTTCGTCCAGCATCGCACTTACGGAACGCAGGGACTTTTCGCTGTAATCGGCACATTCCTGAATGTCCGACATCATCAGTACCCGGAATTTGCCGTCCGGGGAGCAGGTGAGCTTTTTATCTTCCGTTAACATGATTGCTCCTTGTCAGGTCAGACTGTCCGTGGGCTTCTTCGTGTCTTCGTATACGTGCAGCGTGCCGCTCAGGAATGCGTTCGCTCTCTCCGGCGCATCCTTGGCATCCCCCCACGGCTCGTTTTCATACCGATAGTCGAATTTCTTGCAGAACCAGCTGACATCCTCTCTCAGCTTGTCAAAATAGGCGTTCTCCACAGCGGATACGTCTCCGTAAAATTCCACAAAATCCTTCTTGGACAGCCGCTCCTTCGCCGCACGCAGGAACATTCCGTAATGGGGCAGACAGAAGTGGGGTACCTTCTTTACCTTTTCGTGGAATCCTTCGTCACACTGCCACAGAAGCGCCGCTGTTTCGATCATGCGGGTGAAATTGTACTGGATCCGGCCGCAGATGTAACAGTCGCCGGACAGCTTTTCCAACCGCTTCGATGCCGCATCCCCAACCTTCGCCGGGAACATACCCGCCAGACCGCTGGGTGCCAGATCCTTCGCCACCGCGTCCAGATGACTCTCCAGCATCAGCGCCAGAGGCAGTCTCTTCCCGCGGTTGAACATCAGATTCAGATGGGTCGGACAAAAACCCGCTTCGTTCGTCTTCTGCCGTACGTCCGGCTCCATCATCGATGCGCCGAGAATCAGATCCAGCTCGTTCGCTTCCAGACGATTGTACATCAGACAGAACGGACAGCTGCAGGTCTCGTTCCCCTCCGCTACCGATTCAAAGGCCTCGTTCACAGGGATTGTATAAATCTGTTCCATTTTTTCCTCCTGTCGGTTTCCCCCGGGACAAAATTCCCCCGGAGAATCACCGCGTAAATCTTCTCCCGCCCCTTCTCAAAATCTTCGATAACAGGACGGGATGCTTTGATTTTTCTTATTTTTCGGGATCCAAGAACTTCCAGTAGGTCTTCAGATAGTCAATGCCGGACCACAGGGTCATGACGGTCATTACCACCGTGGTGATGTAGGACAGAGGATACCATTCGGTAAAGGGCGCGAAGGGCAGGATCACAGGCTCCAGCAGAACGGCTACGATGCAGATCATCTGGGTGGTGGTCTTTACCTTGCCCAGCCAGCTTGCCGCTACGACAAGACCGCTCTTCTGTGCCGCTACCAGCCTTATGGAGGTTACGGCCAGCTCACGGAAAATCACAATGGCGGCCGCCCATACGAATACGCTTCTCAGATAATCGAATTTTGCCAGAATACCCAGCATGGCGGCGATTACGAGGAATTTGTCCGCCAGAGGATCCATGAATTTGCCGAAATCGGTGATCAGATTGTATTTTCTGGCGATCTTCCCGTCGATCATGTCGGTCAGAGAGGTCAGCGCAAAGATCACCGCGGTGATGATGCGCAGTACCGTGTCGTCAATGGGCAGGGGTACGCAGAGGAATACCAAAAATACCGGAACCATGATGATGCGGAAAATTGTCAGTTTGTTGGGTAAATTCATACCATACCTCCTAAATTATATCAGAAGCTCGCCGACCAGGTCGTAGTCCAGCGCTTCCGTAATTTTGACGTCGATCATTTCGCCTTCCGCAATGCGCAGATTCGGCTTTTCCGTGGTGATCCAGATCTTGCCGTCAATGTCTGCCGCTTCACCGTAGCTTCTGCCGAAATGGGCTTCCGCTACCGGGTCGAAGCCTTCGCACATGACGTGCACGATCTTGCCGATGCGGGTCTTGTTGTAGGCTTCGCTGACGTACATCTGGGTGCGCATCAGGATGTCCATGCGTCTGTTGGCCGTTTTTTCGTCCACCTGATCGGGGAAGTCGTAGGCCGGGGTGTCTTCCTCTCTGGAATAGGTAAACGCGCCGAAACGCTCGAATTTCGTCTCCTTGACGAATGTGCACAGTTCTTCAAACTGTTCCTTCGTCTCACCGGGGAAGCCCACGATGGCGGTGGAGCGCAGGACGATATCCGGCACTTCACGACGGAGCTTGGCGATGTTTTCCCGGATCATGGCGCTGTCGCCGTGACGGTTCATGCGCTTGAGAATGTCGTCATTGATGTGCTGTACGGGAATGTCGATGTACTTTACCACTCTGGGGTTGTCACGGATCTCCGCAACCAGCTCGTCCGTGATCTTGTCCGGGTAGCAGTACAGCAGTCGGATCCACGGAATGTTTGTGGCATCGGTAATGCCTCTGATCAGCTCGGGCAGCATATACTTGCCGTACAGGTCGATACCGTAGGCGGTGGTGTCCTGGGCGATCAGGTTCAGCTCCTTGATACCCATGGCATCCAGCATGGTGGCTTCTTCGATGATGGACTTCATGGTGCGGCTCCGGAGTTTGCCGCGGATCAGGGGGATGGCGCAGTAGGTGCAGCGGTTGGAACAGCCTTCCGCGATCTTCAGGTACGCCATGTGGTCGCCGGTGGTGATGACTCTGTCGCCGCCCAGCTCGCAGGCTTCCTTATCGGAAAAGTCCGTGTATTTCTCTTCCTTGCCGGCCAGCACGCTTTCCACGGCTTCCGTGATCTTGTGGATGCCGCCCACGCCGAGCACTGCGTCCACTTCGGGCATTTCCGTCAGGATCTGCTCTCTGTATCTCTCCGCCAGACATCCCGTGACCACCAGTCCCTTCAGGGTGTGGTTCTCCTTCAGCCAGGCAATGTCCAAGATATTGTCAATGGATTCCTTCTTGGCACTCTCGATAAAGGCGCAGGTGTTGACGATCACCACATCGGCTTCGGATTCCTCCGGGGTGATTTCGTACCCGGCCTCGGCCAGATGGTGGAGCATGACTTCCGTATCGCACAGGTTCTTGGAACAGCCCAGCGATACAAATCCGATTTTTGCTTTCATATAATCATGTGGGGAACTCTTCATCCCCCGGCTCCTTCTGATTTTGGATTGCGTTTTGTATTTCACTTCCCGTGAATCCCAGCCGCATTAAGGAGGCGTATGCCTTTCTGCGCTCCGCTCCTTCGGTGGGAAAGGGATCGTATTTTCGTTTCATTACCACCCGCAGGGCTTCTTCCACCAGATCATCGGGGATCTCCTCCAGTACCGCACGGACGGTGTCGCTTTCGTATCCGTGGGACAGCAGGGAGGCCGCGATGCGCTGTCTGCCGTAATGCTTCCGGGTGACGGCGTTTTCTGCCATGGCGTAGGCCTGATCGTGCTCCTTCAGATACCCCTTTTTCACCAGAAAATCCGCCGCTTCTTCCGCTATGTCGGTTTTGTAGCCCTTTTCACGGATTCTGCGGATCAGCTCGCGCCGGCTTTTCGGGGACAGGGACTGGATTCTGGCCGCGTACCGGATGGCGGTGGTCAAAAGGCTTTCTCTGGTCAGCCGGTCGTAGAATTCTGCGGTGATGGGGAACGGTGCCGTCGGCGGTTCGGGCCAGCCCATCTGCCGGGTCAGCCGTTTCCAGCGGTTGGGGGAGAGAATCTTTTCCTCCGTTCCGCTCTCTCCCGCTATGGTGACGAACACGTCGGTTTCGCTTATGAGTACGGATGAGCAGATCATGTTGCTGCCTCCTCATTCCCGTCTTTTTCTGCCTCGGTCAGGGGTCGTACGCTGCCGTTTTCCACCCGTCGGAAGGATATATCCGCATCCCGGTACTTCGACGGGATCACGCCAGGCTCGCAGGAGGTCACGATGATCTGCCGTCCCGTGAGTTTTTCCATCATGAAGGCACGACGGTTTTCGTCCAGCTCAGAGAATACGTCGTCCAGCAGAAATACCGGAGCCGCTTCGCCGCATTTTGCCGCAATGCCGCCTTCCGCCAGCTTCAGCGCCAGAACAAAGCTTCTCTGCTGTCCCTGGGATGCGTACAGCTTGGCTTCTCTGCCGTTTAAGGTCAGGCGGATGTCGTCCTTATGTATGCCCGCAAGGGTCGAACCCAGCAGGATTTCCCTGTCCAGATGCACCGTCAGCTTTTCCTTCAGCTGAGCACGCATGGACTGGGGCGGATTCTGTGCCGTGTGGGAGGTCAGATAACAGGGGGCGTCGTCCTCTTCCGTCAGGGCATGGCTCTGGTAGATCACGCCGGGTACTTCCGCACCGCCCGTCATACCCGCAAAGTATACCGCCGCGGATTCCGCCAGCAGGGATACGTATTCCTTGCGGAAAGCCGCGATCTCCGCACCGTGGATGCTCAGTCCCTCGGCGTAAACCTCCCATTCCGCATCGGTTACGGGATGTCCGCCGGCCGCCAGCTTCAGCAGGGCATTGCGCTCCGCCAGCAGCTTGGCATACCGCCTTACGTGGGTCAGATACAGGGGCGAAAGCTGGGCGATGGCGATGTCCAGAAAGGTGCGTCTCTCCAGCGGTCCGCCCGTTACCATGGACAGATGGGCGGGACAGAACAGAACAGCCCGCAGGTTTCCCATCATCTCCACCACGGAGGACAGCTGTGCGCCGTTTTTGTGGAATACCTTACGCCCGGTTTTCGGCAGGTAGGCTTCCAGTACCGTGGGATACTGATACCCCTCTCGGAGCATATCCAGCCGCATTTTCGCGTAGGGACAGCCGAAACGGATCAGCTCCTTGTCATGGGCACCTCTGAACGACCGGCCTCTGGCAAAGTAGTATATCCCTTCCAGAATATTCGATTTTCCCTGGGCATTCATGCCGCACAGGACATTGACGCCTTCGGTAAATTCCACCGCACAGGTTTCCATGTTGCGGTAATCCTGAAATTCAATCTGCCTTATCATAATTTACCTGTGTTCTGTGATTTTTGCCGCGGATCGGAGGCTGAATCCTATACCTTCCCGCAGAGGAGGATTATTCCTCGTCTTCGTCTTCCTCCAGATCCAGCAGGCGGATGTCCAGTTCTTCATCGTCGTCATCGTCTTCGATTTCGTCACGGTCCAGAACGGATGCGCCCTTTTCACGTACCTTTTCTTCCAGTTCCGCAAACAGCGCCGGATCTCCTTCGATGAACGCACGGGCGTTGTCCTTGCCCTGGCCGATCCGGTTGCCGTCATAGTAGAACCATGCGCCGGATTTTTCCAGAATACCCAATTCTACCGCCATGTCCATGATTTCGCTGGACTTGGAAATGCCGGTGCCGTAGAGAATGTCGAATTCCGCTACGGTGAAGGGCGGCGCTACTTTATTCTTTACAATCTTGCACTTTACTCTGTTGCCGTATACTTCCGTACCCTTCTTCAGCGCTTCCGTCTTGCGGATGTCGATACGGACGGAGGCGTAGAACTTCAGCGCACGGCCGCCGGTGGTGGTTTCCGGGTTGCCGTACATTACGCCTACCTTTTCACGGAGCTGGTTGATGAAGATAACAATACAGTTGGTCTTCGCAATCGTACCGGACAGCTTACGCAGTGCCTGGGACATCAGTCGTGCCTGCAGACCTACGTGGGATGCACCCATGTCGCCGTCGATTTCCTGCTGGGGAACCAGAGCGGCTACGGAGTCGATTACGATAATGTCCACCGCACCGGAACGTACCAGCGCTTCGCAGATCTCCAGCGCCTGTTCACCGCTGTCGGGCTGGGATACGAGCAGATTGTCAATATCCACACCGATGGCCTTGGCGTATACGGGATCCAGAGCGTGTTCCGCGTCGATGAAGGCCGCCTGTCCGCCGATCTTCTGTACTTCTGCCGCCGCGGACAGAGCCAACGTGGTCTTACCGGAAGATTCGGGACCGTAGATCTCCACAATTCGTCCCTTGGGCAGACCGCCGATACCCAGCGCCAGGTCAAGGGCAATGGAACCGGTAGAAACAGCGGAAACGTTCATACGGGCGTTTTCACCCATCTTCATGATCGCACCCTTGCCGTAATCCTTCTCGATCTGGGCAATGGCGGTATCCAATGCTTTCTTCTTTTCTTCAGCGGTTCTTTCAGCGAAATTGTCAGCGGCTTTTTTCTTGGTCTTAGTCATGTGTATCCTTTCCGGGATATGGTTTCCCTCTTGTATTCATGATGATGATTTTCAAAAATCGAACAAATTTTCGTTTTTCTTATATTATACTATAGAACGCAGGAATTTGCAAGAGGTTTTTCATTGTGTTGCGGGATTTTTTGGGGGGGGAACATGGCGGGAAAGTATGATCTGCAGCGGGACGTTTGGGTCGAAATCGTTCGTTTGCGGGAGCAGCAAGCTACTCCCCTACGGTTTTAGGGTGAGAGTCGGATGGTACCCTATGGCTACGCAGAATACATTGTCTAACGATTAGGTACCCACTAACGACATAACCCTTTTTCAAAATGTTTTTCGGAGTTTGTCTCGTCAAACTCCACCAAGCTTTTTTCAAAAAGCGACCCCGTTCCCCCAAAAAAGCAAAAGCCCGCCATGAAGCGAGCCTTTGCGTGGGTGCTTTGATTATTTGAGGGCAATGGCGGCTTTGGCTTTTGCTGCGATGGAAGCGGCGTCGAGGCCATAGTAGGAAACGAGTTCCTTTGCGGGGCCGGAGCGACCGAACACGTCCTGCACGCCGATGCGGAGTACGGGGGTGGGCTTCTTTTCAGCCAGGCATTCGCAGACTGCGCCGCCGAGACCGCCGATGATGCTGTGTTCTTCGCAGGTAACAACAGCGCCGCAGCGGGTTGCTTCTGCAACAACGAGTTCTTCATCGAGGGGCTTGATGGTGGAGATATTTACAACGGAAGCAGAGATGCCTTCAGCGGCCAGGATTTCACGGGCCAGCAGAGCCTGTTCCACTTCGATACCGGTAGCGATGAGGGCCACGTCAGTACCGTCGGCCATCTTAACGCCCTTACCGATCTTGAATTCATAGTCATCGCCGTACAGTACCGGAACTGCCATTCTGCCGAAGCGCAGGTATACGGGGCCGTCGTGTTCGATAGCAGCCTTAACTGCCAGACGGGCTTCGGTATCGTCTGCGGGGTTCAGGATTACCATGCCGGGGATGGTGCGCATCAGGGCAATGTCTTCGTTGCACTGGTGGGTCGCGCCGTCTTCACCAACAGTGATACCTGCGTGGGTAGCACCGATCTTTACGTTGTTATGAGGATAACCGATGGCGTTGCGGACCTGTTCGAAGGAACGGCCGGCAGCGAACATCGCGAAGGTGGATGCGAAGGGGATCTTGCCGCACAGGGACATACCTACAGCAGCGGCGATCATGTTGTTTTCTGCGATACCGCAGTCAAAGAAACGTTCCGGGAATGCCTTCTTGAAAGTACCGGTCTTGGTTGCGGCAGCAAGGTCAGCATCCAGAACCACCAGATTTTCGTAAATCGCACCGAATTCGGCAAGCGCCTTACCGTAGGATTCACGGGTAGCAATTTTATCAGCCATAAATCATTCTATCCTTTCCGTATTTTCCGGGCCTCAGTTGGCGCCCAGATCCTTCATTGCGATCTCGAACTGTTCGTCGTTCGGTGCCGCGCCGTGCCAGCTTGCCTGGTTTTCCATAAAGGATACGCCCTTACCCTTGGTGCTGTGAGAAATGATCACAGTGGGCTTGTCGGTGCATGCGCGGGCTGCCTTGTATGCGGCTTCGATGGAGTCGAAATCGTGTGCGTCACATTCCACTACGTTCCAGCCGAATGCGTCGAACTTCTTGTCATAGGGAGTGGGATTCATAACGTCGGTGATCTTACCGTCGATCTGCAGGCCGTTGAAGTCCAGCAGCCAGCACAGGTTGGACAGCTTATAGTGAGCTGCAAACATTGCTGCTTCCCATACTTCGCCTTCCTGAGATTCGCCGTCGCCCATGATTGCGTAAATTCTGCGGGGAGAATTGTCCAGCTTGGATGCCAGCGCCATACCGCAGGCTACGGATACGCCCTGTCCCAGAGAACCGGAGGACATATCTACGCCGGGGGTGTGCTTCATGTCCGGGTGACCCTGCAGGTAGCTGGTGGTCTTACGCAGTGTTACCAGATCTTCTACGGGGAAGTAGCCTCTGTGTGCCAGTGCGGAGTACAGACCGGGTGCGCAGTGACCCTTGGACAGAACCAGTCTGTCGCGGGACTGTGCGGTGGGGTTCTTGGGGTCGATATTCATTTCTTCAAAATACAGATACGTCAGGACGTCCGCGATGGAGAGAGATCCACCGGGGTGGCCGCTCTTGGCTGCGTGAACCGCTTTCACTGTGCCGATACGGATCTGACGGGCGATTTCCATAAGTTCGCTCTTTCTTTGCTTGTCCATAAAAAGACCTTTACGGTATATAACCGCGCCTTTCTGTTTATTCTTTCGCCGTCCGGATACTCGGACAGCATTTTATTTCATACAGTATTATTGTATACTATTTTCGTGAAAAAGTCAATTATATTCCGCAAATGTGTTTATAATTATTTGTAAACTTTCCTTTGGGATGTGCTGGGTTTTTGGGTGTTCTCTCTATTTTTTGTCCTTGGCGGACGGCGGGTTTTTTACTACTTGATGGGTCGTGCTGGCGTTTATTGTTTTTTGTCCTTGGCGGACGGGTATTCTTTTACTACTCTTTGTTTGGTTTAAATCCTTTAATTTTTTGTCCTGTGCGGACGGCTATTCTTTTACTACTCTTTGTGTCATGCAGAGCGTTTATTTTTGGTGTCCTGTGCGGACGGCACTTAGAGGGGCCTCCAGGCGCGAGGCCCCTCTAAGAACTCCCCCGCTTAGATTAAGGGTTTTCTTGGTTCGGTTTTGCTGTTTCTTTGGGTTTGGCAATTTCGTTTTTCAATTATGGCTAACCGCCGAAGGGGTGCATTAGTGGGGAGATACCGTTGACGGGTGGTTGGGTTTAGTAGTGGGTTTGTGCACAGAACGAAGAACCGTGCAGAAAGAATTACGCTGCCGCTTGGTGCGTTGGGAGAGGTTGTTGGGTAGAGGTTTATTGGGTTCAGTAGTGGAGTTTCTTTTTAATTAGGCTGCCGCAGGATGAATAGGGGAGTTTGACCGCTGACAGGTTGTGCAAACTAAGGGTGGGTTCGCCTACAGTACAAGGTTGGGTGCATTATAAATCCCGGCTGACCGCCATGTCTTAGGACTGCCATTCAGTCTTCGCGCGGTTAGCACGGATGAGACAGAACCCATACTATATCACTGTACACGGCTAAACAATATCTTATCCCAACAGTATTCCTCCACCCTCGCACCCCTACCGCGGTCAGCGCTGATTTACATCCTCCACTACTTTGACAACACCAACAACCAATACCGGACCAACGATGCTCTTAATAAAGCGGGGGAGTTCTTAGAGGGGCCTCGCTTTGGCAGGTCCCTCTAAGTGCCGTCCGCACAGGACACAAAAAATAAACGATTTAATACAAACAATGAGTAGTAAATAGCCACCCGTCCGTGTAGGACAAAAAAGAATAAGCGATTTAGATATACAAACCATAGAGAGAAAAAAGAAACAAGCAAGAAAAAACCAACCAAAAAGCCGCTGTTCCGAGGAAAAGCTTTCCTCAGTACAGCGGCAAAAAACTCCCCCGAAGGGTTGCCTCATTTTCTCCCATCCAGGAATATCGGATTTGTCCATGCCTTATTCCCCTCGCTGTCCGTGACAGTGACGCGAACATAGTCGTAACCCGGTATTTGAAATTCTGCACGAACCAGTTCGCCGGAAGCCGACCGCTTCAGCTGCGGCAAGTGCATGTCACAGTATAATCCTATCTTCGTCACAGGAGAACATTCGATTACCGCCGTACTGCCGTCTATGTAGAAATCATATATCTCCGGACCACACGAAGAATAGAACGCACCGTTTTTCAGGGCTTCCAGAATGGAGTTGACATCGTTTTCCGCATTGACCATAACCCATCCCTTGCCCATTTTATATTTCTGATGAGCATCGTCTGCCGCAACCCCGTAAATCACTTTGCCCTGACCCAGGATTTCGTCCCAGTACGGGGCGTCTTTGTCTATGTTGCAGCTGATCGCAGAGCCGGAGTTCCAGATTTCCATGGCAAAATGTTCCGTATGGTTTTCAAAAATTACCGCCTGGGTATGGCTCCATTCCGGATGGCAGTAAATTGTCTGATTTTTTCTGTCATGGATTTCTTTCAGCCAGGCATGGCACATTTCATCATCATGTATCTCAAGGCAATCGAATTTTTCGTCCTGTTCGTAACCATTGCCTTCTTCTTTGACCGGTCCAAGACATACCGTATGGTAGGGAAGCCACCGGAAAGCACAGTCATTTTCCATACCCGGAATGACGGTAATGGGCAGGTCGGGACGGAAATTTTTGTAATTGTATATACGGTGATCGGTTAGCGACAAAAAATCGTATCCTTGTTCATAATATTCCTGTATGGTCTCTTCCGGATAATTGTGTCCGTCGGAACGGGTGGTATGGATATGGAGACCGCCTTTGAGCATCTTTTTGTCCGGATCGATGAACGCCTGTTGTCTGATTCTCATACGTTTCTCCTTCTCAGTGCTTACTAAAATTTATTGGCTCAATGTCAATAGTTGGGGTAAAGAAAATCCAATAAAACAACGAAAAGAGAGAATTGGAAACCGATTCTCTCTTTTTCATGAGAAGGAAAAGAGAATTCGGTTACGGAATCTGGAGAATTTA
>SVTO01000016.1 GCA_015063745.1 Oscillospiraceae bacterium | reverse complement strand
ACCGAAGCTGCAACCGAAGCCGCAACCGAAGCTGCAACTGAAGCTGCTACCGAAGCTGCAACCGAAGCTGCTACCGAAGCCGCTACCGAAGCTGCTACCGAAGCTGCTACCGAAGCTGCAACTGAAGCTGCTACCGAAGCTGCTACCGAAGCTGTTACCGAAACCGTTACTCCCGAAGCTCCTCAGACCGCTGACATCGCTCTCGTTCTGATGGCTATCGGTGCAACCTCCGGTGCTCTGGTTCTGAAGAACAGAAAGAACAGAAAATAATTTGAATTACTTCAAGTAATTCAATACATGGTACGACTTTACGGGAATCCCATCTGATGGGGTTTCCGTAAAGAATCCATAATTCGCGTATGCAGCATGGACTTTCAACAAAATAATAATGATGACAAAAACCGCCGTATGTACAAGTACGGCGGTTTTCTTATGCTCTGAATCGTGGAGTGGATTGTATTGTATAGGTTGATGTGTGGTCCTGTAGGATAAACGCACCCTTGACGATAAGCAAGCATTCCCCGGAGGAGGGGGATCATGGTATAAGAGTTTTGTTGGTCCTACAGTCCCATAATCCCACACACTTACGCCGATAATCCGGTGAGCACGTGGGTAATCCAGCCTGTTCCCGTTCCCGCATCCGGATAACCATAAATGATCGTACACCATTGCCTCATATATGAAAACTAAAAAACAGGAAGGTTTTTCGCCTTCCTGTAAAAATGTATGAAAACTTATTTTCACTTTTTTGACTGCAATCTGATTTATGTTTGGCAGAGGTTCAACAGATGAACCTCTGCCAAACAGTATGGATTACTTAGAACGCTTCTTGGATACTGCGAATGCAGCAGCAGAGATGATTGCGGTTGCAGCAGCGATAATGCCAGCGTCGAAGGTCTGAGGAGCAGAAGGAGTAACAGTTTCGGTTACAGCTTCGGTAGCAGCTTCAGTAGCAGCTTCGGTAGCAGCTTCAGTTGCAGCTTCGGTAGCAGCTTCGGTAGCGGCTTCGGTAGCAGCTTCGGTAGCAGCTTCGGTTGCAGCTTCGGTTGCAGCTTCGGTAGCAGCTTCGGTAGCAGCTTCGGTAGCAGCTTCGGTAGCAGCTTCGGTTGCAGCTTCGGTAGCAGCTTCAGTTGCAGCTTCGGTTGCAGCTTCGGTAGCAGCTTCGGTTGCAGCTTCGGTAGCAGCTTCAGTTGCAGCTTCGGTTGCGGCTTCGGTAGCAGCTTCGGTAGCAGCTTCGGTTGCAGCTTCGGTAGCGGCTTCGGTAGCAGCTTCGGTTGCAGCTTCGGTTGCAGCTTCGGTTGCAGCTTCGCCAGCGGATTCACCGAGAGTGCCGTTGAATGCAGCAGCTTCTTCATAAGTGGTAAAGAAACCAAGGTAGTCGATCAGAATGGGAGTTTCTTCCATGTGCATAAAGTCCAGACGGAAGGAACGGAATGCCTTGTCGCCTGCCTTGGTAGCAAAGGGACGGGAATCGTCATCGGTACCCTGGTCAACGTAACCAGCCCAGTCAAAGTTTTCCTGAGCGTTCAGGTCGATGATGATTTCCTGCCATTCGCCGTTAGCGGGGAAGTTGAAACCGAAGGACTGGGTGTTACCGGAGTTCCAGTAAACGGTCCAGATGTCGGTGCCCAGATCCATGTAGGATTTAGCGCGCAGCTTCATAAAGCCGTGAGTGGTGGGGATAGCGTAGTCATAATCCCAGAAAACACCTTCGAAGATGTTACCAACGGGAGAGGTCATGTATGCGGGGTAGCCGTCCAGCATGGTCATCCAGCCGTAGCCGTAGGTCATCCAGGACATGCCGGCGTCCATAGCAGCGTCACCGGTCAGATAGGGATCTTCATCACCGGTCAGATTGTCGATCTTGTAAACCTGAGCTGTATCAGACTTCAGGAATGCAGCGGATACTGTCATGCACATAGCGGAAACAACCAGAGATGCGCACAGCAGAACTGTGAGAAGTTTCTTCATTTTGAATATTCCTTTCAAATCGTACAAGTATCCCACACGGGTTTTGGGAAAGGTTCCGGCACGAGGGAATGCCTTCCCCACCTGTATGGGGTGAGGATACTAAAACACGCAGCATAGTATCCTTCAACAAAATAATAATGATGACAAACCAATACATCCCGTCTCTACGTGCACTCGCAGAGCCGGAATCGGAAGTCCTGCACCGGCATACCACGTTTTTCCGTATATGCCGGTACATTCCTTACCCTATAATACTATAGCAAAAATTCTCCAAAATGTAAATGGTCAAAACTTGAATATCGTATGGAGAAAATTCGGTTTCGTGCTTTTTCACCGCAATTTCTTCCATAAAGAGGATGCACTGGAAATATATGGCGCACATCCTCTTTACGGCAGGAGAATTACAGAATTACAGACCGCGCTTTACGTAGTGAGTATGCAGCAGTTCGTGAGCCTTGTGGCTGTTGGGTTCACCGAGGAATTCTTCGTAAACCTTCTTAACGATCGGGTTTTCGTGAGACTTACGGTAAGTCAGCAGCTTAGCGTCGGCATTGTACAGAACGGATGCACGTACGGCACGCAGGTCGATGTTGTTGCGTACAACTGCGGGCTGGATGGGCTGACCGCCGCCGTTTACACAACCGCCGGGACAAGCCATGATTTCGATGAACTGTACATCATAAGTACCGTCCTGAACACCCTTCAGCAGCTTAGCAGCGTTGGCAGTACCGGATGCAACAGCAACCTTAACTTCCATGCCGCCCAGCTTGTATGCAGCAAACTTGATGCCTTCGGTACCACGAACTTCTTCGTAGTCAACCTTTTCGAAGGACTTGCCTTCCAGAACTTCCGCAGCGGTACGGAGAGCAGCTTCCATAACACCACCGGTAGCGCCGAAGATCGCACCTGCACCGGAACCGATTTCGATGGGCATATCGAAGTCAGCATCTTCCAGAGACTTGAAGTCGATGCCGGCCTGTTCGATCATTCTGCCCAGTTCTCTGGTGGTAACAGCGATATCTACATTCGCCAGACCGTCGTTGGACTGACCGTCTCTGCCCACTTCGAACTTCTTTGCGGTACAGGGAATAGCGGACACGAATACGATATCCTTGGGATCCAGACCCAGCTTTTCAGCGAAGTAGGACTTGTACATTGCGCCGAACATCTGCTGAGGAGACTTGCAGGTGGACAGGTTTTCGGTCATTTCGGGGAAGTAGTGTTCGCAGTACTTAACCCATCCGGGAGAGCAGGAGGTGATCAGAGGCAGCTTGCCGCCGTTCTTTACTCTGCCCAGGAATTCGGTAGCTTCTTCCATGATGGTCAGGTCAGCGGTGAAGTTCATGTCGTATACACCGTCGAAGCCCAGAGCCTTCAGAGCAGCAACCATCTTACCCTGTGCGTCGGTACCGGGTTCGTAGCCGAAGCATTCGCCGATAGCGGTACGTACGGAAGGAGCGCAGCAGATAGCAACGTGCTTGGTGGGATCTGCGATGGCATCCAGGATCTTCTGGGTGTCGTCCTTTTCGTACAGAGCACCAACGGGACATGCAACAATGCACTGACCGCAGTTGATACAGGAAGAATCAGCCAGTTCCTTGCCGAAGAAAGGAGCAACGGTGGAATCGAAACCACGGTTCATCATGCCGATCGCACCGATACCCTGCAGCTTATCGCAGGCAGCGATGCAGCGACGGCAGAGGATACACTTGTTGTTGTCGCGGATGATGGAGGGAGAAGAAGTGTCCAGAGTTACCTTACCCTTGTCGGTACCGTAGCAGAACTTGTCTTCGTCACAGTGATATTCCTGTGCGAGTTTCTGCAGTTCACAGCTGGTGGAACGGGGGCAGGACAGACATTTCTTTTCGTGAGCGGAGAGAACCAGCTCGAGGTTAGTCTTGCGTACGGCTCTGATCTGAGGAGTGTTGGTCTGGATTTCCATACCATCGTTTACAGGATAGATACAAGCAGCAACCAGGCCTCTTGCGCCCTTTACTTCAACCAGGCAGAGACGGCATGCGCCGATGGCGTTGATATCCTTCAGATAGCAGAGTGTGGGGATGTCGATATTCGCGTATTTGCAGGCTTCGAGAACGGTAATGCCGGCAGGTACGGAATAATCAGCACCGTTTATTTTTACATTTACCATATCCATAAGTAATTTCCGACCCTTTCAATTATTTTTTAGAGATAGCACCGAACTTACACTTTTCGATACAAGCGCCGCACTTTACGCACTTGGAAGTATCGATAACGTGTGCTTCCTTAACCTTACCGGAGATAGCTCCTGCCGGGCAGACTCTGGAGCAGAGAGTACAACCCTTACACTTGTCAGCGTCGATAACGTAGCTGAGCAGGGACTTGCAGACGCCGGCGGGACACTTCTTGTCCACGATGTGTGCGATATATTCGTCACGGAAGAACTTCAGAGTGGACAGAATCGGGTTCGGTGCGGTCTGACCCAGTGCGCAGAGAGAAGCGGACTTGATGTAGTTAGCCAGCTCTTCCAGCTTGTCCAGGTCTTCCATTTCGCCGTTACCGTCGGTAATCTTGTTCAGGATTTCGAGCAGTCTTACGGTACCGATACGGCAGGGAGAACACTTACCGCAGGATTCATCAACGGTGAATTCCAGGAAGAACTTCGCGATGTCAACCATACAGGTGTCTTCGTCCATGATGATCAGACCACCGGAACCCATCATGGAACCGGCCTTGACCAGAGTGTCGAAGTCGATGGGGGTATCGATCAGTTCTGCGGGCAGACAACCACCGGAAGGACCACCGGTCTGAGCAGCCTTGAACTTCTTGCCGTTCGGAACGCCGCCGCCGATTTCTTCGATAACTTCACGCAGAGTGGTACCCATGGGGATTTCTACCAGACCGGTGTTCTTGATCTTACCGCCGAGAGCGAATACCTTGGTACCGGGAGAACCGGCAGTACCGAAGGACTTGAACCAGTCGGAACCGTTCAGGATGATCTGAGCGATGTTCGCGTAGGTTTCTACGTTGTTTACGATGGTAGGCTGACCCCACAGACCCTTAACTGCCGGGAACGGAGGACGGGGACGGGGTTCACCGCGGTTACCTTCGATGGAGGTGATCAGAGCGGTTTCTTCGCCGCATACGAATGCACCTGCACCCAGACGGATGTTGATGTCGAAGCTGAAGTCGGAACCGAAGATGTTCTTGCCCAGCAGACCGTATTCACGAGCCTGGTCCAGAGCGATCTGCAGTCTCTTAACGGCGATGGGGTATTCTGCACGAACGTATACCCAACCTTCGTCAGCACCGATAGCGTAGCCGGCGATGGCCATAGCTTCGATTACTGCATGGGGGTCACCCTCCAGAACAGAACGGTCCATGAACGCACCCGGGTCACCTTCGTCGGCGTTACAGATAACGTACTTCTTATCGGAAACGGAAGCCTTTGCGAACTGCCACTTACGACCGGTGGGGAAACCGCCGCCGCCGCGACCGCGCAGACCGGAATCAAGAATGGTCTTGATAACGTCATCGGGAGTCATTTCCTTCAGTACCTTAGCCAGAGCGAAGTAACCGTCCATTGCGATGTATTCGTCGATGGATTCGGGGTTGATTACACCGCAGTTACGCAGTGCAACTCTCTTCTGCTTCTTGTAGAAGTTGGTGTCGGACAGAGAAGCTGCCGCATTGGGATCTTCGTGTTCAACGCCATCCTTGTAAACCAGACGGTCTACGATACGGCCCTTCAGCAGATGTTCTTCCACGATTTCGGGAATATCATCTTCGGTAACCATGCTGTAGAAAGTGCCTTCCGGGTATACGATCATGATCGGACCCAGAGCGCAGAGACCGAAACAACCGGTCATAACGATTTTAATTTCTTCTTCAAGACCCTTAGCCTTGAGTTCTTCTGCCAGCTTGCTTGCCAGAGCTGCACTTCCGGAAGAAGTACAACCGGTACCGCCGCAGATCAATACATGAGAACGAATCATATTAGTTTATTCCTCCCTAAAAGTTATATCGATTACAGCTTGGCTGCGCCGATGGTGTATTCGGTAACCGGCTTGCCGCCCTTGATGTGCTTTTCGATAACTTCCTGTGCTTTTTCAGCGGTCATCTTAACGTAAGTGGTCTTTTCCTTATCCTTTTCGAATACTTCCACAACGGGTTCATACTGGCAGATGCCGATACAACCGGTCTGGGTTACGGTAACGGTTTCAGACAGACCTGCTTCGTTTACGCCTTCCACGAAAGCGTTCAGAACAGGTCTTGCACCGGCTGCGATACCGCAGGTTGCCATACCTACTACTACACGGATGGTGTTGTCAGCAGCCTGACGCACGGCTACTTTGTCCTGCATCTTGGCTTTGATCGCCATCAGTTCTTCAAAAGATTTCATACTTTTGTTTCCTTTCTGGTATATAAATTAAAATGTAAACTTTGTTCATGTACCCGCGCTCAGTTTCCTTCGGCTTCGGCGTACTGTTCTCTGAGATATCCGTCGATCCAGGCGAGAATTTCCGGACTGGACAGGGGGATCTCATCACCTAACAGCGCTTTCAGCTGTGCGCAGGACAATTCAACCTTTCCGCCGGGCATTTCGTGGGTGTAGGTGAAGTTCACGTCGGGAGAGCCCTGAATCAGTGTTTTCACCGTTTCCACCATGTCGCCCAGGGGAATAAAGTCGATGTGATTTCTGCCGAATACACTCTCCACCACCGTACCGTGGGCAGGATCCGCCTCGCCGGTTTCTTCATTGACTGCCGGTGTGGAACGGATCTTTACGTATCCGCCCGTCATTTCCGCCAGCATGGTGAGAAACGGAATGCCGAGTCCTACTTTTCTGGTTTTCCGGGTTGTGAAGAAGGGGTCGCTCAGTTTTCTGACCTGCTCCGCCGACATCCCGCAGCCATTGTCCGTAACGGTGAACGTCAGCCATTCGCCGTCTTCCTTCAGGCTTACGTCAATGTCTTCGGCACCGGCGCGCACGGAATTCATGGTGATATCCAGTACGTAGAGAGAAAATTCATCCATGTGTGACTCCTTCCCTGCCGTGGGCAGTTTGTCCTCTGAGATACCGCATCAGGCCCATCCGTATATCATCGTCCGGCAAATCCAGCGTGTGTTCCGCTTCCGCCATATCCCACAGATAATGGGCGTCGGAGCTGACCACGTGCGCCAGATTTTCGATCACGGGGAATCTTGACGCATATTCCGTCATGGACGCGCCGTCGTTCAGCTCGTAGGCCGAGAACGCCACATCCTCCGGAAAGGTACCCAGTACAGCCACCATCCCGTTGGACGGACGGTCGATGTGAGCCGGGTAGCACACGCCGCCGCGCTCTCTGCATATATCCACCGCTTCTTCGATGGATATATCCGTTGCGTTGATCAGCAGGTACTCCTCTTCTCCCACGATCTCGTCGTTTTCATCCCGGATGTGCTGGTGGCCGAAGATGGCGGGCTTGTTCTTCACCCGGATCCGTCTGGTGTCCACATATTCCCCGAAGGACATGGCGTCCTCCAGTGTGGGAAACAGGCAGATCATGTGTACATCTTCACTGGTCGTCAGTTCCATACCGGCGATGGGGATAATGCCGTTTTTCCGTGCCTGCGCATAAAAGGCAGGACAGTTTTTTGTCGTGTTGTGGTCCGTCAGGGCTACGATCTGCAGGCCGTTCACCACCGCCATACCGGCGATATTGCCCGGCGTCATGTCATCGTCCCCGCAGGG
The DNA here is from genome assembly GCA_015063745.1 of Oscillospiraceae bacterium. Taxonomy (GTDB): domain Bacteria; phylum Bacillota; class Clostridia; order Oscillospirales; family CAG-272; genus UMGS1696. Next base: position 41,566 of record SVTO01000016.1, on the reverse strand, counting down.
AGACAGGCAGGAATGCACGTGCAGGTCATAATAAAATTCGCTCATGCGCATCCCCTCCCAACATTCGCAAGATCAGATCAGCCCGGCAATACCCACGCACAGGTCATACACCGACTGATCGGCGGACAGTACGCAGATGCCTTTTTCTTCCGCTGCCGCCTGTGCATCCGGGGTCAGGGTCACACCCTCGGCCAGAAGCACCGCCGCCGCGTCCGCAAGACTTGCCACAGCAATCACATTTACATTATTCATAATGGTGATCCACAGATTATCCGCTTCCACATGGCTCATAGCCCGGCTCAGCAGATCCCCGGCATAGACGCCGTCAAAGGCGTCCGCCTCACCGCAGATCACCCGGATGCCCAGTGCATCCAGAATGGGTTTCAGCTCTTTCATACATTCCCTCCGTCGGTCTTCTCTGCGGTTTTTCCGTCGCCGCCGTGCATCCGGATCCATTTTTCCAGGGGAAAGTCGTCACCGGCATTTCCGCCGCGGCGTCTTTCTAAGAAATCATGGAACAGCATACGCATATTCACGACACATTCGTCCGCGTTCGTTTCCCCTTTTACAATGTCCTCCGCAAAGGCCATACAGGTGGGTGCGCCGCAGGAACCGCAGTCCAGTCCGGGCAGCTCCGTGCAGATGTTTTCGATGTCTGCCATCATGCGCATGGCTTCCAGCCGGTCATCGGACAGGAGGTTGTACGGATTGTACTGCACCACATCTTCCGCAAAAGCGCTTTCGGGAATGGTATCCGTCATGGGGCTGTTGGGAGATACGGGCAGATAACGCTTCAGAGACTGCAATCTTGCCTGTGCGATATAGGGATTGGCGACGGTCATTACACCGCCCACACATCCGCCGCTGCAGGCATTCAGCTCCACGTAATCCAGCGTGGGAATATCTTCGTTGTCAATCTGTTCCAGCACGCGGATGCAGTTTTCGATGCCGTCCGCAGCCAGATAATGTTCGTTGAACACAGCAGATGCTTCACCGCCGCAGGATGCCCAGCCGATGCCGATCATGCCGGCTTCCGTGGAGTCCGCGGGTTCGTCGATCTGCTTCATTTTTTCGATCAGCACAAAGTACACATCTCTGACGGAGAGTACGTAGTCCACATTGTTTCTTTCCCCCGCAAAGCCGTTCTTGACGTAACTGACCTTTGCCGGACAGGGAGAGATGAAGAATACGCCGATGTCCTCGGATTTCAGATCCGGGTTTTCCGCCAGTGCCTCCTTGCGGGCCAGATCCGCCGCTACTTCGATGGGAGGCAGCAGGGGAATGACGTTGTCGCAGAGGTAGGGGAAGTTCATACTGATCATTCTGGAGATTACAGGGCAGGCAGAGCTGATCACGGGTTTTTTGATATCCTTCCGCCGGAGATACATTCTCGTATAGGCGGAAACCATTTCTGCCGCTCTGGCTACTTCGTATACCTTGTCAAATCCCATGGCGTGCAGTCCGGCGATAATATAACCGATATTGTCCATATTATCGAACTGGCCGTACAGCGCGGGAGCCGGCAGGGCAATTCTGTAGCGGAATTCGTTTAATTTTTCAAGTCCGTCGTGGGTGGCTTTTTTCGCTTTATAGGAACACTGCCTGATACATTCACCGCAGTCGATGCAGCGTTCCGAATGAATGACCGCATGGCCATCCCGGATTCGGATCGCTTCGGTAGGACAGCGTCTGAGGCAGGTGGTGCAGCCTTTGCATTTTGCCACATCCAGTGAAACGGAATGCTGGTAATTTTTCATGCTTCACCTCGTACGCTGAAATGGTCTGGCATCCCGTCCGCAATAAGGTGGAAACAAGTCACATCAGCCGGTGGTATTCACACGCATGGTGATCGTGGTACCCACGCCGACTTCCGTATCGATATGCAGGTAGTCGGTATACTTCTTCATATTGGGAAGACCCATACCGGCACCAAAGCCCAAAGCCCGAATATTTTCTCTGGCGGTGGAAAAACCTTCCTTCATCGCGAGTTCCACGTCCGGAATACCGGGGCCACGGTCCGCCAGCACGATCTCTATGTATTCATCCATCACGGTCACGTCGGCCGTACCGCCGTTTGCGTGAATGACCATGTTGATCTCGCCTTCGTACATGGCGATGGAAACACGCCGCATGATATCCGGTGAAAAGCCCAGCTGCCGCAGCTTTTTCTTGACGATCACAGACGCCTCGCCTGCGGAGGAGAAATTCTCACCGTCTACGTCAAAGTGAAATTTTACGGGTTCGTGCATAAGGAATCCCCCTTGTTTCCGATTAGTCCGCGGGAATATAAGATGCCGCATGCTTCATAAGCACGCAATGCCGAACGCATGACGACGATACCGCATTCGTCCGCCAGCGCAAGCATTTCCTCTGTGGGAAGCTTGTTGCGCACGAACACTATGCATACCATATCCATCATGGCGGCTGTACGGATCACCTGTGTGTTCACAAGGCCCGTAATCAGAACTCCCTGATCTTTTACAAATGCCAGTACATCGCTCATCATATCGCTGCAGCAGGCGGAATACACATCGCCGCTCAGATATTCTTCTCCGCAAAGCACTTCAGCATTGCAAAATTTCCCGATTTCTCCTATCTTCATAGAGGCAACCTTTCAAAAACTCTGTGAGGAGTGATTTTTGAACCTGCTTGGCCGTTGAATCCGGTGGGATTCCGGTTCGGCGGGCTATTACTTATACTTTGCCAGAATACCTTCCAGCTGACTGGGTTCCAGTCTGCCGTATACGTCTTCGCCGATGGTCAGAACGGGTGCCAGACCGCAGGCGCCGATGCAGCGGGTTGCTTCCAGGCTGAACTTCAGGTCTTCGGTGATTTCGCCGCCCTTGATACCCAGCAGGCCTTCCAGCTTTTCCATCAGGATGCCGGATCCCTTAACGTAGCAGGCGGTACCGAGACATACTGCAACCGGAAATTCTCCCTTGGGGTTCAGAAGGAACTGTGCGTAGAAGGTAACAACGCCGAATACTTCGGTGAAAGGAATTTCCAGACCGAGAGCGATGTCGCGCTGTACTTCTTCCGGCAGATAACCGTAAATATCCTGTGCCTTCTGCAGAACGGGCATCAGAGCGCCGTCTTTTCCCTTGTAAGCTGCAATCAGTTCATTCAGGGCAGCCTTCTGCTCGGGAGTACCTTTGAAGGGTACTGTTGTCATCTTTTTTTTCATGCTTGGATTTCCTCCTATATAGGTATATTAGAGATAACGAATGATGTATGTCCCACGCATGGCATGGGATGAATGATTATTCCTGACAGAATGCTTCCACGGCACCGCAGATGGGTTCCATGTAGTCGTTTTCCATCAGTTCGATGATGCCCTTGTCGCAAAGTGCCGCCAGCTTGGGGTCGATGGGCAGTCTGCCGAGGAAGGGAATGTCACATTCCGCAGCAACCGCTTCCGCCTTGGACTCGCCGAACACATTGATGTGTCTGCCGCAGTCGGGGCATTCCACGTAAGACATATTTTCCACCAGACCGATTACCGGAATGTTCATCAGTGCCGCCATGTTGACAGCCTTCTTGACGATCATGGAAACCAGATCCTGGGGGGTGGTAACGATCACGATGCCGTCCAGCTTGATGGACTGGAACACAGTCAGCGGAACATCGCCCGTTCCCGGAGGCATATCGATGAAGAGATATTCAAGGTCCCCCCATACAACATCGGTCCAGAACTGCTTTACGGTTCCGGCGATCACGGGTCCGCGCCATACTACCGGGCGGGTTTCTTCTTCCAGGAGAAGATTGACGGAGATCATCTTGATGCCGGTCTTGGTTTCCAGGGGCAGCAGTCCGTCGCCGGTGGAGAGGATGTCCCCTTTGGCGCCGAATGCCTTGGGAATAGAAGGACCGGTGATGTCTGCGTCCATAATACCTACGGCATATTCTTTACGGCTCATTGCGGTTGCCAGCATGGAAGTCACGATGGACTTGCCGACGCCGCCTTTACCGGATACGATGCCGATAACATGTTTGATATGGCTATCCTTGTGGGGTGCTTCGAAAGTAGGCTTTCGGGAAGCGCAATCCGCCCCGCAGGTAGAACAGTCATGCGTGCAATTTGTATTATCTGCCATTCTTTGCTAAAGTTCCTTTCTGATAGATATAAATATTACATTCTACTTTATTATATACCAAACGCCCGAAAATTACAAGTGTTTCTGCGATTTTCCTTGCATACTTTTCAATCTTTCTTCTTCCGGAAGGGGAAAATTTTTACCGCCGTGGGCTTTGTCGGAAAACGTGGGATATTTCCCCCGCGGGACGAAAAAAAGACCGGCTGTTCCCTGCCCGAAAACAGAGCTGCCGGTCCTTTGATATGCTTTATTCTTCCGGATCTTCTTCCGCATTTTCTTCTGTGTTTTCCAGAGCTTCCTCCGTCTGCAGATCGTCCGCCCGGAAGGGATTTTCTTCTTCTCCGGCCGTCTTTTTCCGGCTTTCCGCTGCCTTGCCGATTTCCATCAGCAGAAGCAGAATCGCAGACGGGATCAGGGCGAAGAAGCAGGTATACCACACCGTCGGATACATCAGCAGGGATGCCCAGGCACAGCAGATTTCCGCCAGCACGAACAGGGCGTAGGTTGTGTGGAAATACCGGTGTCTGAAGAGGCTGCCGTACTGTCCCACGCTGCACGCCATGACCGTCTGGGACAGGAACATGGCTGCGAGAAAGATACCCGTTGTGTCCGTGCCGTCAATGGGCAGAAGGGAGATTCCCACGGGCAGAAGGCCGCAGAGAAGTCCCCAGATACCGCCTGCCGCAAGGGCTTTCACGATCGTCCGTTTCCCGCCCGGCAAACCCATCCGGTTGTCGGGAAAGGTCAGAATATCCGCCGGTGCCTTGACAAAGGACATGGCCAATACCGCCGCGAAATCCAATATCAGACCCCAGAGCAATACCGCTGACGGGGACGGGATCAGACCGCCGGGCAGAATACCGCACAGCAGCATCACCAGACGCGAAATCTGGGATATGGTCAGATACACCGCCGCATTCCACAGATTCGATAACGCTCGTCTGGCCTCCGAAACGGCTTCCACCGCTTCCGCAAAGCCGCCGTGCCGGTTTTTGGGGTAGATCACCACATCCGCCCGGGCTTTCAGAGGCTGGGGCAGAGGACGGGTGGCACTGCCCGCCACGATCTTCACGTCTCCGAGCGTCAGCAGCCGTGCATCCAGCACATTCCGGCAGACCACCGCGGTCTTTCCGGCCTTGTCCGCATTGCCGCTTTGGAGAACCGATTTCAGGCATTTATACCGGATATCCGACCGGTTCACGTTGCTGCCCAGGGAGGGAGAATACACCGACGGCATCTGCACGATGGTACGGCTGCCGGGGGTAAGGGACAGACCCTCTCCGCTGCCGAAGGGCAAAATTTTCGTATTTTTGTCAAACAGGCCGATGTCGTGTCCGTAGTACAGATCATGCTCCGTATCCTCGGACAGCACCGCCACGGCAAAATTCGCTTCCGTGATCCGCCGCACCATTTCCACCGCATCGGTGGCCGGGGATTCCGCAATGGCCGCAAATCCCATGAAGCACATGCCGCTCTGGAGCACAGACAGCCGGTTCAGCGTGGTATAGGGCGATTTCTTCCGGGCACAGGCGATAACGGAGGCACCCATATAGGCAAGCTCCGCCGCAGAGGTAAAGATCCTGCGCCGCACCTCATCGGTCATGGGCAGGGAGCGAAATCCCCCTTCCCCGTCCTCCAGAGCATATTCCGTACAGCAGTACATGACCTCCTTGATGCCGCCGGACACCACCGCCCAGACATCCTCTCTGTCCTGTACCAGTACCGTATCCAGCCCGCCGGAAATGCCGGTTTTGCCGGATACATGGTCGAGGGAGCGGAAGTCGTATTCGATGGTTTTGCCCGTACATCTTGTCCACTGATCCGCGGCCTGCTGGATCTGTCTGTACTTGTCGGACATGGCCGTAATCGCCGTTCCCGCCAGGCTCTGATGCATCTGCTGACCGGATACGGTGGACAGCAGCAGGCGCAGGATAACGGGCAGATATTCATCCTCGCCGTCCTTGTTCCAATGCTTGTTCTCTGCGCCGATATTGTAGGCGTGGAGGGACATTTCCCCCGATTTGAACAATTCCATATCGGACAGGATCAGCGCATCCGTTCCGGCTAATTTTTCAAGCACGGCAGAATCCGTGATCACCGCCGCTTTGGCATGGACTCTGGTTTCGCTTTCGTCTTTTTTATTCTTTTTGAGTCCCGCATCCCGCACAGCCACCGCCACCAGAATATAGGCAATGGTGGTCAGGTATTCGCTCATGGATGCCACAGCCATGGCCATGGTCACAAGGAACACCTGCGTAAAGCTGCGGGCGGTAAACAATGCCAGACCCGTGATCACCATGACCGCGGCCAGCATGAACAGACTGCTTCCCTTACACCAGCGGTTCAGCCGTTCCGTCAGGGGCAGCGTTTCCATGGAACCGATGCGGATACCGCCCTGTTTGCGTACGATGAGGGTTTCCTCCCCCACGGCGGTGATCACCATACGTCCCTGACCCCACAGCACCGTGGAACCGGCATACAGGATATTGGACCGGTATTCCGCCGGTACTTCACTTCCCTTTTCGTCGGTGCGGATCACGGTATCGAATTTATGTACGGTTTTTTTGTTGTTTGTGATCCCCCGTTCCGATACGGCGATCTCTTCTCCGGAAACGATGCGTCCGTCACCCGGCACCACATCGCCGCCTTCCAGAAAGACAATATCGCCCACCGTAACCGCCTCCGCCCGGAGCAGCTGCAGTTTTCCGTCCCGGAGCACGCTGCAGACCGGCATGGACTCTTCCGCCGCCTTTTCCAGCACCCGTCTGGCCTTCACATACGCCCCGATACGGAGCACCGCACCGATGGCCAGCAGGGCACAGATATACGCAGCCGCCGTACTTTCCTCAAAAATAGCGGCAAAAACGGCGGTGATCACCAGAAGGACGGTGGCCAGATCGCTCAGGCAGGCAAGGGCATATTCCTTCGCCGACGTCCGTCCCACATACCAGACCCGATTGACACCGTGTCTGCGGCTTCTTTTCCGCGCTTCGGAACGGTCGAGCCCTTTATACATATCGGTTTTCAGGGAATGCAGTACGGCTTTCGACTCCCGCAGGTGCCAATCGTTTCTTTCCATATCCACCTCAGTTTGTTCAGATCACTGCCAGAACAAGCCCCTCGCCGTCCTTCACAGAAACGGATACGGCACGTACATTGCCCTTGCGGTCGATCATTTCACCGGCAATCTTATCCTCCAGCTCCATCTGGATAAACCGGCGCATATTTCTGGCACCGTACTTGACGGAATAGGATTTTTCCGCGATATACTTTACGGCTTCGTCTGTGAATGTGATGTCAATGCCCTTCTTTTCCAGAACCTTCGCCAGATCGCCCAGCATGATCCGGGCAATTTTCGCAAAGTCATCCGGTTCCAGCTGACGGAAGGTGATGACCTCGTCCACACGGTTCAGGAATTCGGGACGCAGGAATTCCGCCAGTGCCTTATTCGTTTTTTCCGTATTGCGCATCTGGGTATCCGTTGTAAATCCTGCGGCGGCGGTGAAGTTGGTGGAGCCCGCATTGGTGGTCATGACAATCACCGTATTGGAGAAGTCCACCTGTCTGCCGTGGGAATCGGTGATGATACCGTCGTCCAGGATCTGCAGAAGGATATTCATCACATCGGGATGTGCTTTTTCGATTTCGTCGAAGAGAACCACGGAATAGGGTCTGCGGCGGATCTTTTCCGTCAGCTGGCCCGCTTCGTCGTAGCCCACATACCCCGGTGCGGAACCGGTCAGGCGGGAGACGGAGTATTTTTCCATGAATTCACTCATGTCGATACGGATCAGGGCATCCGGTGTGGAGAACAGGTCTTCCGCCAGTACCTTGACCAGCTCCGTTTTGCCGACCCCGGTGGGACCTGCGAAAATAAAGGACACGGGTTTCTTTTTATAGGACACCCCTGCTCTGTTCCGGCGTACGGCACGGGAAACGGCACACACGGCTTCATTCTGGCCGACGATGCGCTTGGACAGCCGTTCTTCCAGTTCGGCAAGGCGGGTATATTCGCTTTCGGAAATGGTGGAAGCGGGAACGCCCGTCCAGATCTCGATCACGTCCGCCAGATCGGCTTCGGTCATACGGATGGATTCACATTCCTCTTCCAGCTCCGCCAGTCTGCCGCCGATGCGCAGTTCTTCCGCTTTCAGATCGGCCAGGCGGCGGTAGTGCTCTTCCATAGCCTTTTCATCCGCATCGGAACCCACACCCTTGGCTTCCAGTTCGTTCCGTTCGGCTTCCACAGCCACCTTCCGGTCGGCCAGCATATGTCTTTCCGCCAACGCCGCACTGTGTACTGCGATATGGGATGCGGCTTCGTCCAGCAGATCGATCGCCTTATCGGGCAGGTAGCGGTCGGTGATATACCGTTCGCTGAGTACGGCGGCGGATTCCAGAATGGCTTCGGGAATTTTCACGCCGTGGAAGTTCTCGTAGTACCCCTTGACCCCCTTCAGGATCTCCACCGTATCGGCAATGGAGGGCTCGTTTACGGTAACAGGCTGGAATCTTCTTTCCAGAGCGGAGTCTTTTTCGATATACTTGCGGTATTCGTTGAGGGTAGTGGCGCCGATGACCTGAATTTCGCCTCGGGAAAGGGCGGGCTTCAGGATATTGGCGGCATTCATACTGCCTTCCGCATCACCCACGCCCACTAAGTTATGGACTTCGTCGATGACAAGGATGACATTCCCCTTGGCTTTTACATCATTGAGCAGGCCCAGTACTCTGGATTCAAACTGACCTCTGAACTGGGTTCCGGCCACAAGCGCGGTCAGATCCACCAGATGAATGGAGGTATTCCGCAGGCGGTAGGGTACGTTTCCTTCAGCCACACGCAGAGCCAGCGCTTCCGCAATCGCGGTTTTGCCCACGCCGGGTTCGCCGATCAGACAGGGATTGTTCTTCTGCCGTCTGCACAGGATCTGTACCACTCTGGCAAGCTCTCTGTCCCGGCCGATCACTCTGTCCACATCCCCACGTCTCGCCTTTTCCGTCAGATCGGTGGTGTACTGGGTTAAGAATTTCAGTTCCTTCTTCTTGTCCCCGTCCTTCTCGCCGTCCTTCTTGTTCTTCGCGGGATTGGCAGGGTTCTGCTTGTTCTTCCCTTCGTTCATCAGCTTCGCAAAATTCAGGAAAGGCGTTCTGGTCTGGGATTCGTCTCCCTCCTCCGTTTCCGTCATCGCCGTCTCCATCAGCGCATCCATCTCTCCGTTCAGCTGCTCGATCGTCTCATCGTCCAGCCCGGTCTGCGCAATAATGTCGTCAATCGGCTTGATCCCAAGCTCCTTCGCACACTTCAGACAAAGCCCCTCCTGCTTGCTCTCACCATTTTCAAGCTTCGTCAAAAATACTACAGCCACCCTCTTCCGGCAGCGCGCACACATCATCATGTTTTTTGTCTCTTTTCTTTGGAATTTTTTCGCGGGGGGAAGAGGAGAAACTTTTTCGGGAAAAAGTCTCTCCTCTTCCCCCCGCACCCCCTATCTTCTCTTCAAAAAGCTTTCAATAAGAGGGGGTGGGGATTGGTTTTCTATGGGTTCGACAGGGTTAGGGCTGTCGGGTGTTTTCACGGTTGTGGTTTTGAGGTTATTGCAGGACTTCCATGACTTTGGTCAGGATGTTGTGGTCCACAAAGAATTTGCAGATTACGGTTTTGTCCACTACGTGGGGGCCGAAGAGGTCGGTGTCCAGTGATCCCAGGGCGGACATCAGGGCAGAGCCCGCAACAGCGATTACCCATGCCAGCAGTACACCTTCCAGTGTGCCGAACAGGAAACCGAAGAAACGGTTGGTGGCGGACAGCACGGGCAGGCGGAACAGGGCGTCAAGGATCCATGTCACCAGGGACAGGACGATGAATGCGCCCAGAAACAGTATAATAAAGGCGGCTGCGGAGGATACGGCTGCGGCACAGGGCTCGGCGATCTGGGCGGAGAAGTCCGCGATCACGGATTCATCGGCCGCTGTGATACCGGCGATCTTTGCGGTAAATTCTTCCAGATTGATATGGTATCTGTCCAGAATATTCACATATGCTTCCGGCAGATCCTCGGCTACCTTGGACAGGTCGTAGGACGGGGTCTGACTCTCCAGATTGAGGGCCAGAGATTTTAAGGTTTCCGCGATACCGTCGGCGATTCCCTTGATGATATAGTTATCCTTGATGGCTTCCCTGAGTACGGGTGTATAGGCATACGCCACAAGCAGGGACACCGCGCCCTTGATCAGTCCCATAAAGGATTTGATAAAGCCGTTGCGGATACCCGAGATGATGCAGATGGCCATTATCGCCAGCAAAATGCCGTCAAGCAGCAGACTCATAGTTTGCCTCCCATTCTGATTTTCTCATCGGTACAATTTTTCATTTGAATGCGTAATACATACTGTCTTTCGTACAGATCATGATACCCTGTTCCGCACATTCCACGGCGAGGGTATCGTCATCCGCCAGATCCGCCCGTTCGGTAATCCCCTGTTCGTTCAGCTTGATGACGGAACCGGGGGTCAGGACGGCGCAGAGATAATCGGTATTCTTACCGGGTACGCAGACATCGGTGATTCTTTCCTTATAGCTCTGGGAAAAGAGGACATTTCCGGTGAAATCCAGCACGACGACACGGTTTTCGCTGCCCAGCGCATTTTCCGCGCCGACCAGAGCCGCTCTGCCGTTATCCATATGGGCGCTGACCAGGGTCATACCGGAGAAGGCGTACCGTCCGGTTTCATTGCCGTCCTTATCAAAGAACAGCACTTCATTGTCGCACAGCACGGCAAAGGATCCGTTGGGTGCGAAGGTGGTACGCAGGGGCATGGTACCGGAAAAGGTTTTGGTCACGATGGGTTCGGCTTTTCCGTCTTCACACAGGGAAATTTCGCAGGTAAAGTCGGTACCCGAGGGGATGGCGGAGCAGATGACCAGCCGTTTTCCGTCGTCGCGCAGGGCGGCATCCAGGACGTAATGGTCCTTATAGATGGACATGGTTTTATTGAGTGCCGTATTGTACAGCTCCACCACATATCTGGTTTCGTTGGAGCGCGTCACCAGCAGAAAGGCGCCCGTATCGGCCACATCCGCACAGGTGATCCGGAAATCCGTTTCCCTGTCGATGACTCTGGTGAGCGTATTGTACAGAGAATACTTCCGGCTGCCAAGGTCGTAAGCCAGCACATATTTTTCGGAGGCAACCAGCACCGGTTCCTCGTAATTGAGCTTTTCCTCCGCCAGAATGATTCCCGCAGAGTCATAAATGCGCATCACGTCACCGCCGCTGACCGCCATGCCGTTCTTGAAAGGCACAAAAGCAATGCTCTCCTGCCTTGCATAGGTCACGGTTGTAAAGGAGGAACTGTCGGAATGTACGGACAGATCAAAATCTCTTGCCAGATACGTCAGGTTGTCGTACGTAATATACTCACCGTACAGAGCCAGTACCATCACCAGAAACAGCCCGAGGGCCACCGCCAGTACGCATCCGAGCATCCTGTACCGCAGCGCAACCCGGCCGTAATACCGGTTGACCTGGGGTTTTATCTTCCCTGCCACCCGCACAGCCTGTCCGTCCGCAGCCTCATCCTGCCGCACTCTTTCCCGTGCCATACATCCGCCTCCTTTTTTGTAAATCAGTATATTTTCAGGGGAAAACAAAAGGCCGCGAAGCCGGATATCAGCTTCGGAAAACAGCCTGTGAAAATCCCTCAGTCACATTCCCATTCTATTCCCCATTCCGGAGGATATGTAACTTTTTCCAGAAACAATCCTTCCGCCGGGGCTGTTTTGCCGGCCAGTCTTCTGTCACATCCGGCCAGGATCACGGCCATTTCCTCGGGCAGGCGGTCTCCGTAAGCCACCTCCGTCAGAGTACCCGTGATGATCCGCACCATGTTGTACAAAAATCCGTCCGCCGCTATGTGCAGTTCCACGATTCCGTCCCCGTTCCGGCGGATGTACAGTGTATGCACCGTCCGCACCGCATCGGTTATTTTGGACCCTGCGGCCATGAAGGAAGAAAAATCGTGCTTGCCGAGCAGATGCTCTGCCCCGCGGTTCATCCGTTCGATGGCGTCGTCCGTCAGAGGCTTTTTCAGCTGCCATACCAATCCTGCCTGAAAGGGATCCCTGTCTCTGGCATCCCGCATACGGTATACGTATTCCTTGGACACCACGCCGTACCGGGGATGGAAGTCATCGGGGACATAGCAGGCGCCCGTTACCGCAATATCCGGCGGCAGGTGCTTTGCCATGGCTCTGTGCACCCGTCCTGCCGGTATGGTGATTTCCGTTTCCCCGTCCAGAGGGGCAACGACCGCGCAGAAGCCTTTTGCGTGCACGCCTGCATCGGTACGGGAACAGCCGGTTACGCTGCAGGGAAAACCGAGTGCCCGTCCCGCTGCAGCTGTCAGTACTTCCTGTACGGATTTTCCGTTGGTCTGGGACTGGAATCCGCAGTATGCCGCGCCGTTATAGGCAATCCGTAACAACAGTTTCATGCCGAGTCCCTCCCGCATTTTTTACAGTGTCAATATATATCCCGGCAGATACCGGTTCAGCAGATATACCGCCGCGCCCAGCAGAATCACCGCGGCTACGGACAGAATATCCGCAGGACGGTATTTCAGCACGTTCATTCTGGTACGTCCTTCCCCGCCGGTATAGCATCGGCATTCCATAGCGGTTGCCAGTTCATCGGCACGGCGGAATGCGGATACGAACAGAGGGACCAGAATCGGGATCAGAGCCTTGGCACGGCGCAGGATGCTTCCCTGGGAAAAATCCGCACCTCTTGCCTTCTGCGCGTTCATGATCTTATCCGTTTCCTCCATGAGCGTCGGGATAAAGCGCAGGGCTATGGTCATCATCATGGAAAATTCATGGACCGGCACATGGAGCTTTTTCAAAGGGGAAAGAAGCTGTTCAAGGCCGTCCGTCAGCGCGATGGGTGTGGTGGTGTAGGTCAGGAACAGACTGGTGCCCAGCAGCAGAAGCATGATCCGCAGCACCAGCAGAACGGCATTGATGATGCCCTCCAGATAGACCTTCACAAAACCGATCTGGAAAAGCAGGGTATCCCCGGTCATCCAGAATATATTGATCACCGCCGTGAATACGATGATAAAGGTCAGCGGCTTCATACTGCCCAGCACGATCCGTACGGGGATACCGGAGACAAGCACCAGTCCCGCCGAAAACAGCAGCAGCAGTCCGAAGGCCGTTGCACTTTTGGCGATGAATATCACGACGATATAAAGTACCGCCAGCAGTATTTTGGCTCTGGGATCCATTCTGTGCAGGACGGAATTCCCTTCGCAATACTGCCCGAATGCAATATCCGTTTTCATAAATCCAACTATTCCTCAGTTCTTCATTGTCTTTCCGAATTCCGCGATTTTGTCCGCCGCCCAGTCCACGGTGTATACATCTCTGCCGATGTCCACGCCGTGCTTCGCCAGCGCAAAAGCCACGCTTGTGATCTGGGGTACGTCCAGTCCCACGGCCAGCATTTCTTCCGCCCGGGAGAATACCGCCGCGCAGGTGTCGTGCATCAGGATCTTCCCGCCGGCCATGACCACCAGATCGTCGCAGTACAGGGCCATATCCTCCATACTGTGGCTGACGATAATGACATTGGTGCCGCTTTCTCTGGCGTACCGCTTGACGCCGCCGAGGATCTCCCGACGTCCGCCCGGATCCAGTCCCGCCGCAGGCTCGTCCAGAATCAGAATCTGCGGCTGCATGGCAATCACGCCCGCCAAGGCCACACGGCGCTTCTGACCGCCCGAAAGCTCAAAGGGGGATTTATTCAGTAAGGATACATCCAGTCCGGAAAATACCGCCGCATCCAGTACCCGCTTATGCAGTTCTTCGCCGGCAAGGCCCATGTTCTTCGGTCCGTAGGCAATGTCTTCCTCCACCGTTTCCGCAAACAGCTGGTATTCCGGATACTGCATCACAAGTCCTGCCTTGAAGCGGATCTCTCTGATCTTCTTCGGTTCGTCCCAGATGCTCCGGCCGTCGATGCAGACCTCTCCGGAGGCGGGCTTGAGCAGACCGTTGATCAGCTGCATCATGGTGCTCTTGCCGCTGCCCGTGTGGCCGATCAGTCCGGTTATGCCGGTGCCGGGGATGGAGAGGGAAATATCGTCAAGGGCCTTTGTTTCGTAGGGTGTGCCCTTGTTGTAGATATAGGTTACGTTTTTCAGTTCCACGGATGCCACGATCAATCCCTGCCTTCCTGATTCAATACAGCCTGCGCAACGATCCGCGCACATTCGTCCGGGTCAAATACATCCAGAGGCACGTTGTAGCCCATCTGTCTGCATCTGTACAGCAGCTCCGTGGTCTGGGGCACGTCCAGCCCGGCAGACCACATGGTTTCCGGATCGCCGAACACCTGACTGGGGGAACCGTCCTTCAGAATACTGCCCCGGTTCATGACGATGATTCTGTCCGCCATGGCCGCTTCGTTCATGTAATGGGTGATCATCAGTACCGTGATCCCGTCTTCCCGGTTCAGACGGATGATGGTGTCCATAACTTCCTTCCGTCCCAGAGGGTCGAGCATCGCCGTGCTTTCGTCAAAAATGATGACCTTGCGCTTCATGGCAATGGTACCGGCTATGGCAATGCGCTGCTTCTGACCGCCGGAAAGCTTGTGGGGCTGGTGTCTGGCGTATTTGGTCATGCCCACAATCTCCAGCGCTTCGTCCACCCTGCGGCGGATCTCTGCGGAGGGAATGCCCAGATTTTCACATCCGAACGCCACATCTTCCTCCACCACAGTCGCCACGATCTGGTTGTCGGGGTTCTGGAATACCATGCCGATTTCCCGTCTGGCATCCATAATGTCCCCTTCCGTGATGTCCTCTGCGGTCATTTCCTTCCCGTGCAGAAACAGCTTGCCGGAATCCGGCTGGTATATCATGCAGAGCACTTTGGCAAGGGTACTCTTTCCGCTGCCGTTGTGCCCGAGAATTGCCGTAAACGATCCTTCTTCGATGGAAAACGAAACATCCTTCAGCGCAGACACGGCAGGCACACCTTCGTCTGCGGGATAACTGTAACTCAGGTTTTCCACCCGGATAACTTCACTCATGTTCTTTTGCCTTTCCTGTGACGCAGGCACGTTTTATCATACGTCCCGCTCTTTTAAAAGAATATTCCCGCCTCCGCCGGCCTTAACCTTCCGCCGACCATCTTACGCTGGCACCGCAGGGGAGTACCAGTCCGCTTTCCGTTACGGGCAGTCCCAATTCCCCGGATTCCGCCCGTCCTCTGATATGTTTCGGCAGAGAACGCAGCAGCAGATATTCCATGGTGGATGGAGACAGACCGGTGGTGTAGGAGTTCACCAAGAAGAACAGGGGATTGTCGGAGAGTACCTTCGTCGTCAGCGCAATCAGCTCGTCCGCACAGTCCTCCAGCTTCCATATTTCCCCGTTCGGACCTCTGCCGTAGGAGGGGGGGTCCATAATGATACCGTCGTACCTGTTGCCCCGGCGGATCTCCCGTTCCACAAACTTGCGGCAGTCGTCCACAATATAACGGCAGAATGCATCCTCACGGCCGGAAAGCTTCATGTTTTCCTTCGCCGCCTGTACCATACCCTTGGACGCATCCACATGGCACACAGCCGCCCCGGCAACGGATGCCGCAACCGTAGCACCGCCCGTGTAGGCAAACAGATTCAGCACCTTGATCTCACGACCGCCGGTAACCGCTTTGCGGATCAGAGAAGACGTCCAGTCCCAGTTGGCAGCCTGCTCCGGGAAAAGACCCGTATGCTTGAATCCCATGGGACGGAGTTTGAAGGTGTAATCCCCGTAGGACACACACCATTCTTCGGGCATTTTGTTCACCACCCAGGATCCGCCTCCGCCAGCCCGACGGTACACACCATGGGCATTTCTCCACAGAGGATTTTTTCTGTCCCCTTTCCAGATGATCTGGGGATCGGGACGGATGAGGATGTATTTTCCCCATCTTTCCAGACGTTCGCCCCCTTCGGCATCTATCAGTTCATAATCGGTCCAGCGATCACTTTTCCACATATATTTTCTCCATTACGTTGATGTTTATCGGTTGTTCTCTATTTGTTTCCGTCAGTTGGATTTACAGCGGGTTTGTCAGGTTGAAATCGTATGTTTCCGGGAGCAGCAAGCCGTTCCCCACAGATTACAGCGGGGATGTCCGGTGAAATCGTATGTTTCCGGGAGCAGCAAGCTACTCCCCTACGGATTTTTTGGGGGGACGTTGAGCAAACAGATATTCCGTCACCCTTGCACCCGAGGATTCCTATATCACGCACTACAGAATCCGGCGTTGGGCAGTGAAGTTCATCGAAGTTGTCAAGCAACTTCAGGAGTTTGTCTCGACAAACTCCACCAAGCTTTTTTCAAAAAGCGTCCCGTCTCCCCCAACTCACCCGTCAATCTTCCCTCTCATCGTCGTAGGCTTGTTGTACAGTGCCGCAAGTGCTGATGTGCCGGAGTGGGCGTGGCAGATGGCGGCGGCGAGGGCATCGGCGGTATCGTCGGGTCTGGGCGGTTTTTGGAGGTGAAGGAAGGAAGTTACCATGGCAATGACCTGGTTTTTCTCTGCTCTGCCGTAGCCGACTACTGCCTGTTTGATCTGTAGGGGGGTGTATTCGTGGATCGGGATTCTGGCCAGTGTTGCGGCGAGGAGGATGACACCTCTTGCTTCCGCTACAATGATACCCGTTTTCTGGTTGGTGTTGAAGAACAATTCTTCCACGGCCATGGCGTCGGGGGCGTACTTTGCGATAATCGCACATAACTCACGGTATACAGCGGCAATGCGGTCTTCGGTTTTCATGTCCGGTGTGGTGGTGATCGCACCGAAATCCACAGGCTTCAGATTCCGTCCGTCATAGTCCACCACACCCCAGCCGACAATCGCTATGCCGGGGTCGATTCCCAGTATCCGCATCTCTTTTCCCGCCTTTCCGCTAAAATGCCATCTTGAATAGTATATTATACCATATTCCAGTAGGAAAGTCAAAAAATAATACGTGAATTTTTCGATGCGTGATAGATTTTTTCAATATTTTTCGTCAAATCAAGCCGACCTCCCCAAAAACGGAACCGTTTCCCCCGCCATACACCGACATCTGATAAAACAAAGGAGAGTACTGCTCAAAAGAACTTTCGTTCTCAGAGACCGCACTCTCCTGTATATTGTTTTGTTTTACCGTTTATTCTTCTGTTTTGTCAGGAAGGTCCAGACAGTTGAAATTCGCAGCACCTGCGTATCTTCTGATCTGTCGTTCCGCATACTGAATCGCACTGAAGCCATCACGGTTTGATGTATCCAGCAGATTTTCCACGTCGGAGCACTTGTTTTCCACATCGTAATAGAACAGTTCCGGATCGGTATCAAACTTGGAATAGTCCGTTGCACCGTCGGGGGAACACTGATTGTTTTCCAGTGCCTGTTCACGGTCTGCTGCAATCATAACGCCCCAATCTGTAATGTCTTCCTTTACCCACTCATATGTATCTTTATACGCCTTTACGGTAATTCCTTCCAGATTAAGATACCACTGACCGCTTCCGCCCGTGTACCAGTTATATTCACTGAAATAATTGGTAGTACCGCCCGTTGCTACGTGTTCATAACAATTTATATAGAAATTATTATAGGAATGAACATTGGAGTTTCTGACACGCGGCAGTCTGTAGCTGCAGGTGTTAAAATAATTATGATGCAATGTGATATCACGACAAATTGCCCAGTCTTCCGCACCGACCAGCATGGTCTTGTCACACTCATTAAATTTATTATAAGATATGGTCATATTGTGTACGGAAGACATATCCACAGAACCGTCACCATTCAGCTGAGAACGGCTGGTTTTCAAATGCCATGCGGTATAGCCGGTATTGAATGTGTTGTTGTGGATCCAGCAGTTACCGTAGAGCTCGGTATCACGGTTATCATCTGCCCCATAGAAACCAAGGGCATCGTGCGGATACTTGCTGAAAGTCATGTTTCTCACTTCAATGGAGTTGGGATAATTGAATCTGATGCCGAACTGGTAGAATTCTGCTGTGGTACCTACACCTTCGATGGTCAGGTTGCTGACCAGTACAGTATCAAGGTAGTTGAGTACATCGTCGTCTTCATACACTTCCTTGCCGACATGCTTCTCGTCAACACGTTTGTTGCCGCTCTCAATGATCTTGGTTGCCTTAGGATAACCGCCTGTTCTTACTTCCGACAGACCTTCGGGAGTGGTTGTGTAACTGTAGTACTTGCCTGCTTTGGCGTCATTCAGATTTACCGGCAGACCGGCAAGGTTTTCTCCGGCTTCGGTGGAGAAACTGTTGTTCCAGAATTCTTCTTCGTCGAAGTTGGAATTATCCGTGTATCTCGGCTCAACGTCTTTATGCACCCATTGGTTGGTGGTAACCTTATCGGTAACACGAATGATCAGGGGTTCTTCCATATACTGCTTTGCCTGCAGAATTTCTACAAGACCGGTGTATATTTTTCCGTCGATTTCCAGGGTCAAAGTGTTCTTGTTGGCGTTATTCAGATACAGAATTACCGCATCCTCTTTCACAGAACCGTCTTTGTTATAACCGCCGATACCTTCTTCTCTCTTGAAGTATGCATATCCGCTTCTGTCCTGTCTTTCAACATGTATATCCAGCAGGGTTGTACGGGCATAGTTCTCCCCTTCGCCCTGTTCAATCTTTACACAGTAGTTACCTTCCGGAAGACCGAGAATGTAGCAGCCGATGTAATCGCCTTCATCCAGGTACAGTTCCCGATCCAGTTCCACGAATCTCGCTCTGTCCATTGCACGGTAGGATACCTTGAAATCCATCTTTTCCGGATCGGCTTTCATCGCTTCGGTTTTTGCCAGCTGGATATAGATCTGTTCATTCAGACCCTGCTTTTTCTTGATGGAAATACTTTCCGCATTTACGTCTTCTTCAATCACGGGTACTTCCGGTTCCGTTTCTGCTTCGGTCGCTGCCTCGGTTTCGATGGGATCCGTTTCCGCAGGTTCGGTCTGGGCGGTTGTTTCAACATCCGTTTCTTCCACTACGGTATTGTTGCATCCGCTCAGCAGCAGGACAATGGCTAACAGGCACGCAAACAGTTTGGTGGCTGTTGTCTTCATGAGATTCATCCTCCATAATGTAAAACTTTCTCATAATACTGTATTCCGAACACGCATAATGGATATTCGGAATACAGTAGTATACATTGTTATTGTATCATATCTTTCAAAACAATATAAGAATCTGAACTGTATAGTACAATTTCACCCCATAAAAAATCAAATTTGTCCTATTTACCGTTTATTCTTCTGTTTCGTCAGGAAGGTCCAGACAGTTGAAATTCGCAGCACCTACGTATTTTCTGATCTGTCGTTCCGCAAACTGAACCGCACTGAAGCCCTCACGGTTTGATGTATCCAACAGGAATTCCACATCGGAGCACTTGTTTTCCGTATCATAGTAGAACAGTTCCGGATCCGTGTCAAACTTGGAATAGTCCGTTGCACCGTCGGGGGAACACTGATTGTTTTCCAGTGCCTGTTCACGGTCTGCTGCAATCATAACGCCCCAATCTGTAATACCTTCCGCCAGCCATTCATACGAATCTTTATACGCCTTTACGGTAAGTCCTTCCAGATTGAGATACCACTGACCGCTTCCGCCCATGTACCAGTTATATTCACTGAAATAATTGGTGGTACCGCCCGTTGCTACGTGTTCATAACAATTTATATAAAAATTGTTGTAGGAATGTACGTTGGAGTTTCTGACGCGGGGCAGTCTGTAGCTGCAGGTATCAAAGTAATTGTGATGCAGAGTAATATCCTGGCATGCTGCCCAGTCTTCCGAACCGATCAGCATGGTCTTGTCACACTTGACAAACTTATTGTAAGATACAGTCATATTGTGCACAAAAGACATATCCACAGAACCATCACCGTTCTGCTGGGACTGGCTGGGCTTCAGATGCCATGCGGTATAGCCGGTATTGAATGTGTTGTTGTGGATCCAGCAGTTACCGTAAAGGGTGGTATCACGGTTATCATCTACCGCATAGAAACCAATGGCATCGTGCGGATACTTGCTGAAGGTCATGTTTCTCACTTCAATGGAATTCGGATAATCGAATATGATACCGAACTGGTAGAATTCTGCTGTGGTACCTACACCTTCGATGGTCAGGTTGCTGACATTTATGGTGCTGAGGTAATTCAGACCGTCATCATCTTCGTATATTTCTTTGCCGATATGTTCGTCGCTGTCCAGACGATTGCTGTCACCAAGAACTTTGGTCTCCTTGGCATAACGACCTTCCACACATTCCGTCAGGCCTTCCGGAGTTGTGGTATACTTATAGGACTTACCTTCCTTGGCATCATACAGATTTACCGGCAGACCCGCAAGGTTTTCTCCGGCTTCGGTGGAGAAACTGTTGTTCCAGAATTCTTCTTCGTCGAAGTTGGAGTTATCCGTATAACGCGGTACAAAATTCCTGGGTGTCCACTGGTTGGTGGTAACCTTATCGGTAACACGAATAATCAGCGGTTCTTCCATATACTGCTTTGCCTGCAGAATTTCCACAAGACCGGTGTATACTTTTCCGTCGATTTCCAGGGTCAAAGTGTTTTTGTTGGCGTTATTCAGATACAGAATTACCGCTTCCTCTTTTACAGAACCGTCTTTGTTATAGCCGCCGATACCTTCTTCTCTCTTGAAGTATGCATATCCGCTTCTGTCCTGTCTTTCAACATGTATATCCAGCAGGGTTGTACGGGCATATGTTTCCCCTTCTCCCTGTTCGATCTTTACACAGTAGTTACCTTCCGGAAGACCGAGAATGTAGCAGCCGATGTAATTGCCTTCATCCAGGTACAGTTCCCGATCCAGTTCCACGAATCTCGCTCTGTCCATTGCACGGTAGGATACCTTGAAATCCATCTTTTCCGGATCGGCTTTCATCGCTTCGGTTTTTGCCAGCTGGATATAGATCTGTTCATTCAGACCCTGCTTTTTCTTGATGGAAATACTTTCCGCATTTACGTCTTCTTCAATCACGGGTACTTCCGGTTCCGTTTCTGCTTCGGTCGCTGCCTCGGTTTCGATGGGATCCGTTTCCGCAGGTTCGGTCTGGGCGGTTGTTTCAACATCCGTTTCTTCCACTACGGTATTGTTGCATCCGCTCAGCAGCAGGACAACGGCTAACAGGCACGCAAACAGTCTGGTAGTTGCTGTCTTCATGAGATTCATCCTCCATAATGTAAAACTTTCTCATAATACTGTATTCCGAACACACATAATGGATATTCGGAATACAGTAGTATACATTGTTATTGTATCATATCTTTCAAAACGATACAAGAAGCTGAACTGTATTGTACAATTTCACCCCATAAAAAGTCAAATTTGTCCTATTTAAATGATCAAACATGGTCATACAGGGGGAAATTTATCTTTTTCACAGATGTCCGAAAAAAAATATGGGGATGGAAAAATTCACCGGTTTTCTCCATCCCCTGTATTCAAATATGAAACTTTGCGATTACCAGTCGGCAACAGACATGAATCCACCCCTCTTGCCGATTCCCGGGAAGTACCGATTATTCCTTAACTTCCCGCAGAATGCATTCTCAAAACCTCTGTAACCGTATGTTCCTGTCCTGATTTACTTGCTTACGCCAATGTAAACCGGATCAGTTCCGGTCTGTATGCCTTGATGTGCAACTTCATCTGATTTGCATCGGCCAGTGCTTCCGCTTCACCGGGTACAAGCTTTTCGATCTTCACATCCCCCTTAAAGGTCAGTACCACATCGTCCGTCTTTTCGTTGAAGGAAGATACAACCGCCAGATAGGCACCGTCCTTTTCGTATACGGAACAGAATACATCCTCCGTTTCCGCCTTCACGAGACCGTCGTCGATCCAGTACGGATGCCATTTGGCTGTGCCTGTGCCGAAATTGTGGAGCTCGTCCCATACCTTCTTCATGAACGGCAGTGCGCCGGGATGCTCCGGACGGGGCAGTACGTCGTGGATCAGGGACAGGGATACCGCCTTCTGAATCGTCATCTTGGAGGTTTCGTGTACACCGTAGATCAGAGTCTGCGGGAATACGCCCAGATTCTTGCCCATGTATTCCGTACGGTAGGCCGGGAGGTTCAGGAACTTGATAAATTCATTCTGCAGTCTCGGCTGGATGCTTTCGCCGTTGTAGAAGGAATCTGCAAACCCTAACGTCGGTGCGATCAGGCAGGAGCTCTGGTGAGTATCAATGAATCCGTCTTTCTTTTCGTGGACTGTTTCATATAACTTCTTTACATGTTCGCGCACAGAGAAAACAGGATAGGTATGTCTGCGTTCGCCCTTGTCGTTGACGTATCCGCAGCCGTGCTTTTCATTCGCACATTCCCACGGAATAAAGGTACCGTCGGTATAGATACCGTCCACATCGTAGTGCTCCATACAGTAACGCACTCTTTCCCGCATGACTTCTCCGTATCCGCCGGCGTAGCATACCTGATATGCTCTCTGCCACGGGTTGTTTCTTTGCCAGCCGCCGGTCAGATCGCCTTCCGGTGTACGGATCAGATATTCATCCTTCTTTTCATGCCACGTGGGTGCGTTGGTCGGGAATTCGTAGCCGAAATATACCAGAACCTTGATGCCCCGCTTGTGACATTCCTCCACGTAGGTCTTGAACTGTTCTTCGTTCACTGCCTTGCCGTAATTCTGTACGGAGGACCAGCCTTCGTGGAATACAATCCAGTTTACACCGTTTTCCGCACATTTGTCCAGCAGGGTCTTGCCGGTTTCGTCCTTGTTCAGGATCACGTTTGTCTCGTCGTAATCGTCACAGAAATGATGGTAAATGTGGTAATCCATGCGGTCTTCCCGTATCTTCTTCACGGGTGTCGCCTGAATACCGTATACATATTCCACCGGCTCCAGCGCATTGGTCCAACGGTCTACACGACCGGCCCACTGATGGGGTACCTTGTTCAGCAGATTGACCCGCAGAACTCTCGTGTCCCCGCTTCCGTCGATGGTCAGATAATCCGTGCCGGGAGAAAGCTGTACCTGCTCGTCGGTTTCCGAAGCAATACCCAGACCGCCGAATTCCCAGCCCGCCCATACATAGGGCTTGAAGGGTGCTCTGACACCTTCCGCAGGCACTTCCCCGCTCGCCATAATCTGCGCAATACGGGTGCTGGATTCGCCGTTGGGCCAGTAATGGTACAGGTTTGCACTTTCTGCCTTCAGCGGGAATTCGAAATACAGTCCGTTCAGACGGGGAGAGTTGTTTTCAGTGCCGGAGAAGGACCAGAAAGGATTGACGATCAGCACCATTTCGAGGAATCCGTCGTATTCGATGGTGTAACGGATGTTCACGCTGATGTTGTCCGCCGTCGCACACACGGTAAATACCGCCTTGTCTTCCTCACAGTCGAAGGGGATGTAAACAATGGACTTAAAGGGCGCTTCCTTGCTGTCAAACAATGCGTGCAGCTCTGCGGGAGCGGCCAGAATTTCTCTGCCGGCGGTGGTGATGGAGGTGGGCATCAGGGAATTTTCCCATGTATAGGTGCGCCCCCAGACCTTTGCCACAGCACGGCCGGGTTCTACCGTCAGTTCCACGGGTGTCCACGGTGCGGGTACTTTACAGCTCATAATGAATCTCCTTTTCGGGTGTATAACAAAGCTTGCGCTTTTGATTCGGATTTTTTTCATTATAGCATACTTCCCCGCCGAATACAACCGCTTTTATGGATTTTTCAGATGAAAATGTAATTTTTTATGCAGAAATGATGCGGGACGGGATGGAGAATTTTATCCGGTGAAATGTATTCGTATCCGGGAACTGCCCCTCAAACCACCCTACCCGTGCGGACTCTGCCTATACGTACTTTGGAGAGGATTTTCGTGAGCAGGGGAACACCGATAACGGTTTCAACGATTTCGGGAATCATAAATGTACCGTTATAAACGAGGGAGAACATCCATGCGTCGTATTTATGGACGATATGGGTAGGATCGTCAGCGTACCATTCCAGGTCAAGGGAGTACCAGATCACGGCACCGGAGAGGATATGGCAGGCGAAACGGATAAGGCACACAAGCAGTGTACCGATGATGGATGTGATAAACAAATTGGCGGTTTCGTTCTTTACGAATTTCACCTTCCGGAAAATGCCGGCGAAGCCGAGGACGGTGAATGCGAGGGTGTAGTCGAACAGGATGCAGAGCAGCTTGCCTCCGGCCGAGGGTACCCAGGCGACATTGCTGACACCCAGTATCAGCTGGAGCACGGAATACACGAACGCCCCCGCAAGACCGGTCTTCACACCGTGGCGGATGGACAAAATAATGATCGGCGCCATGGAAAGCAGCGTCACAGCACCGCCGAAGGGTGCTTTGTAAATCTCGATCAGACTCAGCACCGTAGCCAGAGCAATCATGATCGCACATTCCGTAAGGGTATGGGTATTCATTTTCCTATCTTTCATAAGACACCTCAACATATTGTATTCTGAACAGTCAGGAGCTGTAGAAACAGCAAAGGCTTCCATCCGAAGACAGAAGCCTTTTAACCTTAGAAATTTCGTATCTGAAGTATTTGTACGCCATACTTCAAAACAAATCTCCCTACGCCGGTATTACCCGGATCAGGTTAAAGGGTTCGGCAATCCGTCTCAGCCATTCGGCACCCCCGTTTTGTTCGGGTATAGTATAGCACAGCTTTTACGGGATGTCAAGGGTTTCGGGGGAAAACTTGGCCACCCCTCCTTGACTTTACCTTTACGGGATGATATAATACAGGCAATCACACAGAACCAATACCATTTCCCGGCCCGCAAAGGAGATGCCCATGACCAAACTGATCAGTCCTGCCCAAAATTCCACACAGCTGCTTCTGACTGACAGACAGCGTGAATTTATTGCTTTATACAACCGGAATATCCGACCCGACACCATCCGTTGGCTTCACCGCGGCGAACCCGCCCTGCCCGACTATTCCATCGAAAAACGCGGCGTCACCTTTCTCTGGGAAACCGATGCTCCCACCTCCGTTTTCGAGCTGTCGGAGAATGCCGATTTCGCAGATCCCGTCCTGCGCATCACGACTGCGGAATCCTCCCTCAATGTGGAAAACCTCAAAATCGCCGCCAAATATTTCTGGCGTATCAACGGTTGTACCCCCTCCCTATTCTTCACCGAGGATCGGCCTCCCCGTATCATCCGTGCCGACGGCGTGTACAATATCCGTGACATCGGCGGATGGAAAACCGCAGACGGCCGCAGAATCCGTCAGGGTCTTGTCTACCGCAGCTCCTATATGAACGAAATCACCGAAGAGGGTATCTCCGTCCTCAGAGATACCATCGGCATCAAAACCGATATCGACCTGCGCAAGGAAATGTTCGGCGAAATGGATCAAAGTCCTCTGGGGGAAAACGTAAAGTTCTGCCTCCTTCCCTTTTCCACCAACTACAGCGAGTTTTTCACCGATGAACAACTGGAAGCGACCCGTGTGGTCTTTGAGCTGCTGGCGGACGAAAAGAACTACCCCATCATCTTCCATTGCTACCACGGCGCGGACCGTACCGGCAATATCGCCTACATATTAAACGCCCTTCTCGGTATGTCCCGCGAGGATATTCTGCTGGAATTCGAATTCACCTCTCTTGGCTGGTGCGGTGTGCGCTACGGCTTCGGAGACAATTTCGAGGGCTTCGAAAAGCAGCTTGCCGGTTATGACGAGGGCGGTGACATTCTCAAGGGGGCTGTGAAATTCCTGCGCGCCATCGGCATCAGCGATGAAACCATGGAGAAAATCCGCGGCAACCTTCTGGAATAACCCCAAAAAGAAAACAAAAGGGCGTGTCGCATTTACGTTGAAAAATGTAATTTGCGACACGCCCTTTTTGTTTTGAGCTGTGATATAGTTCTTCTTTTTTCCTTTAGCGAGGAAAAAAGAAGCAAAAAAGGAACTTTTTCTTGTGTCCTGGGTATTTCGAGCTCTGCGGAGCCCGACGAGGGACTCTGTCCCTTCGATCCCTGCCAACTTTTGAAAAAGTTGGATCAAAACTTTTGGCCTTGCGCCAGACCCTTTCTTTCCTGTTTTCTCCGGTATCCCGCAAGAATACATCATTCCTTCCGGATCCTGCATCCGAACCAGATCACGCCGGCAGCCGGAACCGTCAGCGCCATCAGACCCCAGATCCCGTGTTCCCGGAGCAGCCAGCAGACCACGAACAGAACGCCCGTCACAAAGAACGTGCAGAGCCAGAAGGTCAGCTTCCGCTTGCCCCACAGGGCGTTGAAAATGATCGCCAGAAGTCCCGTTACGGGGATCGCCGCCGCAAGGGCAACGGAAAAATCCATCGCGCAGAATTTCCCGATCAGATACAGCAAAAACGCCAGAAGCCATGTACCGCTGATGGTCACGGCCGCAATCGCCCAATGGTTCACCGCTTTGTGCCTGTCCGACGCAGGTGCGTTTTTCTCTTCCGTCACGGTCATACTACCGTCACAGGCAGACGACCAGTCTTCTGTCAACAGAGCATCCGTGGGAACGCCGAAGAGATCCGCCATGCGCTTCAGGCACAGCACATCCGGCATGCCCTCGCCTCTTTCCCATTTGGAAATACTCTTGTCGGAGTACCCCAGCTTTTCCGCCAGCTCCGCCTGTGTCATGCCGCACTTCTTCCGCCGGTCGGCAATATTGTGGGCAAGAATGGATGCGATATCCTGTTTCTCAGCCATTACGAGGTCCTCCTTTATCGAAAATTGACCCGAAATCCTGCTCTACTCACAGTAGAATCGATGGTTTTTCGGTAGAATTTGCCTGTTTTTCTCTACCCCCGGGATAAATGTGCATATTTTTCTCCACCGCAGGCGAAAATGGAGGGGGACGGAGAGTAGAGTATTCCGGCATCCAACAATAGAGCCGTGTAACCGGATACGGGATGGATTCCGGGGGATTTCCGGCGTATAATACTTATACCGGACAGGAATAGTATAGCACATTTCCGTCCGCGGTGCAATGAAAATTTTGTGAACGATAGTAAAACTTATCGATAGAAAGGCAATATCATGAGAGACTTATTCATTTTCGGCGATTCCATTCTGAAAGGCGTGTACTTCAGCGACGAGTGCGGCAAGCACAAGCTGGTCAGAGAACAGTACGCTCCTCTGGAAGAAGCGGGATTCTGCCTCCATAACCATTCTCTCATGGGTGCAACGGTGGATGCCGGCCTTGCCGCTCTGCAGAAACGCTGCGCTTCCATCCCCACCGGCGAAAATTCCCCCGTCATCCTGCTGGAATTCGGCGGCAACGACTGCGATTACCGCTGGGAAGAAATCTCCGCTTCCCCCGACAGCATCCATGAACCGAAAACCCCCATGGAGAAATTCCGTAATTTCTACGGCCAGCTCATCGAATACGCCCGTTCCTTCGGCGCAAAGGTATACCTGTGCAACCTCGTCCCCCTGGATGCCCCCCGGTATATGGAGTGGATCTCCCGTAACCTGGACAAGGATGCCATCCTCCGCTGGCTCGGCGACCCCAGTATGCTCTACCGCTGGCAGGAATACTATAACCGCACGGCCGAACAGATCGCCGCTGCCTTCTCCTGCCCCCTCATCGACATCCGCTCCCTCTTCCTCATGTCTCATTCCTACTCCGGCCTCCTCTCCACCGACGGCATCCACCCCACCGTGGAAGGCCACCGCCTGATCGGAGAGAAGATCGCGGGGTGTTTAGTGTGATAAAGTTTTGCAGGGGGAGAAGAGAAACTTTTTGCGAAAAAGTTTTTCTTCTCCCCCTGCACCCCCTCTTCTTTTCAAAAAATCTTGGAAAGGAGGGTGTTTTTTTGTTGGGCTGCCTTTGGGCGGCTTATTTTTTTCCTTTGAGGAAGGTGATTACGGTTAAGGCGAGGCTGTAGAGGATTAATATGAGCTGCAGAGGCAGGCGGTGCAGGGTGTACATGCCGATATAGGGGAGAATGAGCAGGCCGGAGATTAAGGCTATGTACAGGTCTCCCGAGAAGCTTATGTGGGTGAGGAGGAGCAGGAGGAGGAGGGCCAGGGTCTGCAGGATGCGGCAGGCGAGGAAAATACGCCGGAACAGGGTTTTATCGCCAAAAAGGACGATACCCGCCGCAAGCAGTATGGCATATGCCACCGTCAGCCAGGGGGAGGGGATGATGCTCTGTCCCAGATCGTGTGAGCCGAACAGGAAGGGGTATAGGGATCCGAACCATATGTACAGGACGGCCAGCCACCAGATCGGCTGCAGCCATTTTGCACCTTGCAGTTTCCTCATCATGGTTTCTCCTTTCACATCTGCAGTTCTGCCGCTGTTTCGTCGAGAATACCGAGGTCCCAGAGCAGTCTGCCCAGAACGTATTTGTCTCTGATATCCTTCGCCAGCACAAAGGCTTCCCGCATGGCGTCTTCCGTGATGCCGAAAGCGGTGCCGGATGTGGGATGGCCGATTTTTGCGAGAAATGCGGTCAGTTCCGCAGAGGACGGAAGCTTTGCCGCAATCGTCAGGATCTCATCCCATACCGAAAGGATCTTGTCAAGCCGTTTTTCATGCTTTGCCGGGTCGTATTTGCCTTCCTTCGCTTCCCCGGTGATCATGCTCTCAGCACCTTTGCCAAGCTGTGTCCGCAGGCGGGCTTCGTGTTCCCGCAGGGAGAAGGATGCCGCATGGGCAAGGGCTTTTTCTTTATCGGGTGTTACTGTGCGGAGTTTTTCGTAGGCCTGCAGGGTCAGCAGAGTACCCACGCCGCACTGGATGCCGTGGAAGGAGGAGGGGGTGCCGAATTCCAATGCCTGCATATCGATGATATGGGAGATATAATGCTCCATACCGGATGCGGGACGGGACAGACCGGCGTAGTTCATGGCCATACCGGAGAGCACCAGCGCTTCTGTCAGACGGCATACGGCATTTTCATCCCCGTTCACCGCCGCTTCGGCTTCCCTGGCGCAGGTGTCCAGTGCTTCCCGTACCATATCCGCCACCACGGGGCAGAAATATTCCCCGATCAGCAGATGGGCGATCTCCCATTCCGCAAGGCTTATGTATTTGGCGATCATGTCCCCCACGCCGGAGCGGATCATTTCCGTCGGAGCGGATGCCAGAACCGCCGCGTCACCGATTACGGCATCGGGACAGCGGGACGGCAGGGAGACTTTCAGTCCTGCTCTTTCCATGGAGGATGTGGCCGATGCGAATCCGTCCATGGAGGGCGCTGTGGCGATGTAAATATCGGGAATCCCCGCCATACCGGCAAGAATCTTTCCTGTATCGTTGATCACGCCGCCGCCCACCGCCAGAACACCGTCACAGGCTGCATCGCAGAACATCACCGCTTCCCCGACGATCTTCTCATCCGGGGCGGGCTTTTCTCTCCCGATACAGTGAAGGGTATACGGTATTCCCGCGCGGTTCAACAATGCCGTGACCTGTTCTCCCGCCGCACGGAAGGTATTGCCGTCGCACAGGATAAAGGGATGACGGATATTGTATTTTTCCAGAAACGGGATCAGACTGTCCGGGATGGCATTTCTGCCGATGGCACAGTCCTTCAGCAGACCGTAATGCTTCCGGCCGCAGGTACAGGAAAACCCGTCCTGCGCCAGAAGAGCGGTCAGAGAAGTCTTATTCACCGATGTCTTCTCCATTGAAGATACGGCGCATTTTTGCGATGTTGCCGGTGATATCGTCACCCATGAATACGCTGGAGGTGCCGGCTACGTAGATGTCCGCGCCTGCTGCTGCCAGCTTAACAGTGTTGGGGAAGTTTACGTTGCCGTCCACTTCGATTTCCACATGGTTGTATCCACGTTCGTCCAGATACTTGCGGCAGTCTCTTACCTTATCGAACATCTTGGGAACGATCTTCTGGCCTGCAAAGCCCGGGTTAACGGTCATCAGCAGAACGGCGTCGATGTCGTCCAGGATGTAGTCCATTACGCACAGGGGAGTTGCGGGGTTCAGAGCCACCATGGGCTTGGCGCCGTACTTCTTGATTTCGGCCAGCGCTCTCTGGAGGTGGTTGGTTGCTTCGTAGTGAATGGAGACATATTCGCCTTCCTTGGGTTCAAACCAGCCGATCTTGGTTTCCGGTTCGGTAACCATCATGTGGATATCCAGCGGAATATCGGTCATGGCGCGCAGTCTCTTGCAGTAGTCGGTGCCGAGGGTGAAGTTCTTTACGAACACACCGTCCATAATATCAATGTGCAGATATTCAATGCCGGTTTCGGCAAAGGTGTCGAGCAGGGCGGGCAGGGTTCTGTAGTCCGCGCACATCATAGAGGGAGCAATCTTCTTGGTCATTTTGGTATCCATCCTTTATTTGAATTTATTTTTGACTGTATTACAGGCGCATCATACCGTACCCGTCGGCACCGCCGCTGAATACGGGGGAGATACGCATGGTAAACGTAAAGGTTTCTTCATCGAAGCGGTACTTTTCCTCCAGCACGGGGCCGCAGGAATTGGAGCCGATACCGCTCTGCTTATAGTCGATGATGACGGTGGTCTCCTTATCGGGAACAAGCTCGTGGTTATGCTTAATGTTCGTCAGCTGTTCCGGTGTAAAGTGGGATGCGCTGAAGGAGAAGGGTGTCTGCGCAGTGAACAGCAGTCCGTGACCGGCAACAGATGTGACCTTTGCCCAGCGGCATCCGTAATGGGCGCTGTTTTCCTGGGGTCTTACGTACGGCTCGAAATTGTCCGTCACGGTGGTGCCCCATTCGCTCAGTCTGGCCGCCAGACGCTTGTCGATGTAACTTTCCGTAGGTCCGTAGCCGTAGTAGCGCATCTGTTCGCTTCCCTCGGGCATGGTCAGACGCACAC
The DNA here is from genome assembly GCA_015063745.1 of Oscillospiraceae bacterium. GTDB lineage: Bacteria > Bacillota > Clostridia > Oscillospirales > CAG-272 > UMGS1696. The sequence goes on along the minus strand of SVTO01000016.1, from coordinate 10,567 downwards.
CGAAACGGGGATAGAAGAGCTTATACTGCTTTTCCGCTCCGGCCAGCCACTTCATGTCATAGGACAGGGTAATGCCGTCTTCGCCCGTAACGGTATACCGTACAGTTCCCTTCAGAACGGGCAGCATAGCGGCTGCAGACATGGAGAACTGTGCCTCAATCACCACTTTGGCCTCTGTATTTTCCGTGATCCGGCATTCGTAGCACTTAACCTTCGCGCGGTCAAGCCCGACTCTTCTCCACCAGCCGGCGATGTTGTGTCCGAAGCTGTGGTCGTTGTCTGTAGGCGCACGCCAGATTTGGGGTACGATGGGTTCGGTGATCAGGGATGCGCCGTTGTCGGTGATATCCCGGATACAGCCGGATACGTGGTCGATGGTATATACGGTATCCCCGCAGGTAACGGAGATGGTATTACCCGTTTCTTCCGTTTCCACAGGATACCGGCTGCACGGTGCTGTCCATACCGGCTCAACGGCGTTCAGAATGAACTGTACCATACCCACCTCATGACCGGCGGGAGCATAGGCCTTGGCTTCGTTATACCGCAGGGACAGATTCAGCGTCGTGCTGCCGTAGAATGTGGTATCGTCAAAGAGAGTATAGGTTTTTTCCGATTCCGGAGCAATGTCCAGTGCAGCCACTTCGCCGGAGAGTACCGGTTTTCCGTCCGATTCCACCCACCAGAGGAGGGATATATCGGACAGGCTTGTAAAGTACCGGCGGGAGCGGATGATGATCTCTCCCGGATTTTCGCCGCTGCGTACATGGAAGGGCATGATGGCCTGCTTCAGTTCCAGAAGGCCCACATGGGGTCTGCGGTCGGGATAAACCAGTCCGTCCACGCAGAAATTGCCGTCATTGGGAGTATCGCCGAAGTCACCGCCGTAGGTATAAGCCGGATTCCGGTACACGTCCCCGATGGCTACGCTGTGGTCCGTGAACTCCCACACGCATCCGCCGAAGAAATTGTCATACTGAGGAATCAGATCCCAGTATTCCTTCAAATCTCCGGGGCCGTTGCCCATGGCGTGGCAGTATTCGCAGAGAAACAGGGGCAGTGCGGAGTCGGGGTTTTCGCAATATTCCCGGCAGGAAGATGCCTCGGGATACATCCGGCTTTCCAGATCGGTAACGTCATTCCGCACCACATTACCGGAGTAATTGAAGTTGGCGCCCTCGTAGTGGACCATGCGGGAATTATCCCTGCCGCGGATCCATGCTGTCATGGCCACATGATTGCAGCCCAGTCCGGATTCGTTGCCCAGGGACCACATGATCACGCAGGGGTGATTCTTATCCCGTTCCACCATACGTTTGGCTCTGTCCAGATAGGCCTTTTCCCAGGCAGGAATGTCGGACAGTCTGCCCCAGGGATTCATACCGTGGGTTTCCAGGTCCGTTTCATCGCACACATACAGGCCGTATTTGTCACACAGGCCGATGAACCGGGGATCACTGGGATAATGGGAGGTCCGTACCATATTCACGTTATGGCGCTTCATGATCTCGATATCCCTGATCATGTGCTCCATTGGTGTGGCGTGTCCCAGCAGCGGATGGCTGTCATGGCGGTTCACGCCCTTGGCTTTTACCTTCCGGCCGTTTATGTAAATAACCCGGTCTCTGATCTCCACCTTTCTGGCGCCGATGGGGAAGCAGATACATTCGCTTCCGCTGCACAGGCAAAGGGTATAAAGGGCGGGAGATTCATCGGACCACAGGGCAGGATTTTCGATTGCCGGCAGGGTAATCTTCCCTTCCCCGTCCACAGCCGCACAGCCGGAAGCGATCTTATCCCCGTCGGGCGCATAGAGGGTCCATGCGGCATCGATCTTACCGGCAGAGGTAATCCCGGCGCTGAAGGTGACGGCATCGAAGGAATCACTCAGATCGGCGTGTACAAAGACATCGGCAATGCGGTTTTTGTCACGGAAGAGGAGGTAAACCTCTCTGAAGATACCGGACATACGCCACATATCCTGGTCTTCCAGATAGGTTCCGTCGGACCATTTGAGGACCAGAACTTTAAGGGTATTTTTCCCAGACTTCACTTTATCGGTGATATTGATTTCGGTGGTCATATGGCTGACCTGGGAATAGGCGGCGAAGGTATCGTTGACCCAGACATAGAATGCGGAATCCACGCCTTCGAAGTTCAGAAGGATATCCTTATCCTCCATCCCTGCCGGGAGTCTGAACTCTCTGACATACAGGCCGCAGGGGTTTTCATCGGGCACATGGGGCGGATCCACGGGGATGGGGTAATTAATATTGGTATAATTGGGCACATCGTACCCTTTATCCAATGCCATCTGCCAATTCATAGGCACGGGCAGTTTATCCATGCCGTCCTTTGCGAAATCTTCTGCGGTAAAGTCGCAGATTTCACTTACGCTGTCAAAGAAGCGGAAGTCCCACGTTCCGCAGAGGTTTTTGAAATACGGGCTGTTATCGCGTATTTCTTTTTTCGCCGTTTGGTAATCGGCGTAGGGAATGAAATACGCGTGGGGGATTTCACATCCTACGTGCAGGATTTGTTCTGTTTTATGGTAATCTGGGATATTTAAGGGCATGATTTTCTCCTCCGGTGGTGTTTTTTATATCTATATTATGACACAAACCCTTCGGGATGTCAACGGGATGAGGGGAGTTTTTCTTTTTTCTTTTTCTTTTTCTTTTTCTTTTTTCTCTCTACGGTTCGGATGTCTGAATCTTTTGTTTTTTGTCCTTGGCGGACGTTTATTCTTTTACTACTCATTGAGTCGTGCAAATCGTTTATTTTTGGTGTCCTGTGCGGACGGCACTTAGAGAGGCCTGCAGGCGCGAGGCCCCTCTAAGAACTCCCCCGCTTAGGTGGAAGGGTTGAGGTATTCGGGTCGGGCGATTCTTTGGGTTTATCAGGCTCGTTTTTCAATTATGGCTAACCGCCGGGGGGTGCATTAGTGGAGAGATACCGTTGACGGTTCGTTTTGTGGAAAAGTGGGTTTGTGCACAGAAGAATGTGCCGTGCAGGAAGAATTTGGCTGCCGCTTGGTGCTTGAGGGGAGGTTGTTTGGTGTGGGTTTGTTGGGTTCAGTAGTGGAGTAATGGATTAACTACGCTGACCGCGGGATGAATAGGGGAGTTTGACCGCTGACAGGTTGTACAGACTAAGAGTGGGTCTGCCTACAGTACAAAGTTGGGTGCATTAAAAATCTGAGCTGACCGCCATGTCTTAGGACTGCCATTCAGTCTTCGCGCGGTTAGCACGGATGAGATAGAACCCAGACCATATCACTGTACACTACTAAACCTTCCCTAATCCCAACAGTATGCCCCCACTAATGCACCCCTCCCGCGGTCAGCGCTGATTTGCATCCTCCACTACTTTGACCAATCCAACAACCAATACCAGACCAACGTAGCTCTTAATAAAGCGGGGGAGTTCTTAGAGGGGCCTCGCTTTGGCAGGTCCCTCTAAGTGCCGTCCGCACAGGACACAAAAAAGAATCGCTCTGCACGATTCAATGAGTAGTAAAAGAATATCCGTCCGTGTAGGACAAAAAAGAATAATGAGTTTAGCCATACAAAGAGTAGTAAACAACTACCCGTCCGCCAAGGACAAAAAAGAATAAGCGATTTAGATATTCCACCCGTAGAAAAACCAAAGAAAAACACAAAAGCCGCTGTACCGAGGAAAATCTTTCCTCAGTACAGCGGCCAAATCCAAAATATTATTCCTTAAACCAGTCTTCCGGCGGCTGCGCCAGTCTGTCGCGGCGGATGTGGAAATAGTTTTCACTCCACGCAATGTCATTCGCCTCAACCGTGTTGATGTATTCCTCCGCTTTTACCGGGTCCGGATGGAACTGGAGCTTCATGAATTCCCACTGCAGCATGGAAATCTTTACGTTTTCTGCCTTATCTCCGGCCAGTTCAAGCGCCTTGGTCCACCACATTTCACAGGTCTCCAGCATGCCTTCCCACTTGTCTCTCGCAATGATCTCAAAAGGCGGCAGATTCAGCGTTACATGGTTCTGCAGAGATGCGGCACACATCCAGTCAATGAAGTAACGGATGTACCGCCAGCCCGCTCCGTAGTAGGCTTCCAGGAATTCGTCCATGTGACGGTAGTATTCCGATGCATCCATGTACGGATTCCACATCAGCTGTGCCAGCAGATAGAACCGCAGCTCGCCGAATTCCGCAAAGTTGTGGGAGTCCCATGCACCCTGCGGACCGATCTGCTTTACATTGTGCTCCGCATAGTAGCGCATGTTGTCGCGGATCGTGATAAAGTTCGGGTTCGGATGTACGTAGCCCGCAAAGTTTGCTACATAATCCCATACGTGCATTCTCTTGACGCCCACTACATTGTACCAGTCGTCCACATCCTGATGGAACTGTCTGTTCGCCGGACAGGAGCTGTCATCGATAGAGTGACTGAAGCAGTTGCACATGGAACAGATGCGGATGTATACGTTGGGATGGGCCTTTGTCAGCTTCGGAGCCTTCTGGGTATAGTAGTACGCAAAAGTCTCGATCAGCATGTCGGGATAATCCTTGCAGATGTCTTCCGCAATGGCATTGACAAAGCGGATCAGCGTACCGGCATGGCTTCCCTCCTCCGCATCAACAGCCGCACATTTCTCACAGGTGCAGTAGCCCTTGACATTGTCGTTCTGCGTTACGGATACACTGCGGGCATTCGGATTTTTGGCAATCACGTCGCGTACCCATGTGATCGCCTTCTTCAGTACTTCCGGATCGGACAGACAAGGCTGCTTTTCCTGAGGTACACCGGAAAACTTTTCAAAAGTATGGATACCGCCGGCGCTGTAACCGCTGATGGCCATGCCGAATTCAGGTCCGATACCGCAGGAAATATGGTTCTTGGTAGCCCAGTACGTATCGTTTACATATTTCGGGAAATACATACCGCGGCTTTCAAAGGTCGGCGCATATTCCGTATCCTCGTCCACCACAATGTCCCCTTCTCCCAGGGTTTCGATGGTCGGTGTGAAGAACCGGGCGCCGGCATAGTTTCTCAGGAAATCATATACGGCATACATCATACCTCTGTGGTAGTCACCCACCAGCTCCAGAGTGTTTTCATCCGCAATGTGGATACGGTAGCCGTCAATACCGATGTTTTCATCCCGGTACAGCTTCACCGTCAGGCCTTCCCCTTCCGGGATGCCCATTTTATCCATGTATTTCACGAATTCCGAGGCAGCATGCTGTGCTACAATATCTTCGCCAACCTGCACCTGAATCGCAGAAAATTCTTTGCCTTTTACGATCAGCTTACGCATGTTTTGTCCTCCATGTCTGACTTTGTCTCATGTAATGCAGTCTTAATATTCGAACCATGTATCCGGCGGCTGATCCATACGGTCTCTTCTGACGTGTACCCAGGTTTCGCTCCAGTACATCTTGTTTCCTTCCACCGTATCAATCAGCTTTTCCGCTTTTTCAGCGTCGGGATGGAACTGCAGTCTCATGAAATCCCACTGCAGCTTGGAGAATTTCACGTTGTCCGCTTTGTCCCCCGCCATTTCCAGCGCCTTGTTCCACCACAGATCACAGGTTTCCACCATGGCTTCCCATTTGTCTCTGGCAATGATCTCAAAAGGCTTTTTGTTGATGGTCATATGGCCCTGTCTTGCCTCGGATGTGGTCCAGTTGATAAAGGCACGGATGTACCGCCAGCCCGCTCCGTAGTAGGCTTCCAGGAATTCGTCCATATGTGTGTAATATTCATTCGCATCCATGTACGGATTCCACATCAGCTGTGCCAGCAGATAGGTACGCAGCTCGCCGAATTCCCCGGAATTGTAAGAATCCCATGCACCCTGCGGACCCATATGCTTTACACCGTGCTCTGCGTAATAACGCATATTATCCCGCATCGTGGTAAAGTTCGGATTGGGATGAATATATCCGGCTCCTGCAAAGTTTGCCACGTAATCCCATACGTGCATTCTCTTAACACCAACCACTTTGTACCAGTCATCCACATCCTGATGGAACTGTCTGTTCGCCGGGCAGGAGCTGTCGTCAATGGAGTGGCTGAAGCAGTTGCACATGGAGCACATACGGATATATACATTGGGATGTGCCTTGGTGATCTTTGGTGCCTTCTGGGTATAGTAGTACGCAAAAGTTTCGATCAGAACGTCGGGATAATCCTTGCATACATCTTCCGCAATAGCGTTCAAAAAACGAATCAGAGTACCGGCATGGCTGCCTTCTTCCGCGTCAACAGCAGCACATTTTTCACAAGTACAGTAGCCTTTCACGTTGTCGTTCTGTGACACGGACACACTGCGGACATTCGGCGTGGTTTCAATCACCTCACGTACCCATGCGATCGCCTTCTTCAACACTTCGGGATCGCTGAGACAGGGTTGCTTTTCCTGAGGTACACCGGAAAATTTCTCAAAAGTATGGATACCGCCCGCGCTGTAAACACCGATATCCTTTCCGAACTCCGGTGTTATATTTACGGACAAATGGTTTTTGGCGCTCCAATACTTATCCTGTGTATATTTTTGGAAAAAGACACTACGCCATTCAAAATCCGGGACATATTCCGTATCTTTATCTACAACAATGTCCCCTTCTCCCAGGGTTTCGATGGTCGGTGTGAAGAACCGGGCGCCGGCATAGATTTTGAGAAAATCGTATACGGCGTACATCATACCTCTGTGGTAGTCGCCCACCAGTTCCAGAGTGTTTTCGTCCGCAATGTGGATACGGTAGCCGTCAATACCGATGTTTTCATCCCGGTACAACTTCACCGTCAGGCCTTCCCCTTCCGGAATACCCATTTTTCCCATGTATTTCACAAATTCCGATGCGGCGTGCTTGGCTACAATGTCGTCTCCGACCTGTACCTGTACCGCTGAAAATTCTTTTCCTTTTACGATCAGCTTACGCATGGTTTTTCCTCCTTGGCTGTCCCTGTGCCGTGTAATGCTGTTTTATTCCTTGAACCAGTCTTCCGGGGGCTGACCGGCTCTGTCTCTTCTGATCTTGAAATAGCCTTCACTCCATGTGATATGGTTGGCTTCGATCGTGTCCATGTACTTTTCCGCTTCGGCAGCGTCGGGATGGAACTGCAGCTTCATGAAATCCCACTGCAGCTTGGACATCTTCACGTTTTCCGCCTTGTCCCCGGCCATTTCCAGCGCCTTGTTCCACCACAGGTCACAGGTGTCTTCCATGGCAGCCCACTTGTCCTTCGCAATGATGTCAAAGGGCGCCTTGTTCAGCGTCATGTGACCCTGCGTCACCGCACCGGCAGTCCAGTCGATGAACAGACGGATATATCGCCAGCCTTCGCCGTAGTAGGCTTCCAGGAATTCATCCATGTGCCTGTAGTATTCTTCCGCATCCATGTAGGGATTCCACATCAGCTGTGCCAGCAGGTAGGTACGCAGTTCGCCGAATTCCGCGGAGTTGTGGGAGTCATAGGGTCCTTCGGGGTACATTACCTTTACGTTATGCTCCGCATAGTAACGCATATTGTCACGCATGGTCGCAAAGTTCGGGTTCGGGTGTACATAGCCCGCAAAGTTCGCTACATAGTCCCATACATGCATTCTCTTAACGCCCACTACATTGTACCAGTCATCAATGTCCTTATGGAACTTACGGTTTTCCGGGCAGGAGCTGTCGTTGATGGCATGGCTGAAGCAGTTGCAGATGGAGCAGAGACGGATGTATACGTTCGGATGGGCCTTGGTGATCTTCGGAGCCTTCTGGGTGTAGTAGTACGCAAAGGTTTCGATCATTACATCCGGGTAGTCCTTGCATACATCTTCCGCAATGGCGTTCACGAAACGCAGCAGAGTACCTGCCTGGCTTCCTTCTTCCGCATCCACAGCCGCACATTTTTCACAGGTGCAGTAGCCCTTCAGGTTGTCGTTCTGGGTCACGGATACACTGCGGCACTGGGGGTTCTTGGCGATGATCTCGCGTACCCAGGCAATGGCCTTCTTCAGCACCTCGGGGTCGGACAGACAGGGCTGCTTGTCCTGGGGCACGCCGGAGAACTGTTCAAAGGTATGCACACCGCCGCAGCTGAAACCCGTCACAGCCTTACCCACATGAGCGGGTACGCCGCGATTGACATGGTTCTTCACCGCCCAGTCGGTATTGTTTATGTACTTGTTGAAGTCGGACTCGCGCTTTTCAAAAACGGGGGTGAAGGCGTAATCCTCGTCGAATACGATGTCGCCCTTGCCCAGATGCTCGATCTCGGGCGTGAAGAAGCGTGCGCCGGCGTACAGCTTCAGAAAATCGTATACGGAATAAATCATACCGCAGTAGTAATCGCCCACAAATTCGATGGTGTTTTCGTCCACGATGGAGATACGGTAGCCGTCAATACCCAGGGTATTGTCCCGGTAGAACTTTACATTCAGGCCGTCCCCTTCGGGAATACCCATTTTCCCCATGTATTTCACAAATTCCGCGGCGGCGTTCTGTGCTACAATATCCTCGCCCACCTGTACGCGGATCGCTTCAAATTCTTTTCCCTTAATGATCAGTTTATGCATATTTTTCTCCTTTGCAGGTATAATTTTCAATCGTTTGTTTTTTTCTTCCTTATACCGGTGTGCCGAAAGGATCGCACTTGTCCCAGTACCAGGTGTAGGGCGAACGGGCAAATCGTTCCGGCGGATTTTCGGGAAGCAGGTCGCTTATATCTTCCCTCCAGTATATGTTGTTTTCCCGTATCGCTTTATCAAAGGCTCTGCCCTTCTCTTCGTCGGGGTAGAGATCCAGCCGCAGGTATTCCCACTGCAGACGGGTGCGCTTGACATATTCCAGTCTGTCTCCGGCCAGCTCTTCCGCTTTGTTCCACCACTCTTCAAAGGTGCCCGCCAGTACTTCCAACATATCCCGGCGCAGATATTCCGAGGGGTGGATACCACCCATACAGTTTGCCGGTATCATGCCCATCAGATTGTCCAGATACGCCCGGATGTACCGCCAGCCCTTGCCGTAATACGCTGCCAGGAATTCATCCATGTGGCCGTAGTAATCCTGGTTGCTCATGTAGGGATCCCACATCAGTCTGGCCAGCAGATAGCACCGCAGTTCTCCGAATCCGGCATAGCTGGGCGAGTTGTGGTTTCCTTCCGGATATATCCCTTTCGCACCGTGTTCCGCATAGTACCGCATATTCTGCCGCAGTATGCCGAAATCCGGATAGGGGGGGATATAGTAGTGATAGTTCTGGGTATATTCCCAGATATAGATACGGTCGCAGATGGCAAACCAGTCTTCCACAACCTTGTTGAACTTAATATTTCCCGGGCAGCCGTTATCACTCACGGTATGGCTGTGACAAGAGGAGTACGCACACAGACGTATACATACATTGTGGCGGGGTCTGGTGATCTTGGGTGCTTTTTCCGTATAGTAGTAGGCAAAGGTATCGATCACGGCATCCGGGAATTCCTCTTCCACGGCTTCCGCTACCTGATTCACAAACCGCAGATACAATCCGGACCAGCTTTCTTCTTCCTCCACGATCTTCATACACCGGTCACAGGTACAACGATAGGAACCGTCATCCTGGGTTACCGATATGATGACCTCCTTCGGCTCTCTCCTCAATACCTCCCGCACGGAGGCAATGGTCTTTTTCAATACTTCGGGATCCGTTACACAGGGCTGTTTATCCGTTCCCGCCAGTTTTGACATGGTATGTGCCCAATATCCTTTAGCGTAACGGAAACATCCGCCTCTTTCTTCCGGAATGGACAGCATATCGTTGACACCGTTCTTCACGCTCCAATCCACGTCACGGCAGCATTTCCAGTCGGACTGACGCAGTTCAAACACCGGCGCAAAAGCATAATCTTCCTCCACAACGATGTCTCCCTCTCCAAGAGTTTCCAGTCCGGGCATGAAGTACCGCACACCGGCATATCGTTCGAGAAACCGGTATACACCGTAGTTCACCCCACGTCCGTTACCGCCGGCGATCTCCAGGGTATCCTCATCCACGATATGGATTCTGTATCCGTCCCGGCCGATGGATTCATCGATGTCGATCTTTACGGTGAGTCCTTCCCCTTCGGGAATCCCCATAAGGCCGAGATATTTCACAAGTTCTTCCGCAGCGTGCACTTCTGCGGTTCCCATCCCGGGAACGGCATGTACTGCGTTTGCAATTTTCCCTTTTACGATCAGTTTACGCATGATTTTCTCCTTTTTTCTTCCGGGGATGCAATTTCGTACCACCCCGGGGGATAACACTTTATTTATACCATATCTATCGGTAAATTGCAATAAGCATTGTGAAAATTCATGTGACTTCTTTTTGTCCTACACGGACGGTTATTCTTTTACTACTCTTTGTGTCGTGCTATCGTTTGTTTTTGGTGTCCTGTGCGGACGGGCATTTTTTTACTACTCTTTGAGTCGTGCAAACTGTTTATTTTTGGTGTCCTGTGCGGACGGGCATTTTTTTACTACTCTTTGTGTCGTGCTGTCGTTTGTTTTTGGTGTCCTGTGCGGACGGGCATTTTTTTACTACTCTTTGTGTCGTGCTGTCGTTTGTTTTT
>SVTO01000015.1 GCA_015063745.1 Oscillospiraceae bacterium | reverse complement strand
ATAAATTCTCCAGATTCCGTAACCGAATTCTCTTTTCCTTCTCATGAAAAAGAGAGAATCGGTTTCCAATTCTCTCTTTTCGTTGTTTTATTGGATTTTCTTTACCCCAACTATTGACATTGAGCCTTTATTTTTTTGTGGCGCAGGCTATTGCACTCAGAATCTGCCGCCGCCTCCGCCGTGAGAACGACCGCTGCTTCCGCGGAAACTGCCGCCTCCGCTTCTGCTTCCGCCGGAATGGTTTTCCTTGGGTCTTGCCACCTTGGAAACATTGCTGTACAGGAAGCGGTCCCTGGAATGGAGCAGTTCAAAGGAGTTGTCCACCATATAAAATCCGGCCGCGAACTGAGGCTTTGCCGTGTTCATTTTCGAACGCATCGTAAAGCAAACGATCAGCGCGACAATCAGTCCGATCACACCGCCCACGGCAATACACTGGGGCACAGACACGGTTTTCTGATACTCCACCCGCGGCGGATCGTAGTATTCGTCGTCATAAAAGTAGTCATCATCCGTATAGCCGTCATCCGCCCACACAACCTCTGTCATCCAATAGGCGGTTTCCTCCAGAAATACGGAAAAACCGGTTTCATAATCTCCGGACGAGAGATAGGGTACCATAACATCGCCGATACGGTCAATTTCGGTATTGTCCACCCCGGAAATACAGCTGCCGGAGGTGATGATGCACCAGTTTCTTTCTTCCATATCCAGAAACAGAATCACACCATCCATGGCATATCCGCCGTAATCGTAGAAATCCGCCGCATACATATACGGGTCTTCGCCGCCGATGCCGTATTCCGTCAGGATAACAAAATCCACACCCATTTCCGCGGATGCGTTTTCTGCGGCATCCTCCAGCCGCTCCCGGGCATCGTCCGACAGCAGGCCTGCATTGTCGATCACATACACACCGTCAGCCGCCACGGCGAGAGTCAGCAGTACAGTCAACAGCGTGCACAGAATCCAGATTTGTTTTTTCATCATTCTCATACGCCTCCCGCAATCAGATGCCGATCATGCCCACGATGCCGCCGATTACGGCACCGGCTGCAGCAATGGCGGCAAACAGACCCCAGAATTTCGCCCGGTCGATGGGCAGTTCTCCCACAAACTTTCCCGTCTGTCCGTTCATGGCAAAGCGGTATATTTTATCCTTATACTGGGTGGACAGCATCCACACCGGCAGCAGTCCGTAGCGCACCTTACCCGCATCCATATGTACCTGACGGGAACGGACACTCATGCTCTGGTACCCGTGTACGGTTTTCGCAATCTCCTGTTCCACGCTGTTGCGGATTCGTGTTTCCGCTCTGCTCCGGCACTCTTCGGCGGTCACATCATACCGGTCCGCCAGAAAGCCCGACAGGTACGGCATATCGAAATCCCGCAGTTCGCCGTAGTCGAAGGGTTCCAGGGCTTCCATATAGTTATCATCCGCCTTGGTGGAGCCGTCTTCCGGGATATTGGCAAATCCCATCCGTGCGGTTCGTTCCACCAGATAGTGGTCGGTTTTGGTATAGATATAGTTCCGGTCACTCCAGGTACGTACGTTTCGGGCATCGTAGCGGATATTCCCTTCCGCCGTACAGTCGTACAGCCAGAAAGGCACGTACACGCCCTTGATTTCCTCGATGCGGCTTTCCGTATGGTAACTCTTCGGCAGCAGGAACTTGCCGCTGCAGAACTGTTTCAAGGCTTCTTCGGCCTGTTTTTTCGTGATTTTGAAGGGGATCACCACATCCGGCTTCAGGCTTCCGCTGAGCTGGGATGCAAAAATCAGGTTGTTGTCACAGTACGGACATCTGGAAGCCGCTGTGGTGGCATCCGTCAGCACTTCCGCACCGCAGAACTTGCACACATAGCTGCGCAGGGAGGCTTCTTCTTCCTCCGTCCAATGGTTATCCGGATTTTCCTGTTCCCAGTCGGTTTCCTCCGGAGCGGCTGTTTCCTCATTGGCCAGATCGCATAGGGTTTCCACATCGAAAACACTGTCGCAGTAGGCACACTGCATCTGACCGGTGGCCGCACCAAAATCCAGCGATGCCCCGCAGTTGGGACATTTATATGTTACGTTTTCCATCGCCGATTCCTCGTTTTTTCAGTATACTATAAGTATATCACAGCATTCGCCCGTAGTCAAGATTTGTTTCCCGCTGTTTTTTGGGGAGTGTATCTCAAAAATATATACTCTTTTTCATTCAGCTATTGCACAGTCGGGGAATATGTGCTATAATACAGATAACCAATTTGTTATATTAAGGAGACATATTATGGCAAAAATCGTATTATTCGACGGCACAACACTGGACAACTTCACCGCTCAGGACGGTACCCCCAATCCGTGGATTCTGAACGATGACGGTACAATGACGGTTCCCGGCAATTGGGTCAGCATCGTTTCCAAGGCAACCTACAAGGACGCGCACATTCATCTGGAATGGATGGAACCCGATATGCCCGACGCTGTAGGTCAGGAAAAAGGCAACAGCGGCGTATATATTCATGGCTGCTACGAACTGCAGATTCTGGACTCCTACGGTATTGAAAATCTCGAATGCAGTGACTGCGGCGGTATTTATACCCACTATACCCCCCGTGTCAATGCCTGCAAGCCCGCTCTGGAATGGCAGACATACGACATCATCTTCCGTGCCCCCCGTTATAACGACCGCGGAGAAAGAACAGAAGCAGCACGCGCCACCATCCTGCAGAACGGTGTTGTTATCCACAACAACATTATCCTGCACACCCACACCCCCGGCGGCTGCATCAATCATCCCGTCGCCGAAGGCCCTCTGATGCTCCAGGACCACGGTAATCCTGTAAAATTCCGTAATATCTGGATTGAGACTCTGTAAGGGAGATTTTGCCAGGGGGAAGAGGTACTTTTTGAAAAAAGCACCCCTTCCCCCCGACACCCCCTATTCTCTCAAAAACTTCTATAGAAAATGAAAAAGGACTTTGCCGGACTTACGGTTGATGGAACCGGGTGTGCGGCAGAGTCCTTTTTATGATTTTGGGGCGAAGATTTTTTCTTCGCCCCTTGTAATTCCGGATTAATAGTTTTCTTCGTGGATTTCGAAGTAGCTCTGGGGATGGGCACAGGTGGGACATACTTTGGGGGCTTTGGTACCTACAACGATATGACCGCAATTACGGCATTCCCATACCTTTACTTCGCTCTTTTCGAATACCTGAGCGGTTTCCACGTTCTTCAGGAGAGCGCGGTAACGTTCTTCGTGATGCTTTTCAACAGCGGCAACCAGACGGAATTTTGCGGCGAGGGCAGTAAAGCCTTCTTCTTCCGCAGTCTTGGCAAAGCCTTCGTACATATCCGTCCATTCGTAGTTTTCACCTTCGGCAGCAGCCAGCAGATTTTCAGCGGTATCGCCGATGCCTTCCAGTTCCTTCAGCCACAGTTTGGCGTGTTCTTTTTCGTTTTCAGCGGTTTTGAGGAAGAGAGCGGAAATCTGTTCGTAGCCTTCCTTCTTGGCAACAGAAGCAAAATAGGTGTACTTATTTCTGGCCTGGGATTCGCCGGCAAATGCAGCCGCCAGATTGGCTTCGGTTTTGGTTCCTGTGTACTTGTTTGTGTTTTTCATATCATACCTCCATATTTGGTTTTGCATATTTATTTTAGCATGTTTCCGGGAATATAGCAATAGTCTTTCCGTATTTTTTGGATTTATTCATAGAATTTCCCGGATAAAAACAGGCAGGATCCTTCATAGGACCCTGCCTGAATATGTTATGGCTGCGGATTATTCCACGCGGTAGATCTGGCAGTTCTTGCGGTCGATGTCGAGGATGCATACGCCGTTTTCCACAACTGCATCCTGTTCTTCCGTCAGGCACACCAGCTTGGTGCAGGGAATGGAGAATTCCAGCTTGAATTCATGGGCATCGGGATTGTGGTTCATCACGAACAGAATCGTTTCGCCATTGGCCTGCTGCAGAACCGCGCTGCCCAGCATACGGGGCTGTACGGAGGGCGCTCTGTTCCATTCGGCCAGTACAAATGCATCGCTGGAGATACGTACTGCAGGCACCACTTTGGCCATATTCAGCACTTCACCGAAGCGGCTGATATCTTCCATGCTGTCCTTTTCAGACTCGCCCTGGCCCAGATAAGCGTCCACAAAGATCACTTTGCCCTTGCCGAGGGTCTGTTCACCGGCCTGTACACCGCCGAACAGGCAGCACTTTTCACCGGTTTCATAACGGGTGGGCAGGATACCGGTAATGGCCAGTACACCGCCGTTTTCCACGTATTTACGCAGCTGTTCTTCCGTTTTCGCAGCGATGACGGGAGAACCTGGGTATACTATGAGAGGGTACTTGTACAGGGATGCGTCGCTGTAATGAATATCGATAGCCGCAGCCTGTACGCCGTTCTGTTCGGCTATACGGAACAGACCGATATATTCCTTGGAAGCGATACCTGCGTTCACGCCGTCGATCTTCGGATTACCGATATACAGATTGCCATCGTTGCAGGGCATCGGATCACCGAGGGAGGTATGGATGTGGGCAGTCAGGTCGTAGATAATACCGATATCGTTCACCGGCTTCATGGCATCCCAGTTCTTTATCTTATCGAAGAGGATCTTCGGGGTTTCGCGGAGCACGTCAATGCTGGGACGCTTGTGTCCGTGAAGGGATACGGGGGAGTCACCCCAGGTATATCTGTCGTGTATCATATACCACTGGATCGCCTTACAGCCGTGAGCAAAGGCACAGCGGGCCATGAAACGCATATGATCGTCGGATACACGGGAACTCAGCACCTTTTCCCAGGTACCGGCCATAAATTCGGAGCTGTAGGGGAACTTCAGGGTATCCGTCATCAGCTTCATAACGCGGGCCAGGGACTGGTATCCGGAATAGCTCATGAAGGTACCGCGGTAGAAGTCGTAACCGGTGATACCGCCGGATGCTTCTTCGAAATCGGGCATACGGGTGGGCACGCCTTCCGGCAGATGCGGGTCGTAGTTGGTCATGAAAATAACCTTATCGGCCGTGATACCGTTGGCTTCGTGCATCTTGCGCAGTTCTTCGATAAAGCGGCACATAACCCAGGTATGGAACTTCATCCAGTCTGCGTAGTAAGCGTAGTCGTCGTCAATGTTTTCCGGTACGGAACGGGGCGCGGGAATTTCTTCGAACGCCGCATACTTGGTACGGTAAGGAAGGTTTTCCACAGAACCGTAGGTTTCCTTCAGGAACTGATGATAGAATCCGCCGGGTGCTACGTTTACGGGGTTGTAGTCGGACTGCAGGAAGCTGTCCTGTACGATGTAGGATACTTCGTTATCCAGATTGATCATGGTAATGCATCCGCCGTTCACCTTCAGGTGGGGGATGATGATCTTGGCCATTTCGTCATACCATTTTCTGACCCAATCCAGATAAAGGGGATGGAGGTAGGAGGGCTGGTTGCTGGAACCGAAGTACCCTCTGGTAGGCTTGTCTTCAAAATTCAGAGAATTGATCTCGTCGATTTCGGTTACGAGGAACTTGGGATGACCGCCGTACAGCAGCTCCGCACAGCAGAACGGACCGCAGCGGAAGTTCAGATTCAGATCGTACTTTTCCACCAGTTCCAGAAAATGCATCAGATTCAGCTTGGGGTCCACTTCCCCTGTGAAATCCAGCACACCTGCGGGATGTTCTTCATCCGGTGCACCGACGATATGACATTCCCACGGCACATAGGATGTCACGGTACGCATACCGGCTTCCGCAAAGGCGCGGATAATGTTTTCCCAGTACTTGGGGTCCACACGCCAGTACTGAATTTCACCGCCGAATATTTCTTTCGCCTGAATGTTCATCATGTTTTTGCCTCCTGAGTAAGAGAATTTGTATTGTCAGCAGGAATTTTTCCTGTTCGATTATTATGCTTCCACACGGTAGATCTGGCAATCCTTACGGTCGATATCGAGAGTGCATACGCCGTTTTCCACAACAGCATCCTCTTCTTCCGTCAGGCACACTAACCTGGTGCAGGGAATGGAGAATTTCAATGTAAATTTATGGGCTTCCGGATAATGGTTCAGCACAAACAGAAGCGTTTCGCCGTTGGCCTGCTGCAGAACCGCGCTGCCCAGCATACGTTCCTGTCTGAAGTCCGTCATGCCGGCGCCGGTCAGCGTTTTCCATTCACAGGGCTTGGCGGTCATATGCACTGCCGGAACCACATTGGCCTTCTGCAGCAGTTCACCGAACAGGGCAATGTCTTCAAGAGTATCTTCTTCCGAGTCGCCCTGACCGATGTATTTGTCCACAAAGATCACTCTGCCCTTGCCGAAGGTCTGCTCACCGGCCTGTACGCCGCCGAAGAAACAGCACTTTTCACCGGTTTCATAACGGGTGGGCAGAATACCGGTGATCGCCAGTATACCACCGTTTTCCACGTACTTGCGCAGCTGTTCTTCCGTTTTTGCAGCGATGACGGGAGAGCCGGGATATACTACCAGAGGATAGTCATACAGGGATGCGTCGCTGTAGTGAATATCGATCGCCGCGGCCTGTACGCCGTTCTGTTCGGCCAGACGGAACATACTGATGTATTCCTTGGAACCGAGTCCCGCTTCCACGCCGTCGATCTTCGGACTGCCGATATGCAGCTTTCCGTCCGCACAGGGCATCGGATCGCCGATGGAGGTATGGATGTGGGTGGTCAGGTCGTAGATGATACCGATATCATTTATGGGCTTCATGGCATCCCAGTTTTTGATCTTATCGAAGAGGAGCACCGGTACTTCGCTGAGCACATCAATGCTGGGACGCTTGTGACCGTGGGAGGACAGAGGTGCGTCATTCCAGGAATCACGGTCGCTGAACATGAACCACTGGATCGCCTTACAGCCGTGGGCAAAGGCACAGCGGGCCATAAAACGCATACAGTCGTCGGAAATACGGGAGCTGAGGATCTTTTCCCAGATACCGGCCATGAATTCGGAGCTGTAGGGGAATGCCAGTGTATTGGTCATCAGCTTCATAACACGGGCCATGGACTGATAACCGGAATAGGTCATGAAAGGACTGCGATAGAAGTCGTAACCGGTGATACCGCCGGATGCCTTTTCGAAATCGGGCATACGGGTGGGAACACCTTCCGGCAGGTGCGGGTCGTAGTTGGTCATGAAAGTAACCTTATCGGAGGTCACGCCGTTTGCTTCGTGCATCTTGCGTATTTCTTCGATATACCGGCACATCACCCAGGTATGGAACTTCATCCAGTCTGCATAATAAGCGTAGTCGTCGTCAATGTTTTCCGGTACGGAACGGGGGGCGGGGATCTCTTCGAATGCCGCATACTTGGTACGGTAGGGGAGGTTTTCCACAGAACCGTAGGTTTCCTTCAGGAACTGGTGGTAGAATCCGCCGGGTGCCACGTTTACGGGATTGTAGTCGGACTGCAGGAAGCTATCCTGTACGATGTAGGATACTTCGTTATCCAGATTGATCATGGTGATGCATCCGCCGTTTACCTTCAGGTGGGGGATGATGATCTTGTCCATTTCATTGATCCACTGACGGCAGAGATCCAGATATACGGGATGGAGATAGGAAGGCTGGAAGGTATCCTTGCTGGCAATACGATAACCATTGGTATACTTGTCTTCGTTATTCAGCACGAAAATCTCCGGCATTTCTGTTACAAGGAAACGGGGATATCCACCGCAGGGCAGTTCATTGCAACAGAAAGGACCGCAGCGGAAATTCAGGTTCAGACCGTACTTTTCAACAATTTCCAGAAAGCCCATCAGATTCAGACGGGGATTGGTTTCACCGGTAAAATCCAGGTAACCGATGGGATGTTCCGCATCCGGTTCCTTTACCATATGTGTTTCCCATGTAATATAAGTAGTCAAGGTGCGCAAACCAGTTTCTGCCAGTCTTTTTACGATCAGTTCCCAGTATTCGGGATCTGTGCGGAAATACTGTACTTCACCGCCGAATATTTCTTTTGCCTGAATATCGAGCATAGATTCTCCTCCTGAATCATTGTATTTATATTAAAAAACAAAAAACAAATACAAGTTTTTTTCATTATAGCATATTCTTTTTCACATTGCAATACAGTTTTCCATTTTTTCGAAATCAAAAAAGCCTACCCTTTCAACGGTCCGCATCCCCTTGGGTATGCATACATTTCCACGAAATGTACAGACTAATCTGTAAAGGAGGACGGATTATGGTTACTGTTTATCTGCGTACAGTTTTTATTTATGTGTTTCTGCTCTGTACCATGAGGCTGATGGGGAAACGACAGATGGGAGACTTGCAGGTCAGCGAGCTGATCATCACATTCATGTTGTCCGAACTGGCGGTCAGTCCCATCACCGACAGAGAGCTTTCCATCATGAACGCACTTCTGCCCATTCTGCTGCTTGTATCCATTGAAGTGATCGTTTCCTTCGCATCCACCCGCTGCAATACCCTGAAACGGCTGCTCAACGGCTCACCTACCGTTCTGGTAGAAAAGGGAAAACTTTCCCGTAAAGCCCTTTCCGATAACCGGATGGAACTGGACGAGCTTCTCTCCGAACTGCGGCAGAAGGGATTCGGTTCTCTGGATGAGGTGGATTATGCGATTCTGGAGGAAAACGGCAAGCTGTCCGTCTTTCCCCTGCCCGACGCCGCTCCCGTTACCTGCGGGGATATGCGGCTGTCCCACCCCGGCAAAGGGATTGCCCATCCTCTGATCATCGACGGCAAAATCAGCGAACGGGAACTGAACGGATGCCGGAAAAACCGCAGCTGGCTGGACAGGGAGCTGCACAAGCGCGGGGTGGAGATCGGGCAGGTATTTCTGCTGACGCTGGATGATGCGGGCGGGATCGTCTGCCTGCTGCGGGAGGATACATGAAAATTCTGCTTCTGGCTATAGCCATTCTGGTTCTGGTCACCGGTATGGTAATCTGGGAAAGCCTGTTTGTCGCCGATACCACCGCTTCCCTGCTCCATGCGGTGGAACAGATGCCGGACAATATTCCGACGGCAGAAGACCTATCAGGAAAGAATTTCGTCAGTTTCCATCATGCCTACGACACGTTCTGTAAGATCTGGCGCAACACAAGGTGGATTCTCAATCTGTTTGTGGGAAATGCGGGGACCGAACGGATCGAAGGGTATCTGGAAGAAACGGGGGTGCGGTATCTGGCAGGTGATATTCCCGGGTATCTTTCCGCCAGAAAAAAACTGATCGCGGAACTGGAAAAGCTCCGCGATCTTGAAAAATTATCTTTTGACAGTTTTACCTGAAATTACCGGAAGGGTGTCACACCGTCGCCTTCAAACAGCTTTTTGCGGCAGATGGTGTGGTAGCCCTTATCACCGGAAATCGCAAACCGGTTTTCAATGGCCGATGCGATGTATTCCGGATTCAGATAGTGTTCCTGATTGGCGGCGGTCACAGCGGTGATCACCAGTTTGCCGTCCGCGTTTTCCGCATGAAAAGTACGAATGAAGGTGGTAATGTCCACTTCCTTCTCGCCGCTCTTGGATTTCTTCATCATCACAACGGGAGAGGCGAACATTTCCGCAATGGCGGCACACTGTTCGTCCGTTACGGTAAAACCGCCGTAGGTGATCACGTTTTCCGCATACTGCACATTCACCGGCTTGCCCACAGCGGTATAGACTTCCTTCACCTCAATACCGAGAGGCATGGTTTCCTGCAGTCTGGCCAGAACCTGGGCATCCGGCATATCCTTCATCAGACGGATATCGCAGATCTCCTCTTCCCCGCCGCATCCTACGGACAGAGGAGTAGCAAAGACCAGTTTGGGAATGGGATTGAAGCCTTCCGTATAATATACCGGCAGACCGGAACGTACCACCGCACGGGTCATGACCTTGGTCAGCTCCAGATGGGAGATATACAGCGCCGGACCGGATTTGGAGAAACGCATACGTACGGTCCGTTCCGCCTTTACACTTCCCTTCGGAGGCTGGGGCGGTTTCGGAGGCAGAGGTTTTCCGCCTGCGATGTCTCCGGAGCTGTCGCTGCTGTCGGGATGGCCGGGACACCATCTGCACATGGACTTATCCACCAGCTTGTTCACGCCGCAGCCGGAACATTTTTCCTTGCAGGAGGGTGTAACAGCCGCTTCGGCCGCTTTATGACGCTCGGACAGCAAAAATTCCTTGGAAACACCGCAGTCGATCATATCCCAGGGGAGAATTTCCTCATCCGGGATGGTGCGGTTGGCGTAGAAGGACGGATCAATGCCGCAGTCGGCAAATACTTCCATCCATTTGTCGAAATCAAACTGTTCTTCCCAGGCATCCAGGAACATCCCACGTTCCACAGCGGTTTCCAGCGCATCGGCAAGCCGTCTGTCGCCGCGGGCCAGTACCGCTTCGATATGGGATACCTTGGCATCGTGGTAATTATAACGCACCTTGCGGTCGGTGATCTTTTCGGAGAGGAATTTCTGCTTTTCTTCCAGTTCGGCAAAGGTGTTCTGACGTTCCCACTGGAAGGGCGTATGGGGTTTGGGAATGAAGCAGGCAACGCTCAGGGTGACCTGGGGCTGCTTTGCCTTATTGCGGTTGGGCATACGGTAGTATTCGTCCACCACGTTCTTCGCCAGAGAGGCGATTCCGGCAATGTCGTCGTAATTTTCGTAGGGCAGGCCGTTCATAAAGTACAGCTTCACCTGATTCTTCCCTGCCGCATAGGCCACACCGGCTGCACGGAGAATATCCGCTTCCGTTACATTTTTATTGATCACATCACGGAGACGCTGGGAACCTGCTTCGGGGGCAAAGGTCAGGGTACTGCTGCGGACGGTGGAGATCTTGTCCATCAGTTCCTTGGTAAAGCTGTCGGCACGGAGGGAAGGCAGGGACAGGCTCACGCGCTTTTTGTCGGTCCACTCCAGCAGATCATCCGTCAGCTCGCGAATTTTGGAATAGTCACTGATGGACAGGGAACACATGGAAATTTCGTCATAGCCCGTTTTGTCGATCAGCTTTTTCGCCATATCGTTCAGCACTTCCGGAGAGCGTTCTCTGACCGGACGGGTAACAAATCCCGCCTGACAGAACCGGCATCCGCGGATACAGCCACGGAACACTTCGATATTCACGCGGTCCTGCACCGTTTCGATATAGGGAATCACGGGGTCGGTGGGCACATAGCATTTGTCCAGATCCGCGATCACACGCTTGGTTACCTTGGCGGGAACCTTATCATCCACGGGTTCGATGGCCGCGATGGTACCGTCTTCGTTATAGGAAATATTGTACAGGGAAGGAACATAGAAACCCTTCAGCTCCGTTGCGGCGGCGTACAGGAATTTTTCCTTTGTATAGCTGCCGTCTTCCTTCATACGGATGTACAGTTTTGCCAGCTCCGGCAATGCTTCTTCCCCTTCACCGATGGAGAAAATGTCCGCGAATTCCGCCATGGGTTCTGCGTTGTAGGAGCAGGGACCGCCGGCCAGAATGATGGGCGCATCCTCACCGCGGGCTTCACGGCGCAGGGGAATACCGGCCATTTTCATCATTTTCAGCATAGTGGTATAGCACAGCTCGTACTGCATGGTGAAGGCCACCATATCGAATTCCCCGACGGGATCGCCGCTTTCGTGGGTGAACAGGGGAATACCGCGCTTTTCCATCTCTTCCGTCATATCCATCCAGGGCGCGTACACTCTTTCGCACCATACATCGTCCAGCTGATTCAGACAGCCGCAGAGAATGCGCATACCCAGATTGGACATACCGATCTCATAGGTATCCGGAAAGCAGAAAGCGATACGCATTTTCACCTTTGCCGGATCCTTGAACACACTGCCGGTCTCGCCGCCGGAATACCGTCCCGGTTTGGCAACACCCGTAATAAAACTCTTGATATCTTCTCTCATCACACAGAAAGGGGAGTTTTTACCCTCCCCTTCTCCTTTGCTTTTTTATGGGATTTTGCTTGTCCGCGCCGTTTCAGCGTACAAACATCTTGGACGACAGCAGCATGGGTACAATCCACAGCAGCTGGTACAGGATAATGAATACGGAACTCATCATGCCGATGGAATCTGCCAGGATCAGCAGCGTCATTACGGCAGCACCGATGATTACGGACAGGATATTCAGAGCGATATTGGTCTTTCTGGTATGCAGAACCTTATCGCAGTAGGAAATTACCTGCAGGAGGGATTTGGGTGAGCCGCAGGTTACCAGACCGCTGTCCACCTTTTCCTCATAGGCACCTACTTCTTCCATGCTTGCATAACGGATCACCTTCAGGGGCATATTCTTCATACGCACCTTACGTGCGATCATGCGCTCGTCGATGTTGGGGTCGAAGGTACGTACGCAGACGTACAGGCCGTTGGTACGGAACTGGCTCAGGATCATTTCGATATCGCTGTCCATACCGTACTGAACATACATCTTGCACACCAGCTTATCTTCACGGAACATATACATGATGGACAGTTCTTCGGACAGATCCACGTCGTCCTCCGCCTGTTCTCTGGTGATCACGAAACCTCGGCGGGTCAGGGCGGCACCGCTGCCGAAGATGATGTTCACGCCGTCCACTTCGGCTGCCAGGAATCCGGCTTCCGTATCGTAAATTTTTACGTTGTCGGAACGGCCCATTTCCATGGTTGCCACTTCGAATACATCCTGCAGAGGTCCGCCGGCATGGGCAAACACGCTGGATGCGTAGTACAGCACTCTGTCGATACGTGCATTGTTGAAGATCCGCAGATTCTGTACACGTACGCTGTAGGACGGGAAAATGTTCTTGTCGTCAAAGGTTACGACGGATGCGTTGGAGTATTCTTCCAGAGAAGCTTCACCCACGATGGCACTGTCGAATTCCTTTGCAGCCTTATTGGCACGGTAGAAGGGATAGCTGAAGGACAGGTATACGGGCATGGGTGCCAGCATCATCAGCGCAACACAGATAATCTTGGCTACATCCACGGCGCTGTTGCCGACTACGGCACCGAATACACCGAACAGAATGGCTGCGGCTGCCATGATACCCATAATGCAGCTTACGAACACATTTACGGTGGAATCGGGCGTGCACAGTCTGGTGAAGAAGCCGTCGATGAATTCGGTCTTTTCGATCTTCATAACGTCGCATACTTCGGTGTCTTCCGCGAAAGCGTCCGTTTCGTACTGGGACTGTTCATCGGGAATACGGCAGACGATATGCTTATCCTTGGAAGAAGATACCACATTGAAGCAGATCATTTCTCTCTTGGTATTGTAGATAGCGGCAATGATGGTCATGAACGCTGCAAAAGCCACGGTGAAGTTGAACATGACCGGTTCGTCGGACTGTACGGTGATGCGGGCGATTACAGCGGTATAGATAATACCGGCCACCATCATCAGACCCGTAATGCTTTCCGGCTTCGGTACACCTCTGAACAGGTGCTTGAAACCATCGATGATTTCTTCATAGGCACACAGGCAGGCCAGCAGCATAAGCTGTAAGCTTACCATGGCATATACAACGGGATATACAGCGGGGTCGAATGCGCCGCCGAACTGCTTTGCGGTACCGGTGAACAGCTTGGCAAATACTTCGATGTTTTCAAAGATCATCAGCAGGAAGGTAAATACACCTGCCAGCGCCAGACGGATCCACAGGGATACCATCTTGTTCTTATATTCCTTCTTGATCTTCGGCACCTGGGAATTGTCCACAAATTCGGGACGGTCCAGCTTTACCTTGCGGGCTTCATGTGCGATGGCCTTGGCTTCCAGACGGTCGCCTTCCTGCATGGCTGCATGATGCAGTTCGTCCTGAACCGCTTCGCCGGATTTCTTGTTTTTCTTCTTGCCCTTGCCTTCTTCTTCATCCATGCCGAAGGCGATCATCAGATTGATGTCCGTGGGGTCGAATTCATCATCGGGAGCAGGCATTACACCGTCTTCTTCCACGGTTTCCTCTTCGGGCACTTCGATGGTCAGGCCGGCTTCTTCGGTACCTTCCACGTCTGCGGGTATTTCAGCGGTTTCCGCAGGGCTTTCGGTGAACAGAGCGGCAGCAGCAAAAGGAACGGCATCTTCCGCATGCAGGCTGTCCTCTGCGGTGTATGTATTTTCTGCGGCATTGTCGGAATAATCGAAATCGGCCGGTTCCTGTCCGCGGGTCTTCTTGCCGCGGGAGAACAGGGAGAAGCGCTTTTTCGCCTTGGGAGCACGTACTTCCGGCTCGTCATCGGCTTCATAAATACCTTCCTCGTCTTCCAGCTCGCTGTCATGCTCATAACCGCTGGGAATATCGTCGGTAAAGGTATATTCTTCGCTGTCTTCCGCCAGGGGCATATCTTCCAGGGACAGGGGCGGGAGAGCATCTTCCACCGCTTCATCCGCAGGAGCGAAAATGGAATCCAGCGCGGAGATCATGGAATCCGTATCCGGCAGATCTGCAGGTTCTTCTTCCATTTCTCCGGGATCGGTTTCCGTCAGCTTGATCTCGATACCCGGTTCTTCTTCCGGTTCGTCCGCCTTATCATACTCGGGCATATACTTGCGCAGAAGAGCATGAATGTCCAGTTCGCTGTCGGAGGCCTCTTCACCGGATGAACGCACGTCAATGGATTCATGACGGAGCGCTTCCTCGGTCTCCTGATTCAGTTCATTGTTTTTCTTGTTCTCTTTAGCCATTTTTCTTGACAGTCGGCTTCATACGAATGTACAAAGCCCATCCTTTCTACCCAATTTCGGGTGCCAATTCAGGCGCTTGTTCTTGTGTATATACTTGGATTCAATAATAAGCTTTCAAAATCAGCCGCGCTGCTTTCTTGCCGCATGACACAGCAGAATGGATGCAGCCGTGGATACGTTCAGGGAATTTACTTTGCCGTACATGGGAATGGATACCAGGAAGTCGCACCTTTCCTTCACCAGTCTGCTGACGCCGTTGCCTTCACTGCCCAGCACGATGGCACAGGGAATATGGAAATCCGCATCCCAGAAATCCTGTCCGCCCGCTTCCGCCGCGAAGGTCCATACACCGGCTTCCTTCAGTTCTTCCACAGCACTGGCAATATTCTGTACCCTCGCCACAGCCATATGCTCCACTGCACCGGCCGATGCCTTGTATACAGCCGTCGTCAGTCCGCAGGCACGTCTTCTCGGGATCACAACCCCGTGGGCACCGGAGCACTCGGCACAGCGGATGATCGCACCCAGATTATGGGGATCCTCCACACCGTCGCACACCACGATCAGAGGCATTTCTCCTCTGTCCGCCGCAATCTGCAGAATGTCCGCAATGGTGGAATATTCTTTCGCTGCCGTCTGAGCCGCAACACCCTGATGGTTTTCGCCTCTGGCAAGCTTGTCCAGCTTCTGCATATCGGCATCCACAACGGGAATTCCCGCTTTTTTTGCTTCCGCAATCAGCACCAGTACCGAGCCTTCTCTGCCGGCTACATAGAGCTTATCCACGGGTCTGCCGGATTTCAGCAGTTCTCTTACCGCATTTCTGCCGACGACAATACCGTAATCTTCTTCGAATTCTTCTTCTTTGCGGATGCTGCGGTCGTTTCTCCTGCCGGAGTTTGCGTATTCTTTTTTATTAAACTGTTTTTTCTCCATACGAAATCTCCGTTTTTTCGGACTTATACAAAAATCCCAAATGGGCATACGTATACATCATTATTATACCACATTTAATCATTTTTGTACAGAGTAAATTCCAACAAAACCACACAAAAGCAAGGTTTTTTCCGAAATTTTATGAAAATCAAACCTGTTTTCGGATAAAAATGGAGCCGGACATCGTTTTTTACGCCTGTTTTCTATCCAAAAAACAAAAAAGGCACGACATCTGAATCGCACCTTTGATGTGTAAAGACCAAGTTTAGTCAGTCAATGCAACAGTAAAATTACTGTTCTTCCTTCATAGCTGCAAAGCATTCGCTGCAGTATACAGGTCTGTCATTGCTGGGCTGGAAAGGAACCTTAGCTTCCTTACCGCAGTTTGCGCAAACAGTGGTGAACATTTCTCTCTGTTCCTTGTTTACGTTCTTTCTCTTGTCACGGCATGCCTTGCATCTCTGGGGCTCATTCTGGAAGCCTTTTTCTGCATAGAATTCCTGTTCACCGGCGGTGAATACGAACTCATTACCGCATTCCTTGCACTTTAAGGTCTTGTCCTCGTACATCTTTTTTTCCTCGCTTTAGTGTGATGAAAATTTTCTGCCCTCGACGGATTCGCACCGTCACCTTTGGAAACAACGCTCTACCGTTAAGCTATTCGGGCATTTTTTATATAAATCCCGCAGGATGTATATACAATGTTTATCCGTTCCCGGATGTTCAGAGGTTCTTGTCCAGAAGTCCTCTGTTTTTGGTTTTGATCCTGTAGATGGCATTGCTGACGGATCTTTCGGATCGGTTCAGGCTCACGGCAATCTCTCTCGGCGGTTTGCCCTGGAGATACTGCATGAACACGGCCTTCTCATAATCGGAAAGCGATGCACATATCTGCTTCAGCAGCGCACCGTCTTCTCCGGCACCGTCGGCTGCCTGCATATTGTTCTGGATCCATTCCAGTCTTCCCTGCCTGCCGCCTGCGGTTTCTTTTTCCTTTTCCATACGCCGCAGTGCCCGCTTGTATCGCCGTACCTCGGAAATGTAGGCGTT
Organism: Oscillospiraceae bacterium; assembly: GCA_015063745.1. Taxonomy (GTDB): domain Bacteria; phylum Bacillota; class Clostridia; order Oscillospirales; family CAG-272; genus UMGS1696. Next base: position 33,706 of record SVTO01000015.1, on the reverse strand, counting down.
CCGTATACAGATCTTTGCATACAGACCAAACCGGACTGCTTTGCCTTTTCCGTCCGTTCCGGCTTCGTAGGACATCGCCGCCTTGTACAAAGCAACATATCCGTCCTGCCGCAGTTCCTCCATACCGATGCCGTCCGCGTTGGTGCTTGTTTCCAAGAGTCCCAATGACGGAGCGAAGCGGTTTGCCATGGAATCCACAAGCTGTCTGTACTGCAGTGTCAGCAGCCGGAAGGCATCTTCATCGCCCCCCTGAATCCGTTCCACAAGATCCAAGGCCTTTGCCTCTGCTTCCGGATCGTATTCCCGGTTCCCGGCAGCAGCGGTACCTGTGCCGTCCGTTTGTTTTACAACTGCATGATCTTTTTTGTTATCTGTGTACACCGACAACTCCTGTATCTGTACGGTTGTAGAAAAATTAAACAAAAAACCGTACATTCATACTTTATTATATCATGAATCCGTATTTTGTCAATAGTTATGTTAAAATATTTTTATAAAATTCTTTCATTTTTTCGTCTTTATTGTGCATTATCGACACAATACGTTATAAAATGAATGAATTACACTTGTAACTATCCTAAGTTTTTTAATTTTCGAATAAATAATTCACATTTCCGGTGACCAATGCGGTAATGCCGCGGAGGACAACATCCGGCTTATCCTCGAAGTTCATTTCCATACGGCGCACCTGATTGTACGTATCCGCACGGAGGGAAAGCTTCAGTGCCATACCGTCCTTGTCCTTGATGGTACAATGGAAAATATAACCGTCCCCGTCCCTTTCGCAGTTGTGATCGATCACAGCCCCACGCTTTTCCAGGGAGAGATGCCGCATAGCGCTGATATAGCTTTTTTCCCGGACAGCGGCCATCAGCAGATCCTCTGCCAGACCTTCCGCGATGATGCGACCCTTCTTGGTAACATAAAAGAGTACGGCTTCGTCATCGGGTCTGAAGTTGTTCAGATCCACGATTTCATCTTCACCTTTTTTGCCTTCCACCAGTTCCTGCTTCAGAAGGCTTTGGAAACATTCCACAAAATTGAAATAATCCACCAGTCCGTCACGGATGATTATGGAAGCAACATCCGTATAATTCAGGGGATACCCTATCTTATCCAGCAGGTACAAAATAAATACTTTGACCTGATCCGGTTCTCTAAGCAGCTCGGCCACTTGCTCAATACCTAACTTTCTTCACAAATTCAGTCAAAATCAACACAGAAATTCGGGGAGCCGGTTTTTGCCCCCCGAATTCGTGTAATGTAAGGAATATACGCGATTTTAGAATGGCAGCTGGTGCTTCAGGAAGCGCTGGAGTCATCCCCAGTATCGGTTGCCGCCTTCTTGGTCATATAATCATTGAGCTTAGCATCGTTGAAGATACGCATGCCGAAGTAGTCGGAATCCACGCCGGTCAGTTCATCGGAAACAATGTAAGCATCCTGCAGGAAGAAGATCGGGCATACGGGCATGTCGTCGATCAGCATTTTTTCCGCGTCATGCAGAATAGCGGTTCTGGCTGCGTTGTCCAGTTCTGCATCGGCAGATTCGATCAGAGCAGTATATGCTTCGCTGTTGTAACCGGAAATATGACCGTAGAGATCATAGTTCGGAGAAGCCATATCCACGCCGTTGCCGGAGTATGCGGGTGCGAACTGAGAAAGTGCATTGAATGCGTCTGCAGTCTGCATCATGGCATCTACGGCGATTACATCGAAGTCGCCTGCCTTGTATGCTTCCATGAACAGGTCGGTGGTTACGCCGGTTTCGCTCAGCTGGAGACCCAGAGAGCTGTCAATCTTAACGGTAAAGCCGAGAGTTTCCCAAACGCCCTTAACGTAATCTGCAACTGCCATGTCCACTTCGTTGTCACGAACGGTAATGGTGAAGGAACCACCGGATACGCCGGCAGTCTTCAGCAGATTCTTGGCTTCTTCCACATTGGCGGTGGATGCGATCAGGTCGCCGCCTTCTTTACGGAAGGAGCTGCCGGTCTTGGCATCGAATACCTTATAAGGAATGTAACCGGTAGCGGGCTTTGCGAAGGTAATCATTTCCACGATGGTATCTCTGTCAATGGCAAGAGAAAGTGCGCGGCGAACGTTGGCATCTGCAAACAGTTCGTTTTTGGTGTTGAACACATAGGTATGTGTAGCCATCATATCGGTGACTTCAGCATCCTTCTTCAGTGCGGCACGTTCTGCCAGAGGAAGATTGTTGTCCAGATAAATGGTGGAACCGAGAGTGCCGGCCTTGTATGCATCCAGCTGTGCCTGTTCGTCACCGGTGGTGAACTTGTTGACCAGTCTGTAGGGGATTACATACTTATCCAGAGGTTCCTTGCTGTCCTTTTCCTGGGACAGATAGTAATAGGTGGAACGGCCCACTGCGATCTGACCGTTTTCGGCAATTTCTCTGAGTACGAAGGGTCCGTTACTGAGAACGGTTGTGGTCTTGGTACCCCACTTTTCGCCGATACGGCTGATCATATCTTCACGAAGGGGAACCAGAGCGATGGAAGCGCACTTGGTAAAGAAGTTGTCAAGATCCACTTCACCTTCGAATTCGATCTGCAGAACATAGGTATCTACAGCTGCGATGCCGACGTCGTCAATGGAAACATCGCCCAGCTTGGCAGCCTTTGCGTTGCGGATATCGTACAGCAGAGAAGCGCCTTCTCTTTCTGCTTCGGGATCCAGCAGACGCTTCCAGGAGTATACAAAGTCGATAGCCTGAACGGTACGGCCGTCGCTCCAGCGGGTCAGACCACCGAGGTCTACTACGATGGAGAATACACCGTCTTCTCTCTGTTCTACTCTGTAATCCTTCATCATTGCCTTGACCCACTTGCCGTTTTCACCGATACGGGTCAGACCTTCATAAATAAGGCTCATGAAGCGCAGCTGTGCGTCGTCCGTAATGGGATTCTGCGGGTCAAAGTCGTATACTTCAGTACCAAGGTACATATCAATGACCGCACCTCTGTCTTTTCCTTCGAGCGTTGTGCAGCTCGCCATTGTGGTCATCAGCATCAGCGCAACCAGAATGAGGGACAGTATTTTTTTCATAGTTTTTTTATCCTCCTCAGAGCGTAGTAACTACGGGTATTTTACTCACACCATTATAACACCTTTTTGGAAAATAATCAACATCAACTTTTCCCGAACTCTCAAGTTTCATCCATATGCACAATTAAATTTGTCATTTTTGTGCATTTTACCGTACACTTGTCACGCCCCCCCTCCTGTTTCGCGAAGGCTTTACCCTTCCGGGAACAGCCGACGGAAATTTTCCTTATAAATATAATGCGGCGTATAACCGAAATGACTTGTGTCAACCATAATTTATCCCATTTTTTCAGCAAAGAGGTAGTCTATGTTTCCCTTATTCTCAACCATCGGCCACCCATCCCCCCGAAGCGGACTCGTTCTGGAAAATTTCGGATTCGCCGCCCCGGTTCATGGACTCAGCACCACCGAATCCACCCATCACGGTCTGCCCGTCCATGCTTCCCTCACCCCGGACGGATCATATCACTCCATCATCAGCGGAACCGTCTGGCAGGAGGACACCGCCGCAAGGGTACGCTGTCTGCGGGTACTGTCCGATATACTCACGGAATATGTCGGACGTGCCGGGATCTGTCTCCGGAACTGCCGGGTACTGATTTGCGGCCTCGGCAACGGAGAGGTTACACCGGATGCGCTTGGGTATGGCGTTTGCAGGCGGATTCCCGTTTTTCCCGGCGGTTTGCGGGCGGAGCGGGAGATCTATGTATTCTGTCCGGGTGTGCCGGCACGAACGGGGATCGCTTCCGACATCCTGGTACATGCTGTAGCGGAACGGATGCATCCCGATCTGCTGATTACGGTGGATGCCTTATGTGCACGCAGTCTGCAGCGTCTGGCTTCGGTGATTCAGGTGACGGATGTGGGCGTTATTCCCGGCAGCGGCGGCACTGCCCCGGAGTCCGGTGAGATCAGCAGCCGTACCATGCCCTGCCCGGTGATCACGGTGGGTGTGCCTACGGTAATTTCTTCGGATGTCATGTTCCGGGATGCGCTGGGCGGCGAAAATTTTGCACCGGATGGTCCGGCCGTAACCGTTTCCCATTCTTCCGTCGACCGGATCGTGGAGGGGTACAGCGAAATCATTGCCGGTGCGATCAACCGTACACTGTTTTCACAGATAACCGGATAATTTCCCCGGCTGCGGGTTCTATTTCCCCGTTCCGCCGCATAAAAGAATAGTACTATCCCATGCTTCGGAAAGGACTGTCGAAAATGATGGATCAGACACATACAACTTACGAGAATCCGGAAAACGCCGACATGACGCTGATCGGGCAGATTCCCCTCCCCCTGCCCCAGCCGGATCCGTCCCCGCCGACCTCACAGCCGGAAAGGACGGAAATACATACGGTTACTGTCCGTGACGCCACCGTACAGGACGATACGCAAACGCCCTCCTCTGCTTCTGCACATCCCGGTATTCTGCGGGCATTTCTGCGGATATTCATGGGTATCATGGCCATGTTTGCGCTGGCGGTGTACAGTATAACGCTTCTTTCGGAAACGGGAGCGCTTCTGGCCGGCGGGATCGGGCATATTGCTGTGGGAGAATTGTTTGGTGGGATGGATCGTGTAACGGTACAGTCCGTCACACCGCCGAAGGAAACAGACGATTCGCCCGGGCAAGCCGAAAGTGAAATGGACACGGACAATGTACTGTCTTCCCTGCCCGCCAACGAAGACAAGCCAGAAACCGTCCCTGCTTCGGGCATCCGTCGGTACGATCTGTCATCCCGATCTCCCATGGGACTGGGGCTGATCAACGAAACGCCCTATTCTCCCGATCTGGACACTCTGCTCACCCGTACGCCCATCCCTTCCTTAGCCGAGCTGCAGAAAGAACATGGAACCGATGCACCTGTTGTGTTGATCCTGCACACCCACGGGACGGAAGCCTTTGCCGATTGCGGTGCGGACGGTTATCACACGGCGGAAAGTGAGCGGAACATCACCTCCATCGGCGCACTGATGGCGGACATTCTGGAAAGCCGCGGTATTCCCGTACTGCACTGCACCACATTATTCGATGAGGATTCCTTTGACAGCGCGTACTACAATGCTTCTCTGTATATCAAAACCGTTCTGAGGCAGTATCCTTCCGTCTCGTACATCTTCGATGTACATCGGGATGCTATTACGGACGGAGAAAACAACGGTGTTGCGCCGTATACGGAAAGGGACGGTATCGGTTATGCACAGATGATGTTTGTTGTGGGGACGGATCACGGCGGGTCGGGACATACGGGGTGGCTGGAAAATCTGTCGCTGGCGGTTCGACTGCAGGCCGGTCTGCACGGACGTTTCCCGACGCTGATGCGGGATATCAACCTGCGCTCCGCTTCATTCAACGCCCAGTATGCCAAAGGTGCGCTGCTTATCGAAGCCGGGGCTGCCGCATCGGATCGGGAAGATGTGGAAAACGCCGTCCGGCTGCTGGCGGATGTGATAGCGGATGAGATCATTGCCCCCGGCAGCAGTATCGAATGAAACAAAAAAGACTCCGGTACCATAAGATACTGGAGTCTTTTCGATTATCGGAATGATAATTAGCCGAGCTTTACGCTGTTTACCTTGATGCCGGGGCCCATGGTAGAAGCGAGAACGCAGCTCTTGATATACTGACCCTTGGCAGCAGCGGGTCTGGCCTTGATAACAGCACCGACGAGGGTGTTGAAGTTTTCAGCCAGCTTTTCCTTACCGAAGGAAGCCTTACCGATGGGGCAGTGGATGATGTTGGTCTTGTCCAGACGGTATTCGATCTTACCGGCCTTAGCTTCAGCAACAGCCTTAGCTACGTCCATGGTAACGGTACCGGCCTTGGGGTTAGGCATCAGGCCCTTAGGACCGAGCACACGACCCAGACGACCGATAACACCCATCATGTCGGGGGTAGCGATTACAACGTCGAATTCGAACCAGTTTTCCTTCTGGATCTTTTCTACCAGGTCAGTATCGCCAACATAGTCAGCGCCTGCAGCCTTGGCAGCATCAGCCTTTTCACCCTTAGCGAATACCAGAACGCGAGCGGTCTTACCGGTACCGTTGGGGAGAACGATAGCACCACGAACCTGCTGGTCAGCGTGACGGGAGTCTACGCCCAGACGGATGTGGATTTCGATGGTTTCGTCGAACTTAGCCTTGGAAGTCTGGCAAACCAGTTCCAGAGCTTCTTCGGGATCATACATTTTGGACTTATCCAGCAGCTTTGCGCTGTCTACATATTTCTTACCTTTGAACATCTGTACAATCCTCCTCAGTCTTCTACTACGATACCCATGGAGCGTGCAGTACCAGCAATCATGCTCATAGCAGCTTCAATGGAACCGGCGTTAAGGTCTTTCATCTTGGTTTCAGCGATCTGGCGAACCTGATCCTTCTTGATGGTAGCAACCTTGGTCTTGTTGGGGGTAGCGGAAGCAGTTTCGATACCGCAAGCCTTCTTGATCAGTACAGGAGCCGGAGGGGTCTTGGTAATGAATGTGAAGGAACGGTCAGCGTATACTGTGATAACTACAGGAATGATCAGACCGATGTCGTTCTTGGTACGTTCGTTAAATTCCTTGGTGAAGTTAGGAATAGCAACACCATATGCACCAAGCGCAGGACCTACGGGCGGCTGAGGAGTAGCCTTACCAGCGGGAAGCTGCAGCTTGATATAGCCAATAATCTTCTTTGCCATAGCAAATTTCCTCCCTAATGTGGTTTATGACGGAAGAATGGTAAAAATTTTTCTTCCTCCCACTTTCTTGACGGCGGTTGAGGGGCGTCGTCTCCCCATACTGCAATATGCAGTTACATACGGGCTTACTGTTCAGCAGCCTTACGTATGTGCTTCCGTTCCAGCTTCAGGGGCATATCGCGTCCTACTGTGGATACGATTACCGTTACTTCTTCGCCGTCTTCGGAAATTTCGGAAAGCTTACCGCTGTAATTGCGGAACAGACCGTCGATAATATCCACCATATCGCCGATTTCCAGAGTGGTTGCGGATACAACCTGTCCTTCTTCGCTGATGATGGCGGCAACTTCTTCGTCCGTCAGGGGAACCGGCTTGGATCCCGGGCCAACGAATCCCGTTACACCACGGATATTCCGTACTACATGCCAGCTTTCATCGGTCATAACCATCTTGATGAGTACGTAGGAGGGGAAAATCTTGTTTTCCACTTCCTTGGGCTCGTCCTTTGTACCATCTGTTTCCACTACGATTTCCGTAGGAATACGGATATCGTCGATCAGGTGCTGGAGGCCTCTGTTCTCAACAATCTTTTCAAGGTTGGTTTTTACCTTGTTTTCGTAGCCGGAGTAAGTATGTGCTACATACCATCTCAGGCCTTCGTTCATTTTATCAAAATCGCTCATGGTACTCCCTTCGTTTCAGACCATTCGAGATTTTTGCAGTCCTGTCAGATCAGGCGGCTGAGTCCGACAATTGCTGCGGAAAATCCGTAGTCCAGCAATCCGATTACGGCACTGCAGATCACTGCAGCAATGATAACGATAATGGAATTGGAACGAACAGACTCCCAGCTTGCCCAGGAGATCTTCTTGGACTCGGAACGGAGTGATTTGAACCATGCACCCAGACGCTTGAATACGGAAGGTTTCTTTTCCTTGTCCTGCTTGGCAGGCTTTTCCGCTTTCGCTTCCAGGGCCTTCTTTTCTTTTTCAGCCATCTTTAAGCTCCTTTAATTACTTGGTTTCCTTGTGAAGCGTATGCTTACGGCAGAAACGGCAGTATTTGTTCAGCTCTAATCTGTCAGGGTCATTCTTCTTGTTTTTCTTTGTGTCATAGTTGCGCTGTTTGCATTCGCTGCAGGCAAGAGTGATCTTTACTCTCATGTGTTCGGCACCTCCTGTTAAATTTGGGAAACTCCCATTTTTGGGATCTTTTGATCCATGTACCTCCCTCTGCCGGGCTTGTGTTTCCACGGTTCCATAAAACCCTATACGCTCATGCTATGACCGGACATGAACGCACAAAAAAAGAACCCCCTGCGCGAGGTACATCTATTATACCATTCTTTACGTTTTTTGTCAATGCTTTCGGGTTCGTTTTATACTGAAAATATATGGTTTTTTATGGAATCTGATTTGTGTATATTGTACACTATGGTTTTATTTTTGTCTTTAGGGTCTTTTTCTTTTTTCTTTTTTTCTTTTTCTCTACGGTTTGTAGTTCTAAACCCTTATTTTTATCCTTGATGGACGTATGGCTTTTTTACTACTCTTTGAATCGTGCTGTCGTACATTTTTGGTGTCCTGTGCGGACGGCACTTAGAGAGGCCTGCAGGCGCGAGGCCCCTCTAAGAACTCCCCCGCTTAGATTAAGGGTTTTCTTGGTTCGGGGTTGCTGTTTCTTTGGGTTTGGCAATCTCGTTTTTCAATTATGGCTAACCGCCGAAGGGTGCATTAGTTTTGGCATACCGTTGACGGTTCGTTCTGTGGAAAAGTGGGTTTGTGCACAGATCAGAGTGCCGTGCAGAAAGAATTTGGCTGCCGCTTGGTGCGTAGGGAGAGGTTGTTGGGTGGGGGTTGGTTGGGTTTAATAGTAGAGTTTCTTTTTAATCTGGCTGCCGCGGGACGAATAGTGGAGTTAGTTTGCTGACAGTTTCTACAGACTAAGGGTGGGTTCGCCTACAGTACAAAGTTGGGTGCATTATAAATCTGGGCTGACCGCCATGTCTTAGGACTGCCATTCAGTCTTCGCGCGGTTAGCACGGATGAGACAGAACCCAGTCCACATCACTGTACACGGCTAATACATACCTACTCCCAACAGTATTCCTCCACTACCGCACCCCTACCGCGGTCAGCGCTGATTTGCATCCTCCACTACTTTGACCAATCCAACACCAAACACCGGACCAACAATGCTCTTAATAAAGCGGGGGAGTTCTTAGAGGGGCCTCGCGCCTGCAGGCCTCTCTAAGTGCCGTCCGCACAGGACACAAAAAAGTATCGCTCTGCACGACTCATCGAGTAGTAAAAGAATATCCGTCCGTGTAGGACAAAAAGAAAATAGCAATTTGGTACCCACAAACCGTAGAGAAAAAAGCCCCCAGAAAATCCCCAAATAAAAATTTCCCAAAAACTGTTTACAAAACGCCGCCCATAGTGTATAATGAAGAATAAGTATAAAGACTAAGACCGGGAAGAATCAGGAGCATGCCGTCTCAGAGAGTGTCCGTTTGGTGAAAGGACATACAAATGCCCTGGCTGTGCACCCGTGAGTCTCATTTTGTAATGAAATGCGTATGCCTGCGTTAAAGGCATAGAGTAAAAACAAGAGTGGAACCGCGGTGAATTCGCCTCTTTATGTTCGTAAAGAGACGTTTTTTGTTTTTTGTTCCATTTAATTATAAGGAGTTCGCTATGAAAACCGCTTTTACCGTGTTCCGGGATATGACCGATAACAATAAACATCCCGTAATCAGCCTGCACGTGCAGCTGGAATCCGATATCGCTAAAAAAGTAAAAAAACAAATCAAAAATATCCTCGATGACGTGGATTCCATCTGCGAACGTGACCCCGCTGCACTCGGGCGTGCGGAAGTACTGCTCATGTACTCCGGTCTCCATGCCGTGCTGATGTACCGCGTGGCCCATGCCCTCAATGATAAATGCCCCATGACCGCCCGCGCCCTCTCCCAGATCACCCGCTTCTTTACCGGCATCGAAATTCACCCCGGTGCTACCATCGGCAAAGGCCTGTTCATTGACCACGGTTCCGGTGTCGTGATCGGCGAAACCACCATCATCGGCGATAACTGCACCATCTATCAGGGTGTTACCCTCGGCGGTACCGGCAAGGAAACCGGTAAGCGTCATCCCACGCTGGGCAACAATGTCATGGTCGGTTCCGGCGCCAAGCTGCTGGGTAATTTCACCGTCGGCTCCAATTCCAAAATCGCTTCCGGTGCCGTCGTGCTGACCGACATTCCTGAAAACAGCACTGCAGTCGGTGTTCCTGCCAAGGTCGTGCGCAGGAACGGTTCCAAGGTCGAAGATCTGGACCAGGTACACATTCCCGACCCGGTACAGAGAGAACTGGCCTGCCTGACCAAGCGTGTGCATCTGCTGGAAGAAACCCTGCGGCTGTCCATCGAAAAGGGCGAAAACGATAAAAAGTAACTTTTCCGCCATAATCCCACCGGAGATTTTCTGCCGGATGCATGTTACAATATCATTATCATTCTATTACCCGAAAGGACTTGTATTATGCTCTGTCCCAACTGTCAGAACGAAATTCTCCCACATGAAAAATTCTGTACCAGATGCGGAATGCCCATCCGTCGTGAATCCGCTGCAGCAAAGAGATTCAAGGCGCTCTGCAAAGCCGTTCTGTATGTGCTCGTATTCCTGATCGTACAGTCCGTGGTTTCCGGAGCGTATTCCGCCGCCCTCACCGTACAGACCATGCTGAACAACGGCGGCATCTTCGACGAATCGGATATGGAAGCCATTCTCGAAAATGTCATGGCAAATCTTTCCCTGATCACACTGATCTCCGCGGTTCTGACCATTCTTGTGCTCGCGCTCCTTTTTGCCCTCCGACGCAAGAATCTGTTCACCGAAGCATCCATCCGTCCCGTTCCCATCAGCACGCTGTTGATCTGTGCGGCAATGGGTACGGCATTCAATATTGTAATCTCCATCACCATCGGCTTCCTGCCCCTGCCGGAATCCTGGCTTCTCGGCCTGGAAGAACAGTACAGTTATTTGGGTGAAGGCAGCAGTCTGATTCTGGAAATCCTCTCCACCGTGGTGCTGACCGGATTTGTGGAAGAGGTGGTATTCCGCGGATTGGTGGATTCCCGTCTGAAGCGTGCATTCCCCAAGGGGATTGTGATTCTGATCTCCTGCATCCTGTTCGGCGTTTGCCACGGCACACCTATTGCTATTTTATACGCCGCCGTTGTGGGTATTCTCTTCTCCCTGCTGACCTGGCGGTATGATTCCATTCTCCCCTCCGTGACAGCCCATATGTTCTTCAACCTGACCTCCTTCTGGCTGGTCTCCGAAAATGACATTCTGCTCCTCGGCCTGTATTTCATCTCCATTGCTGTGATGATCGTCACTCTGTACGTACTGTTCAGAAAACCGGCCGCCGCAAACAACGATAATCAATAATCCTCTTCTATGTAATATATCGAACCGTAACGAAAGGAAACGACAATGAAGCTTTACAATACCCTGACACATACCCGCGACGAATTTGTCACCCATGAACCCGGCAAAGTGAATATGTACACCTGCGGTCCTACCGTATACCATTTCGCACATATCGGCAACCTGCGTTCCTACATCATGGAAGACGTACTGGAAAAGTACCTCCGTTATACCGGCTATGATGTAAAGCGTGTTATGAACATCACCGACGTCGGCCACCTGTCCAGCGATGCGGACACCGGCGAAGACAAGATGCTCAAGGGTGCAAAGCGCGAAAAGAAAACCGTTATGGAGATCGCCAAGTACTACACCGATGCGTTCTTCGCCGACTGTACCAAGCTGAACATCAAGACCCCCGATGTTGTGGAACCCGCCACCAACTGCATCCCCGAATTCATCACCATGGTGGAAGGACTGCTGGAAAAGGGTTATGCCTATATCGCAGAGGGCAATGTATACTTCGACACCTCCAAGCTGGAAGAATATTACGTATTCAACAAGCAGGATGCGGAAGATCTGGCGGTAGGTGTACGTGAAGGTGTGGAAGAAGATACCGCAAAGCGCAACAAGACCGACTTCGTTCTGTGGTTCACCAAGTCCAAGTTTGAGGATCAGGAGCTGAAGTGGGATTCTCCCTGGGGCGTAGGCTATCCCGGCTGGCACATCGAATGTTCCGCCATCAGCCTGAAGCATCTGGGTGAATACTGCGACCTGCACTGCGGCGGTATCGACAATGCGTTCCCCCACCACACCAACGAAATCGCCCAGAGTGAAGCCTATGTTGGCCATCCCTGGTGCAAGCACTGGTTCCACGTGCTCCATCTGAACACCAACACCGGTAAGATGTCCAAGTCCAGCGGTGAATTCCTGACCGTTTCCCTGCTGGAAGAAAAGGGATACAATCCTCTGGTATACCGTCTGTTCTGCCTCCAGTCCCATTACAGAAAGTCCCTCGTATTCTCCTGGGAAGGCATGGACAGCACCAAAACCGCTTACAACAAGCTGATCGCCAAGATCGCCGCGCTGGATCTGAACAGCACCGAAGCGGTGGACAGCGAACATTATGAAGCACTGCGCAGCCGTTTCACCGATGCCATGGACAACGACATCAACACCGCGCTGGCCGTGACTGCCGTCTACGATGTACTGAAGGCAAAGACCAACGATGCGACCAAGATCGCACTGCTGAAGGATTTTGACAAGGTACTGTCCTTAGGTCTGCTGGAAGAAGCCGCAAAGGCCGCCGCCGCTGCAAAAGCCGCCAAGGATGCTGCCGCAAACACGGAATTCGTGATCACCTGCGAAACGCCCGATGTGGACGACGGATTCAAGGCAGAAGTGGAAAAGTTGATTCAGGCAAGAGCGGATGCGAAAAAGGCCAAGGATTACGCCGGTGCGGATGCGATTCGTGAGCAGCTGACCGGCATGGGTGTTACTCTGAAGGATTCCAAGAATGGGGTTTCCTGGGTAAAGGGTTAAGCCGAAATTGCAGAAACAACAAAGGACTGTCTCCGGAAATCGGTTCATTCCGATACCCGGCGGCAGTCCTTTTGGATATTTACGGCATCCGAGCCGCTTATTCCGTCTTCTCTTCCCCATTCTTTTTCCATGCGGCAATATTGAGCCATACGAAAAACACAATCAACACACCGATTCCGATGCAGTACACGATCTTCTCCGGAAGGGAAAATATCGTTCTGCCGCACATCGTCCATGCGGCGTACAGCATGAGTAGGATCAGTCCGGCTGTGAATATTCCCATGATCACAAAAAACAGGGGACGGATCTTCTTCCAGACTTTATCACAGCGGTTTCGCAGGATCATCACCACCGCGGCAGCCAGCACAGCGGCACACAATATGGGCAGATTCATATTTCTCCTCCTCAAAATTCTCTGATGGGTTATTTTGAGTATACCATAATAATATGAATATTTCTACCGTACAGGCCGAACTGCGTACAAATGAATACGCTTTTCTGTCGAAAAAATCCCCGGAAAATGAAAAAACAGCATATCTTACGATACACTGTTTACTGGAGGGTGAGCGATGGGATTCGAACCCACGGCCTTCAGGGCCACAACCTGACGCTCTAACCAACTGAGCTACGCCCACCATGAAGCCGCCGGTATACCAACTTGGTACCACAGCGATATAATAAATCCGTACCAACAGGCCGTCGCCTGGCAGTTTCGGATGGTTGGCCGGAATCCTTCAGAATTCTTAGCCGTAAATCCGGTTTGCACCGAAAACGTACCTTGGGGGATTCGAACCCTCGACCTACTGCTTAGAAGGCAGTTGCTCTATCCAACTGAGCTAAAGGTACATAATTGAACCCTGCTTTGCGTTCCGATGAGCACGGGTACATTTTGCAGAGAATCGACTCTTGAAGAAGAGCGAAGCGGGTGATGGGAATCGAACCCACACGACCAGCTTGGAAGGCTGGGATTCTACCATTGAACTACACCCGCGCACCGAATGCTTAAATATGATACCACAAACAGTTCCATTTGTCAATAGCTTTTTCCAAAAAAACAAAAATTTTATTGGCAAGCGAATGCCGCCCGCCGACCTCCGGAACAATATTGCCGGGAAACAGCCCGTGTTTTTTCTCTGACAGTCTGCAAACAAAAAACTCCGACAAATTTTTCATAAAGTTTTTCCAAAACGCCTGTACTTTGGCGCATTTTGTGATATAATATAGTGTACGGTTATTTTTCTGCCCTGTTCAGCCGCGGAAAGTATACCCGGCGCCCCGGATGCAGGTCAGCGCACCTTTCCCGAATACGGGAATCAGCTTCCGGCGCAGTCCGGCAATGTGTACGTCGCAGCGGTTTCCCGTAATCTCCCCATGCCACACGGAACGGATCAGCACCTGACGCGGTACGATCTCTCCCCTGTGGTTCCAGAGCATCTGAAACAGCTTGTATTCCGTAGGTGTCAGAACAACGGCACTGTCTCTGACGAAGACACGGCTTCCGGCGGGATCGAAGGTGATCTCCTCCGTGCCGCTTCTTTGCAGTATGTCCGGTTCGCAGGCATCCGCAGAAGTATCCCGCAGAAGGGAAAGCAGTGCTTCCTCCAATGCGGCGTAGGATACGGGACAGGTCAGCGTCAGACTGCCCGGATGGTTTTCCAGAAAGGTACTGCCCTCTGTGCCATAGCTCCAGTCCTCATCCCGGACAAGGATGATGCAGGCATCCGCCCGATCGGCTTCCGGCTGTTCCAGCGTATTCTCGGCACAGATACAGATATTTCTGCCGTATGTATCCCAAAGCTGTGCAAAGTCCGACAGCATGGCGTCCAGACCGGTTTCTCCCGTGTTGACGACGATTCCCATTGATCCCATCCTTTCCGTATGATCCGTTTGTCAGTATCAGTATAACACAATGCTGTCCCTTCTGTCAAGCCGTCAGCGGAGTTCGAAATTTCCCACAAGGAGGACCGGCATGAACGATCCGCAGATTCTCTCCGGCATGGACAGGGCAAACACCTGCCTCTTCACCGGACACAGGTCCATCGGCGAAAACGCCCGCAGTCCTCTGTATGCCGATCTTCTCCGCACGATTCTGAAGCTGCACGGGGAAGGTATCCGGTATTTTCTCAGCGGCGGTGCCATCGGTTTCGATATGCTTGCCGCCGGTGCCGTTCTGCAGGCCAAAAAGTTCGCTGATGACATTCATCTCGTCCTTGTACTGCCCTGCCGTAATCAGACGGAGCGCTGGCTGAAGGTAAACTCTCCGTCCGCGGTGGCCAATCTCAAGGCCTATCAGCACCTGAAGGATCAGGCTGATGCGATTGTGTATGTGACCGATCTGTATTACGACGGCTGTATGCGGGACAGAAATGCACGGATGATCTCCATGGCCTCCCGCTGTATCGCTTACTGGAACGGATCCTTCAGAGGCGGGACCGCACAGACCGTCCGTATGGCCGAACGGGAAAATCTGCCCGCGATCAATCTCTGGCAGGGTATGCCGGACGCGGCCGACCATTCATAAGTCAAAAATTTAATCATCATATATTGCAAGGAGAATTTTCATGAAAAAACTCGAAAAGCACAATTCCTTTGCCGGTGTTCGTCCGGTTCTGACCATCGTTATGGACGGTATCGGTATCGCTCCCGCAGGTGACGCCAATGCCGTTAGTTTAGCCCGCACCCCCAATCTGGACCGTCTGATGAACGACTATCCCATGATTCCTCTGCGTGCACACGGTACCGCTGTAGGTCTGCCCTCCGATGACGATATGGGCAACTCCGAAGTAGGTCACAACGCACTGGGCAGCGGTCAGGTTTTCGCACAGGGTGCAAAGCTGGTTTCCGCAAGCATTGAATCCGGCAAGATGTTCGCATCCGATACCTGGAAGACTCTGGTGGACGGTGCCAAGAAGGGCGGTACCCTGCACTTCATCGGTCTGTTCTCCGACGGTAATGTGCACAGCCACATCGACCATCTGAAGGCTATGCTGCTCCAGGCCAAGGCAGAACAGGTTGCCAAGATCCGCATCCACATTCTGCTGGACGGCCGTGATGTAGGCGAAACCTCCGCACTGGAATATGTGGAACCCTTCGAAGCATTCTTAGCCGATCTCTGCGCTGACGGTACTGTTGATGCCAAGATCGCTTCCGGCGGCGGCCGTATGAAGATCACCATGGACCGTTACGAAGCCAACTGGAGCATGGTGGAAGAAGGCTGGAAGGTACACGTACGCGGCGAAGGCAGACAGTTTGCATCCGCCAAGGAAGCCATTGAAACCTACCGCGCCGAAACCAAGGCCATCGACCAGGATCTGCCTCCCTTCGTAATCGCCGAAAACGGCCAGCCCGTAGGTACCATCGAAGACGGTGACAGCGTAATCTTCTACAACTTCCGCGGCGACCGTGCCATTGAAATCTCCAAGGCATTCGAAGCCGGTGCGGATTTCGACAAGTTCGACAGAGTCAAGGTTCCCGCCGTTCTGTATGCAGGTATGCTGGAATACGACGGAGACCTGCACATTCCTTCCCGTTACCTCGTTTCTCCTCCGGAAATCACCAACACCATGGGTGAATATCTGGCCGACTCCGGCATCAACCAGTTCGCGATCTCCGAAACCCAGAAGTACGGCCATGTAACCTATTTCTGGAACGGCAACCGCAGCGGCAAGTTCTCCGATGAACTGGAAACCTATGTGGAAATCCCCTCCGACATCGTTCCTTTCGAGCAGAGACCCTGGATGAAGTGTGCCGAAATCACCGACAAGCTGATCGAAGCGCTGGAATCCGGCAAATACGACTGTCTGCGCGTGAACTTCCCCAACGGTGACATGGTAGGTCACACCGGCAGTCTGGAAGCTACCGTATGCAGCGTGGAAGCACTGGACCTGCAGCTGGGCAGAATCCTGGCCGCTGTAGACAAGGCAGGTGCTGTAGCCCTGATCACCGCCGACCACGGCAACGCCGACGAAATGGCCGAAACCGACAAGAAGACCGGCGAAATCAAGCGCAACAAGGACGGCTCTCCCAAGGCAAAGACCAGCCATACCCTGAACAAGGTTCCCTGCATCATCTATGACAATGTGACCAAGGATGCATATACTGTAAAGGCTGACGACGGTCACTTCGGTCTGTCCTCCGTTGCCGGTACCGTTGTAAACCTGCTGGGTTACAACAAGCCCGAAATGTGGGACGACAGCCTGATCGAGCTGAAGTAATTCGCTTACCCCAATACAGAATTCATATCATCGGATACCGGTGGGTTTTCATCTGCCGGTATCCATTTGATATATAGGAGAGAATATGTTTTATCGTGACGGTATTTTGTTTCGCTCGGATCTGCTTGCCATACCCGGTGTATGCCACGGTTTTTCCACCCGGGAAGGCGGTGTCAGCGAGCATCCCCATACCCGCTCCATGAATCTCGGTCACGGACTGGGGGACAGTGCGGAGACGGTATGCCGGAATGCGGATATTTTTGCCGGTGCCGTGTCGGGCGGGGTTTGTGACAGCCGCTCCGTTGTCATCACCTCCCAGATCCACTCGGCGAAGGTACGGCATCTGACTGCGGAAAACAGCGGGGAAGGTACAATTCTGCCGGTGGGTGAATCCTGCGACGGATTTGTAACCGACTGTCCCGGGGTTATGCCCATTGTCCGTACGGCAGACTGCACACCCATTCTCCTTGCCGGTACTACAGCAGAGGGAAAGCCCGTGATCGGTGCGGTCCATGCCGGATGGAAAGGCAGTGCGGCGGGCATTGCGGCTGTGGCGGTACGGTATATGACGGAGCTTGGTGCTCTTACCGATTCCATCCGTGCGGCAATCGGGGCACATATTGATGTATGCTGCTACGAAGTCGGGGCGGATATGGTGGAGCAGGTTGCCGCCTATCGTGATGCCGCATTTGCCGCACGGTTCTGCACACCCAGGGGCAAAAATGCTGCGGGAGAAGAAAAATTCACGGCGGATCTGACCGGAATGAATCTTTTCCATCTGGAAAGCTGCGGTGTTCCCGCCCATCACGTGGACATTTCTCCCGACTGCACCATGTGTAATCCCACACTTTTTCATTCCCACAGAGCCACCGGCGGCAAACGGGGGACCATGGGTGCGGGGATCGTGATTCTGCCCGAAAACACATAATTTCTGTCCGACGGAAACGTTTTTGTCGGATTTCACCGATGTTTTCGGAAAAAATCACATAAATTTCACACAAAAAAGGGACTCGCACCCGGTTGTTCATATTTTATCTACAAATATATGCTATACTTTTACGGAACCGGTACGGTGTTTTTCCTTCCGGTTCTTCCAATCGAAATAATCCAGAATAGGAGACGTTCATCCATATGATCGAAATCAGCAATCTGGTGAAGAACTACGGCAGCAAGTTTGCCGTGGATGACATCAGCTTCACAGTGGGCAAGGGTGAGATCGTCGGCTTCCTCGGTCCCAACGGCGCCGGTAAATCCACGACCATGAACATCCTGACAGGTTATCTGTCTTCCACCTCCGGCCAGGCAAAAGTCGGCGGCGTGGATATTTTAGAAAATCCTTATGAGGCAAAGAAGCTCATCGGCTTTTTGCCCGAACAGCCCCCGGTGTATCCGGATATGACCGTAAACGAATATCTGAATTTTGTATATGAAATCAAAAAGTGCAAGTTGAACCGCGAAAAGCATCTGGCGGAAATCCGTCAGGTGACAAAAATCGAGGATGTGAAGACCCGTCTGATCAAGAATCTGTCCAAGGGCTACCGTCAGCGTGTCGGTATCGCGCAGGCACTGATCGGCAATCCTCCGGTTATCATTTTCGACGAACCCACCGTTGGCCTTGACCCCAAGCAGATCATCGAAATCCGCAATCTGATCCGTAATCTGGGTCAGTCCCACACCGTCATTCTCTCCACCCATATTCTCAGCGAAGTACAGGCTGTCTGCGACCGTATCATCATCATCAATGAAGGTAAGATCATCGCGGACGAGCGTACCGAGAATATCACCAAGGTTGTGGAACAGAACCGCCGGTACAGCGTGAAGATCTGCGGTCCCCAGAGAGATGTGCTTTCCGCCATCCGTGAGATCCCCGGCGTGGTATACGCAGAGATCACGGGCGAAAGAGAACTGGACAGCTACACCTTCCATGTGGAAGCACAGAAAGGCCTGGACATCCGCAAGCCTCTTTTCCATGCCATGAGTCAGAGAAACTGGCCCATCATCGGTCTGGAACCCATCGGTATGAATCTGGAAGAAGTGTTCGTGAAGATCATGGACGCCGATCTTGCCAGAAAGAAATCCTGAGTCATACAGAATATATCATAAGAAAGAGAGTCTTTTGCAATGTTCGCGATTTATAAGAAAGAAATGCGCACATATTTCACCACTCCCCTGGGATATGTGTTTATCGCCGTATTTCTGGCTGTATCCGGTTTTCTGTTTGCCGTCAGCACCATGCAGACCCAGACCTCCGATATTTCCGGCTACTTCCAGCTGATGATCTTCGGCTATATCGTTATCCTGCCCCTTCTGACCATGCGTACCTTCGCGGAGGAACGCCGTACCAAAACCGAGCAGATCCTCATGACCTCCCCGGTTTCCCTGACCGGTATGGTTATGGCCAAATTCCTCGCCGCGTTCACCATGTTCCTGTCCACCGTGGTTGTCAGCTGCCTGTACTACATCCCGCTGACCGCCTACACGGAAACCCCCAACTACGGTAAGGCTGCCGGATGCTTCATTGCTATGCTGCTTATCGGTATGTGTTTTATCGCAGTCGGCATCTTCGTTTCCACCCTGACCGAAAGCCCCGTTACCGCTTCCATCGGTACCATGGGTATTCTGCTCGGTTTTGCCGGTGCTTCCCTGTTCAACGGACTGATCGATTCCTACGCGATCCGTTACATCCTGAGCTGGATTTCCGTTTACAGCCGTTATGGAAACTTTACCTACGGTATGTTTGACATCGCGGCCGCGGTTTATTACTTATCCATCACAGCCATTTTCCTGTTCCTTGCCGTCCGTGTATACGAAAGAAGACGGTATGCGTAAGTAATACGCCAGCGCCACATCAAAGTTGAATCAATCTGTACGAAAGGATGCATCTCCCGCGCTTTGCAACGGTTTTTCCGTGCACCAAAGCGGCGGCTACCGCAAACGGTTATGAGAAACAGTTTTTATCAAACCCGAAAATTCAAATACGGCTCCGCAGCGACCGCTTTCACCATTGCGTTCATCGCCATTGTGGTGATCTTCAATATCATATTCACTGCCTTGTCCTCCAAGTATATGTGGTTCGTGGATATGACCGCCGAAAAGGTTTTCTCGCTGTCCGATGAAGCCAAGGACCTTCTGTCCGATATTACGGATGACGTATACATTTATTTCGCCTCCGAGCCGGATGAGCTGATGACCACCGGCACCAACGCCCAGCTGACGCGCTATGTGTACAACACTGCCCTGCAGATGGACGAAACCTTCCCCAACATCCATGTGGATTGTGTGGACGTATTCAAGAACCCCACCTTCTTCCGGGATTACTACACCACTGCCGCCACCGATATTGACTCCGACTCCGTGGTTCTGGTCAGCGGCGGAGAAGTCCGTGTATACGCCCTGGAAGCCTTCTTTGTAAACGATGAAGAACAGAACGAGCTCTGGGCTTACAACGGCGAAAAGAAGCTGGTTTCCGGCATTATGCAGGTAACACAGACCAAAACCCCCGTTGTCAACTTCACCACCCAGCACGGCGAAGCGCTGGAAGAAGCCGGCAATCTGATGACCATTTTTGCCGAAAACGGCTTTACTGTGGACGGTGTGGATCTTTCCGCCGACGAACTGAGCGACGACTGCCGTATTCTGGTCATCTACAATCCCAAGTGGGACTTTGTGGGCAATGAAGCCGAGGGCGATGCTTACAACGAAATCAAGAAGATCGACGAATTCCTTGACGGTTACGGCTGTCTGCTGGTTTACTGCGATCCCGAATATGTAAATAACCTCACCAACCTGAACGAATTCCTCGAGGAATGGGGTATCTCCTATGTGGGTGACACCTACATCCGCGACACGGAACATTCCATGTCCGTGGACAGCTATTCCATCATCACCGAATATCAGGCCGGTAATTCCATCTCCGACATCTACGCCGACCTGTCCGCACTGACCACACCTCCCAAGACCATCATCCGCAAAGCCATGCCCATTGAAATCCTCTGGGAACAGGGCGGCGGTCTGTCCGGTTCCCGTGCGGTTGTTCCCGTTCTCAAGTCCTATGACACTTCCGAACTGGTTGTGGACGGTACGATTCAGGAAACCGGTGCGTACAATGTCATGACCATGTCCGTGGAAGCCCGTGTGGTGGACAGCGAGCACTATTACTCCTATGTTATCGCCGCCGGTTCTCCCAGCTTTGTGGACAACAATTATCTGGTAAGCAATGCTTATGCCAACGAGGATGTTCTCAGCGCCGCCATGAAAGCAGTGGGCAGAGAAAGAGTGCTGGCCGTTCTGAAATACAAGCCTTTCGATGATGACAGTCTTGTGATCTCCACAGCCGACGCCAACAAGTGGACCATTGCCATGACCCTCGTTATCCCCTCCATTATTGCCCTTGCAGGCATCGTGGTGGTCACCAGGAGAAAGCACGCATGAAAATAAAGCAGCAGAAAATCACAGCCATTGTTCTGGGAATCCTGTTCGTGGCTCTGGTGATTGTATACTTTACCGTGATCGCCCCCATGATCTCCGGCGAAGAAGCGGAAACCGAACCGCTGGAAACCGTGGAAGGCGAAGTAATCAGCTCCAACAACCGGTATCTGATGTTCCCCAAGGTAGAGCGTTCCGGCATTCAGGCCATTGAAGTGCACAACGAACACGGCTCCTTTACCTTCTACAGAGATGCCTCCGACAATTTCCAGCTCAGCGGCTTTGAAGGTATGACCTACAATCAGGAGCTGTTTGCCTCCTTTGTGGTTACCGCCGGCAATACCCTTGCCATGATGAAGGTAACCGACAACGCAACCCCTGAGCAGATGGCGGAATACGGTTTGGACGATCCTCAGGCCTACTGGATCCTGACCACCACCACCGGCGAGACCCATCAGGTCAATATAGGGGACATTCTGGTCACAGAGGGCGGTTATTACTGTTCCTATGAAGGCAGAGATTCCGTTTACATTCTGTCCACAACGCTGGCAAGCACCATGCTGCAGCCTGTGGAAAAGTTGATTATGCCCCTGCTGACAGCCGGTATGTCCCAGAACGACTATTTCTACGCCGAAAACTTCATGATCTTCCACGGCGAAGATCTGTTCATCCGTCTGACCAACAAGACGCCCGAAGAGATGTCCAATCCCGAAGCCATTGTGGAACCCAAGATGACATTCCCCTCCGGCTACGAGCCCAATACGGAGCTGTACTACGGCACGCTGTACAACTTCGCATCCATGGTCGGTACGGAGACGGTCAAGATCGGCACCGATGAAGAAATCCTGAAGCAGTACGGCCTGTACGAACCGGCTTACACCGTTGCATACAATTTCAACGATTACAGCTTCTTCGTATTTGTATCCGAAAAACAGGAGGACGGCACCTATTACGCCACCTCCAACCTGTACAACTTCCAGCTGATCGCCAAGGTCGGCAGTGATATGCTCGGCTTCTTGGACGAAAGATTCTTCACCTGGATCTCCGACTATCCCTTCCAGCCCAACATCAAGGAAGTGGATACCATACAGATTCTCTCTCCCGACGGTACAACGGATGTTCACTTCAAGCTGCATCACGGTATCGACAGCGACACCAATCCCACGCTGGAAGCAGACATCGTTTCCGCCGACGGACGCAGAGGATTCATCAACAACGATTACATCTCCAATTTCCGTCAGTTCTACAAGACACTCCTTTCCATCCAGCTCCATGAGGAAACCACTCCTCTGACAGAGGAACAGATCACAGACATTGTCAAGGACGACAATCTGCTGCTGACCTTCTCCTACAAGCTGCTGACCGGGGAGGAAGTGGAATACAAGTTCTATCAGTATTCCACCCGCCGTGCGCTGGTTACGATCAACGGTGTGGGCGAGTTCTACGTCTATGTGGATATGTCGGACAAGATCATAAGCGATACGGAAAAAGTGCTTGTGGGTCTGGATATTGACTCCTACGGCAAGAAATAAGCTTCCGTTTGCGGCAAAGTTTTACCGGGGAATACTCGATGACAGTGTTCCCCGGTTTCTTTATGCTCTGTCATGATCCATTTCACCAAATTTGCTCCATTAAATTTGTGAAAATTCCCCGCATTGTCTATTGATTCCAACGAAAAAATATCGTATACTATGTATCGTGTGTTCCGGACGTTTTCGAACAGTTTTTTCCGGAACGGAACAGGAGAGCGCATTCATGCATCATTCCATAAAGCTGCCCCGCAGCCATGGTTTTCAGGAAGTCCTCGGCCGTATTCTTCAGCAGATCGGCTTGTTTGTCCGCCGCAACGCGGTGCTGACGATCGCCGCATCCCTCGCGCTGTGTACCGCCGTGATCGTACCGCCGGATTTGGAATATCTGACCTATTTCGATACCCGGACCCTGACCTGCCTCTTCTGCACCCTCGCTATGGTATGCGCCCTGCGGAACATCCGCTTCTTCACCTGCATCGCCGAAAAGATCGTGGCCGTTACGAAAAACCTCCGGCTGTCCGTTCTGGCGCTGGTGTACATAACCTTCCTCGGTTCCATGCTGATTGCCAATGATATGGCGCTGCTGACCTTTTTGCCCTTGGGTTACATCGTTCTGCACGCCACGGGTAAGGAAAAATACATGGCTTTCGTGTTCATTCTGCAGAATATCGCAGCCAATCTGGGCGGTATGCTCACCCCCTTCGGCAATCCCCAGAACCTGTTCTTATATTCCTATTTCGCCATTCCCACCCCGGAATTCATGCGCGTAATGCTTCTGCCCTTCCTGCTGTCAGTGGCTATGATCACCGTATGCTGTCTCTTCTTCCCCAAGGAAGTGCTGAAGATTGACACCTCCGGTATCCGTCTTCCCGTGGACAGAACCGCGCTGTACCTGATCCTGTTCGCCTTCTCCATCGCCATCGTATTCCGTGTGATTCCCTATTGGACGGGGCTGATTGTCATTCCTCTGGCTCTTATGTTTCTGGACAGAAATGCGCTGGCGCAGGTGGATTATCCTCTGCTGTTTACCTTTGTATGCTTCTTTATTTTCTCCGGTAATATGTCCCGGATTCCTTTTGTACAGAATTTCATGGCAGAACTGCTGTCCGGTTCCGTGCTGACCGTGTCCGCGCTGTCCTGCCAGTGCATCAGCAATGTTCCCTCCGCCATCCTGCTCTCCCGCTTTACGGACAACTGGCGTGAACTGCTGCTGGGCGTGAACATCGGCGGTGCGGGTACCATTATCGCATCCCTCGCCAGCCTGATCACCTTCCGGGAATATATGGCCCACAATCCGGACAAGGCAGGCAGTTATATGCTGAAGTTCTCTCTGGTGAACTTCTCCTTCCTCGGTATTCTGCTGGCAGCCTGTCTGCTGTTTCTGCAGTTGGGTATGATCTGAATTTCAAACATGACGGATAAACATTTTCCATCGTTTGTCCGTCATGTTTTTTTCTGTTTCGTCCTCTTGACTTTCGGACAGCGGAATTGTATGAAACACACAAAAAATTTTTAAAAAATTCAGTCGTTTTAAACAATTGAAATCTCACAAAAAGTCATTGACAAAAAAAAAAAAAAATGTATAATATATCCATATCCATTTAGATCAATTGGGATTATACTTTGGCCGCTCACCCTATATTACTGCAGTATCATGAAAAGATACTGTAAAATTCACTTTTGAAAGGAAGATACTTATGAAAAAGGTTTTTGCAATTCTGCTTTGCGCTGTTATGCTGTCAGCTATGTGTATGAGTGTATCGGCTTCTTCAGAATACTTCTATAGTTCTGATTCAGCCCGCGCTTACAGAATGAATCCGGATGATATTCTGGCAAGTGATGACGAAACCATAATTTATTATCCCAGTAAAGCAAACAAACTTACTTGGTATACATACGGTAACGGTTGGTTTGGTGTGTTGGACGGTTATCCGGCTCTCATGACCACACCCGTTTGGCGTACCGACCTTGAAGCTTGTTTCTGGGTTGAAGAATATCATATTCCGACCACTCTGCACTGGATGAAGCTTCGTATCAAGAGTTATATGGATCTTGGTGTTATTGTGGATACAAGATACGAACTTTCCGGATGTTCCCAGGATTTCTGGTTTGAGTTCAATGCTAACGGTGAATGGCAGGAAATCATCATTGACATGAATGCCCAGGAAAATTTTGACTGGTCCGGTTATCTTATGGAGCCAACAGATGATGACAGACCTTTCTGCAACGAACTGGCAGGTCAGCCTTTATTCCGGTCTTTTAATGTAGAATTCGCCTATCAGGATGACGAAACTCCGATTCTCTTTGACTACATCGGCTTCTTCGCTACCAAGGAAGAGGCTGAAGCATTCGACGCAAGCTGGTTTACCAATCCTCCCGCAGACGGAGTTGAAGCTGCAACTGAAGCTGCAACTGAAGCTGCTACTGAAGCTGTAACTGAAGCTGCTACCGAAGCCGCTACCGAAGCCGCTACCGAAGCCGCTACTGAAGCTGCTACTGAAGCCGCTACCGAAGCTGCTACTGAAGCCGCTACCGAAGCTGCTACTGAAGCCGCTACCGAAGCTGCTACTGAAGCTGCTACCGAAGCCGCTACCGAAGCCGCTACCGAAGCCGCTACTGAAGCTGCTACTGAAGCCGCTACCGAAGCTGCTACTGAAGCCGCTACCGAAGCTGCTACTGAAGCCGCTACCGAAGCTGCTACTGAAGCCGCTACCGAAGCTGTTACCGAAACCGTTACTCCTTCCGCTCCTCAGACCGCAGACATCGCTCTGGTTCTGATGGCAATCGGCGCTACTTCCGGTGCTCTGGTTCTCAAGAACAGAAAGAACAGAAAATAATCCTGTTTACATAAGGCACAGATGTAAACAACCCCAATAGTTATAACGAAAAACCATCGATGGATTCCGTCGGTGGTTTTTCTATGTCCCGCTTTAAGCAAAAAAATGACGGACAAACGATGTAAAAAGGGTTATCCGTCATGTCTTTTCTATCGCCCTCTCCCCCAGTAGGCAGAGTTCTGTAAAATATGAAATGGTAAAAAACACAAAAGTATTGATAGATATTTTCAAGTATACTATATATCCATTTGTACCAATACTGACACCGATACTTATTGCGCCCGCAATCTCAACAGAACTGCAGTTCTCCGCACGTCACAAATATGAAAAACTCCCCTTTCCGATGTACACCCAAAAAGGCATACACTCCTTTACGGAATGTATGCCTTTTGTTATGTCCGGATTTATTCTTTGTCCGATTCTTCCCCGACCCAGACATCCGCTTCCTGCAGCTGTTTTTCTTCCAGAACACGGTTGGTGTGTTCTCTCACCAGCTGGAAGATCACGGCGGTCAGCGGGATAAAGAAGATCATGCCGAAGAGCCCCATCAGATTACCGCCCACCAGAACGGCGATCAGAGTCCACAGGGGATCCAGTCCCACGGAGGTTCCCACCACATGGGGATAAATGAACTGGGATTCCACAAACTGCACCACAAGGTACACGATAATGCAGACGATCACCTTGGAGGGATCCGTCAGCACTACCAGAAATGCACCGATCACGCAGGACAGCAGAGCACCGATGTAGGGAATGAACGCGCAGATGGCGGTCAGAATACCGATCAGACTGGCGTAGGGGATCTTGAAAATCATCATGGCGATGCAGATCAGCGTGCCCAACAGACAGGCTTCCAGGCACTGACCGGATAGAAACTTTGAGAAGGTGTCACCGGTCAGACGGCCGATATAACAGAGATAGGAGGCCATTTTCGGCTTCAGATGCGCATAAAGCAGCTTCTTGGTCTGTCTGGACAGATCCTTTTTGCTCAGCAGTGCGTAGGCGGAGATAATGATGCCGATAGCCGCTGCGGAGATTACCGATACAGCGGAGGTAGCGATGTTCAATGCGGAGGTCAGGATGGAACCTGCGCTGGATGTTACGTTGCCGATGATACCGTTCAGATCCAGAGAATCCAGATCAATCTTTTCTATCGTTTCCACCAGCCATTCAGTGTCAATATGGTATTCCTGCAGCCATGCGATCCACTTGGGTGCCTGGTCCTCGATCGTTCTGTACAAGCTTTCCACGGAAGTGACCAGAGACGGAATCAGGATGGTGCAGACCAGTACGATCACAAGGATGATGCAGATCGCTGTCAGCAGCAGGGCGATGGGCGGGACGTATTTTTCCAGCTTCGGGCGTTTGATGCGGACGGTCAGCTTTTCCAGCAGTTTTTCAAATCCCCTCATGGGGACATTGATGATAAACGCAATCAGAAAGCCCAGCAGTACGGGCAGAATCATGCTGCCGAGATACCGAAGTGCACCTCCGAAGGCTTCCAGATTCATAAGCAGGGCATACAGCGCCACACCGAAGGCCACAAGAAGATAATGATGCTTTGATGTCTTTTTCATATGTATTCCTTTCCGTTATCCCACGGATAATTTGCATTGTGTACAGGAAAAGTATAACACAAATTCCGCCGAAAAACAATGGCAGAAGACGGGATTAAAAAAATATTAAACTTTCGTCATATTTTGAATACAATCCTTCTGCTCTGTGCGCCGTTTTCAGACGATAATGCAGTCCGCTTCTCCCGTCAGACCGGCATCCAGCGGTATATCCGTGACGATATGACTCATTTTATCCAGGGAAGATACTGTGTACACCGCTTCCCTGTCCCATTTGCTTCCGTCGAACAGCAGTACGGACGTACGTGTATTCTCCAGAACGGCCCGACGCAGGTAGGTCTCTCTTTCCGAGTAATCGCTGATACGGCCGTGGGCTGAAATGCAGGGGACGGAGAAAAAGAATTTATCAAACCGCATACCGGCCACATACTTTTCTGCCGTACTGCCGACCAGACCGGCGGATTCCGCATGCAGTTCCCCACCCGTGCATCGGCAGGAGACCCTGTCGGCGGCCAACTTCATTTCCGCAATCCGCTGCATAACGGAAAGGCTGTTTGTCACCACCGTTACACCATGCCGGCTGCGCAGATGCTCTGTAACAGTCAGCACGGTCGTGGATGTGTCCAGAAAGATCACATCTCCGTCCCGGATCAGTTCTGCGCCGGCCTGACCCAGTTTCCGTTTTCTGACCAAATTTTCCGTTTTCCGGAAAGCAAAGGGTTGTCTGAGGCCGTCGGATAAGATCGCCGCACCGCCATGGCTCCTTCTGATCAGTCCTTCCGCTTCCAGTACGGCCAGCTCTCTGCGTACAGTCGGCTCGCTGATGAAAAACTGTCTGCCGATCTCCCCGACAGTCAGAAAACCGGCTTCCGCAATTGCGGCCAGTATCCGGTTTTTTCGCTGGTCTTTCCGATCGATTTCGTTCATTTCAAAGCCTTCCCTTTCAGTTTTATGATCGTTTTTCAATATCATCGCCAATAATTGACTTATTCCGTTCATTTTGTTATACTAACGGTATCATATCACAAACCATTCTTTCTGTCAAGAGGTGAATCCTATGGAACATTCCTATCAGAACACCCTCCCCACCACCCGTATGGCCGCAACCATTGCCGATATTGCCGGATTTAGGAAGCCCTCTGAAGCCGATGAGAAGATCGACTGGCTGGCCGATATCTGGAAAAGCCGTTTCGGCGGCAATGCGGACGGGGTGTTCATTTTCTCCACAGATGCTGTGGCTTCCTGGATCGTGCGGAAATACCCGGATAAATTCGCCCAAGTCTGGAAATATGCGCCCATGATGATCCCCATGCGCACAGCCCTTCCCTCCCTTACCGCCATTGATTACGCCGCCTTTTTCTCCGGTGCGGATCCGTCGGTAAACGGTGTGGACCATTATGTTGTACCTGTTCTTTCCCCCGAATGTACCGAGCCCCTTTTGAAAAGCGACAGTCTGATTGCAGCAGCGGTCAGAAGCGGACGGAAGGTCTGCGTGATTACCTGCGACAACGGATGTATTGCCGCCATGCTCTCCCGCAGCGGTGCGGATTTCCGTATCATTCCCGGAGATGACGACGAGGCGATGTTCCGCGAAGCAGTTACCGTCATTGAAAGCAAAGCATATGATTTTGTATTCCTGTATCAGCTCGGCTTCGACTATGCCCAGCACAGATACGGCCCGGAAAGCGAGACAGCCCTTGAAACGCTGGATCAGATCATCGGGCGTTTTACCGTATTCTGCGAAACCGTAAAGGACAACCATCCCGGAAAGAATCTCGTGATGTTCCATACCGATCACGGCTGCCATAAAACCGGCGATAAGGGTATTCACGGGGAAGATATTCCGGAAGACACGGATATTTTTGAATTTTTCGGAGGTACCGAAAATGCGTGATGCTCTGCTTTCCGCGGCAGATCCGGAGCTTTATGATCTGCTGTCCGGAGAAACGGACAGGCAGAAAAACACGCTGGACATGATGGCATCCGAAAGCATACAGGATCCCGTAACCCTTGCCCTCTCCGGCAGTGCTTTTGCCAACAAAACAGCAGTCGGCCTGCCCGGACATCAGCGGCTTCCCGGTGCGGAGATCATTGACGAGCTGGAAGTTCTTGCCGCCGAACGTGCCAAAAAGCTTTTCGGTGCGGAACACGCCAATATGCTTCCCTATTCCGGTACCACCGCCAATATCTGTGTGTTCGACGGTATCCTCTCTCCGGCCGACACCGTTCTTGCGCTGGATCCGGAACACGGTTCCCATGCCAGCCACGGACGGAAGGCCCACGCCACATCCCGTATGTACCGTTTCGCCCATTTCGGTGTGGATCCCCGGACGCAGTGCATTGATTACGATGCCCTGCAGAAAACAGCGGAAAAAGTACATCCTCGGATTCTGCTGGTGGGTTCTTCCTCCTATCCGAGGTTATTTGATTATGCCCGGCTGGCCGATATTGCCCACAGATGCGGAGCTGTGCTTATGGCTGATATCGCCCATACCAGCGGACTGACGGCGGCAGGGGTAATCCCCTCACCCTTTCCCCACGCGGATATTGTCACCGCTTCCTGTACCAAGACCATGTGCGGCACCCATACCGGATTCATACTGTGTAAAAAAGAATATGCCGGGCAGGTGGACCGTGGGGTATATCCCGGCCTGATCGCTTCCATGCATCCCCAGACCATTGCCGCTGCCGCATGGGCCATGAAGCGTGCAGGTACAGAAGCGTTTCGCCGCCTGATGAAGCAGGTTCTGGACAATACGCAGACTCTGGCGGTACAGCTGATATCCGGCGGTATTCCTCTGCTGACCGGCGGCACGGACTGTCATATGTTCGTCATGGACCTCCGCGGTACCTCCGCAAACGGCAGAAAACTCAGCGAGGATCTGGGCAGGATGGGAATCTGGGTCAACAGCAAGTCCATTCCGTGGGATACGGGTGATGTGCCCATGGGTATTCGGGTCGGGTGCACGGTTCTTACCCAAAGGGGGATGGGGGAAAAGGATATGACAGAAATTGCGGATCTCTTCAGAGAAGCGGTTTCATTCGGAGACAGGATTCCGGATGAAGAGGAAATACGTCCTCTCAGGGCAAGGGTTCAGGCCCTTTGCGATGCTTTTCCGGCATGGTAAAATGCAATAAAAAACGGTTGTCCGTCGGGATATGACGGGACAGCCGCTTTTTGTTATTTGATTATTTCGCCTGTTTTGTATCCGTCAGGAAATCAGCATGGCGCCGATACGGATGGCATGACCTTTGGATTCTTCCGCTTTGGTTTCCGCTATGCGAACAACAACCTTATGTTTTCCGTACGGCAGATTCCCGGCGAAAAAGCTGTAGGCCAGTCTCGCACCCCCGGGACAGTAACAATCCCATGCGCTGATCGTTATTTCCTTTTTTCCGTCTACAGAGACCAGCACATCGCCGCTGTCATCGGCCTTGATCCAATAGAACCCGGCATTCTCCCCCACAAAAGTAAAGGAAATAGAATCCCCAGGTGTTGAAGATTCAATATAGTGAGGATGTCTGTCGAACATGGATTTCTCGACCAATGTAAAACCTTTGATCTCCACATCAGCAAGAGCCAGACAGTCCTCAACATGAGCATTCATGTGCAGATGACTACAGAAAGTATGTTTTTCCAGTTTTACAGGTACGGGAAAAGCAGGTACTTCTGCCTGCAGGTATTCCTTCAGCCGTGTACTGATCGTTTTGGCGTACAATGCATGACCATCATTGTTTGGATGTATGGTGTCCGTGGTATACCGAAGAAAATCTCCGCCCTCCCGCATAACATTCGCCCACAGAACAGCACCAATATCAATCACCGGCAGGTTGTAGTGGTGTGCAACCGCCATATGTGCGTTACGGGAAACAAATTCCTTTCCGCTTGTTATCACGTTGCAGATTTCTTCGGTAATTGTTGTCAGAACCACAATATCCGCAAAGGGATTCTTCACATAGATCATCCGGATGATCGTTTCGAACTGTGCACAGATTTTTTCGTAACCAATACCGTAATCATTTACGGTATATTCCAAAAAAATCAGATCCGGGTTTTCGTTGAGCAGATCGGATTCACACCGGTGCATGCCGAGTTCCGAGCCGGTACCGCTGATGGCTGCCTGGATCTCCCGTATCTGTACATCCGGATACTGTGTTCTGAACCAATTTGTTAACAGTGCTCTGTATGACTCTTTTTCCGGATCGTCAGCACACCCTCCCAACGTGATAGAACCGCCGTAATAGCCAATGTTCAGTTTTTTGTTCTTTTTCAGATTGAATACTGTATTCGCCAGCATTTTTTCGTTCTCCTTTATCTGTATTCACAATTTTTCTTACGTTTCTTTTTCGCAAAAAGAATGGCTGCAATGGATAAAAACAATGCACCGGCTCCGCTTCCCGCGATCACTGCGGTTTTCTTCTGTCTGGCTTTCTTTTCGGCAACCAGTCTCCGTTCCCTTCTGGACTGGCGGAACAGCCACTCGTGCAGCTCCGCATCCACATTGGCATAGTCCCACGCATTGTGTCCCACACCGGTATATTCCGTATAGCGGATCTCCTCGCCGCCGGCTTTACGGATATTGGCAAAAATCAAACGGCTGCCTTCGGGAAGTACTGTGGTATCCTTGGAACCGTGGAACAGCCAGATGGGAATACGCTTCAGCAGCGCCGCCTTGGTTGCGTCCACTCCGCCGCAGATGGGTACACCTGCCGCAAAACGGGCACCATGCCGTGTCAGCAGGTCCCAGGCAGCATACCCGCCCATGGATTCGCCGGTAACATATACTCTGTCTTCATCAATATTACAGAATTCCATAACCCGTTCCAGAATCGCCAGCACAGCCTTCATTTCAGCGGTTTCCGGTGCATTTTCCACAGTATAAATACCGGGATACCATTCGGCATCCACCCATCTTTTTTCATCGGGACACTGGGGTGCAATCACAACCGCATCATATATCGGATTGTTTTCGTTTCTGAACCAGAGACTTATGGGATACAGGTGTTTTTCATTGTCCGTTCCTCTGTTGCCCGCGCCATGGAGGTAGAGCACCAGGGGATACTGTTCGCCGCAGTCGTAGTTTTGGGGAATGTAGAGTCTGTAAGGCATCGTGTACCCGTCGGGACCGGTATACAGACACTTTCTGAATTCGGTTTTGCAGTCAATCATGCCGTTTCTCCCATCGTTCGTTTTATATATCAAATTCTTTTCGTATTCCACTCTCGCCCGTCACGGAGATTCCGTTCTCCAGAAACAGCGCCGCCGTGATGCCGTTTCCATCCGTCAGCGTTCCCGTATGGGTACCGTCGTATACTTTCCCACAGCCGCAGGAAGGACTTTTTTCTTTCAGGACCGCCCGTTCACAGCCGGTCAGCCGGTACATCTCCAGAGCCAGCTCAGCACCCCGTCTGTACTGCACGGTCACATCGGTTCCATCCTCGGTACGCACGGCATTTCCCGTAATTTCCGCCGGCGGTCTCGGGGTTGGCAGGCCGCCGTAACATTCGGGGCAGAACGGGATCAGGGTGTGCTTCCCGGCCAGTGCCAATGCATCCGGGTGAGGTTTGCTGTTCCCATCGTAGCGGCACGGACAGCCGAGCAGACAGGCGCTGATAAATATCTTCATGCTGCACTCTCTTTCCTTGGTTCGGTCGATCTTTTCCTGCTGTCCCTCCCGTTTTTTCCCCGCGGGATCCGACAGAATTTTTCTTTTTTTCATTATAGCATACTCTTCCCGAAAATACAAGATTTTTACCCGCCCGGCTCCTTATTTTACACACATTTTTTGTATCCTCGTCCCCAAACATACAAACCGTGCACAATCCCCTGCCGTCGTCTCCGCCCTCGTGCTTTTCTGCACAATTTCACCACACCTATTTGGTTATTTTTGCCCAAATGGTGTCAAAAAGTAAATTTTCTATAAATAACTCCATTTTTTGCCGATTTGGTGTAGAAATCCAGGAGAAATTGTGCTATAATAACTGGTGCGGATGTATGCCCTCATGCAGACGTCCCAAAGTCAGTCGAAAATTTTATTATATATCGGAGGTAATCTCAATTATGTCCAAGAAGTATGTTTACCTGTTCTCCGAAGGCAACGCCAACATGCGTGAGCTCCTCGGCGGTAAGGGCGCAAACCTCGCAGAAATGACCAACATCGGTCTTCCCGTACCTCAGGGCTTCACCATCACTACCGAAGCCTGCACACAGTACTACGAAGACGGCAGACAGATCAACGATGATATCATGGCTCAGATCATGGAATACATCGTTAAGATGGAAGAAATCGTTGGCAAGAAGTTCGGTGACAAGGAAAACCCCCTGCTGGTTTCCGTTCGTTCCGGCGCAAGAGCTTCCATGCCCGGTATGATGGACACCATCCTGAACCTGGGTCTGAACG
>SVTO01000014.1 GCA_015063745.1 Oscillospiraceae bacterium | reverse complement strand
GAAACGGAGACTGCCCCGGCTGTGTTTATGCATCCACGCGGCGGCGGGACGGATGAAGGCGGTCAGGGCGAAGGCAATCAGAAACGGCAGAACCCCGGCGGCAAACCAACGGAAAAAGATGTATATACACCCGCAGGATGCCGCAATGAGCAGCGCGAGGCAGGTATACCGTACCAGAGGCGGAAGGGTGTTTTGCATAGTGTATCTCCTTGGTTGAATGATATACTTCTTTTGAGAAAAGAAACAGAATCCCCGAATCACTGTAACATTCCTAAACCCAAATCAATGTACCGGGTGATTCCTCCCCGGTTGCACTGCAGAATATGCGAGTTTGGCCGCCGGGACTCCCGGCATCACTGTAACATTCCTAAACCCAAATCAATGTATCGGGTGATTCCTCCCCGGTTGCACTGCAGAGTATGCGAGTTTGGCCGCCGGGACTCCCGGCATCACTGTAACATTCCTAAACCCAAATCAATGTACCGGGTGATTCCTCCCCGGTTGCACTGCAGAGTATGCGAGTTTGGCCGCCGGGACTCCCGGCACCGGGTGATTCCTCCCCGGTTGCACTGCAGAATATGCGAGTTTGGCCGCCGGGACTCCCGGCACCGGGTGATTCCTCCCCGGTTGCACTGCAGAATATGCGAGTTTGGCCGCCGGGACTCCCGGCATCGGGTGATTCCGTCACTACTGCACTGCAGAGTATGCGAGCTTGGCTCCGACACTGTCGGCGGCCTTGACAAATGGGGGGATTTCTGTTATAGTATTATATGGGGGAGTTTGGATGGGTTAGTCGATGGATGAACCGAAAAAATTGCCTCCGATTGATTTTATGATTGTTCTGACGGCGTAAGGTTGCCTGCAGCCTGTTCGTGTGGATAAATTCCATGGATTTGCCGGGCGGTGCCTTGCTTTGGCCGACAGAATACAAATATTTTTTTACCGAGGTTTTTCGTATGACCGATCGTCTCAAAAGAATCAATGAATTGGCCGCTAAAGCCAAAACTACAGGACTTACTCCCGAGGAAAAAGCGGAACAGGATACACTCCGTAAGGAATACCTCGCTCAGTTCCGTGCCAATTTCCGGGGGATTTTGGATAATACCTCCATCAAACGCCCCGACGGCTCCATGGAAGCACTCAAGAAAAAACACTGATCTCATCCCCCGCTTCCCGGATGTCCCCGCGGAGAAAACTACTGAAGGATCAAACTTATGCTATATACGGATTTATTAAAGGGTTCTCCCTCTCCCGGCGGGTATCTTTTCTACGGCGAGGAGGATTACCTGAAACAGCATACCTTAAAACAAATGCGGCAGCTCCTCTTCCCCGATCCCGGAATGGCCGACTTCAACCGGTTCGTCTTCTCGGAGGAAAACTATACGCCCGCTGCCCTTTCCGATGCCCTTTTGTCTCCCGCCATGATGACCGATGTCAAGCTGGTGGAGCTTTCTCTCCCGGATGGGGACGGCATGAAGGAGAAGGAGCGTACAACCCTCTTCGAAACCCTGGAAAGCCTTGCCGGTACTACGGATACCATCTTTGTTCTCATCTTCCCCGCCGGTACCTTTGACGGGGGCACTCCCAAACGTCCCTCCGCTCTTCTGCGCAGCTTTTCCAAGGTGCTCACACCCGTGGAATTCCCGGAGCAGTCCGATGCCCGGCTCCAGAAGTGGATGGAACGCCACCTTTCCGATTACGGCGTGTCCCTTTCTCCCGCTGTGGGAAACATGATCCGCAATACCGTCGGCCGGAGTATGCTTCGCCTGTCCGGTGAGCTGGCTAAGGTGGGGGCCTATGCCGCTGCCCACGGACTGAAAGAAGTCACCCCCGATGCGGCCGCGGCTGTAATCTCCCGCACACCAGAGGAAGATGCGTTCCGTCTGGCCAACTGTCTGCTGGAAGGCAACAGGCAGGGCGCTTATGACTGCTTATCCCTGCGTATCCGCCGGAAGGAAGATCCGATCCTGCTGATGGCACAGATCATCAAGGTGTATACCGATCTGGCAACTGCGGCTGTGTTCCGGGAAGAAGGCCGGGATAAAAAGGATTTCGCCGCCGCATTCAAAATTCATGAATACCGTGCCGGTCTGTACTTCCGTGCCGCCGAATCTGCGGACAGCGAGTATTTCCGGCAGGCTCTGGAAAAATGCCTCGAAGCCGATGGGCAGCTCAAGTCCCTCTCCATGGGGTATGTCCCCATTGAACGGCTCATCGGGACGCTGTGAGGTGCGCCATGGATAAAATCAGACTGCGTATCCCCGTGATCGTGGAGGGGAAATACGACAAAGCACGCCTTGCGCAGATTGTTGACGGCGTGATCGTCACCACGGACGGGTTCGGCATATTCCGCCGACAGGAAAAGCTTGCGCTCATCCGCCGTCTCGGACAGAATGGCGTCATCCTGCTCTGCGACAGCGACGGTGCGGGTAAGGTCATCCGCGGACATCTGAAAAGCGCACTCCCTCCCGAAAAAGTGTACGACCTCTATACACCCCAGATCCGCGGCAAGGAAAAACGTAAGGCACATGCCTCCAAAGAAGGATTCCTGGGCGTGGAAGGCGTGGATAACAGCATCCTCTCCGATCTCTTCGCCCGCTTCGCCGCCCTCCACCCGGACCTCGCCGAAGGTGCAAATAATTCCGTACCACCCCGTAAACCCCTCACCAAAGCCGACCTCTATTCCCTCGGCCTCACCGGTACCCCCGACGCCTCCGCCCGCCGTGCCGACCTCTGTCTCAAACTCGGCTTCCCCCCCGATATGACCCCCAACGCCCTCCTCTCCGCCCTCCAACTCCTCTATTCCTTCGAAGAAATTCAAAAAATCATGGATTAGTCCTCTGTCCGTTATGTCGGGTGGAGGATTTTTCTTTTGGGGACGGGGGAGACGGGACGCTTTTTGAAAAAAGCTTGGTGGAGTTGGTCGAGACAAACTCCACCCAACGCCGGATTCTTTGGGTGCAAGATGAGGGCAGTCCTCGGGTGCAGGATTTATGTCAGTTCTGTTGATCCAACATCCCCCCAAATACCGTAGGGGAGTAGCTTGCTGCTCCCGTAAACATACGATTTCACCGGACATCACCGCTGTAATCTGTGGGGAACGGCTTGCCGCTCCCGCAAACATACGATTTCAATCATACCTCCCTCTGTAACCACCTCTTCCTTACCGATTGCAGCCCACAATTCTGACAACCCCTGCTGTAATGTCATCCTCCGCTCCGTGTTCCGCTGCACAGGTCAGGATTCGCTCCGCTGCATGATCCGGGTCGCCTTCCCGTACTTCTTCATCCGCCGACAACAGATCCAGAAGCCATGTACATTCTTCGAAACTCCGGGCAATGCCGTCGGATACCATTACGATCGTGTCACCCGGCATGATCGTGAAGCGGATCATTTCCGCATCCAATGCACGCAGGATGCCGATGGGGACCGTTTTCGACTGCAGGCGGAACAGGCTCTCGCCGCGGATCACGAAGGACGGTGCCGCGCCGCTTTTCACAAAACGTGCTTCCCCCGTGACGGTATCCACCTCGCACAGATCCACCGTGGCCGAGCATTCTCCCGTACCCGCGCGGATGACGTTGTTCAGCATCCGCAGAGCTACTTCCAGTCCTGTTCCAGCGGAAAGCATACGTTCCAGAAACAATGCCGTGATGCCCGATGTGGTGGCCGCCATACGTCCGCTGCCCATGCCGTCGGAGATCAGCATATACATTTTCCCGTCCGCTTCAAAGGCGCACACCGTATCACCCGAGGGCTTGTCCTCCGGCAGTACCGTTTCTTCCGTCAGGGTCGATGCCGCCCGTCCCGCCTGTCCCCATTGGCAGCTGCACAGGGGGAGGGAATGCATCTGCATGGACAGAATCGGGCCGTCCAGGGAGAATTCGGGAGCGGACAGGGGGATGCCCGCCATTTCGCTGAACAGGT
The DNA here is from genome assembly GCA_015063745.1 of Oscillospiraceae bacterium. Taxonomy (GTDB): domain Bacteria; phylum Bacillota; class Clostridia; order Oscillospirales; family CAG-272; genus UMGS1696. The sequence continues at coordinate 48,252 of SVTO01000014.1, read as the reverse complement.
GCCGGATCTCTTCCCCGCCCATCCGGGTTTCCGACAGGTCGATGTCGTGGACGAAAATTCGCTTATGTCTGCCGCCGTACACAGCCGCACTGCCGGCATGGAAATCCTGATACCGCAGGAGTTTTTTCAGTCTGTCCGTCATTTCCGTATCCGGCGTTCCCTCTTCCGCTTCCAGTCGGGCCGATTCCGAAAGCAGTGCGCCCATGAGGTAATAATCATCCGCCGCTGTGCGCAGTTTGTCGCCCGTCCGTTTTTCGCCTATGTACCGGGCGGCTGTGGTGTTGATGTCGTCCAGTATCCTGCCCATGGAGGCACATCGGCTGGCGAATTTCGGGGGGATCGCCGAAGCCGGTATGCTGTTTTCCCGGATCAGGCCGGCGGCCATTTCGCCGATCATGCCGCTGAACCGGGGGTAATCCTTATCCTGACATTCGGAAAGCTTTGTGCATCCGCTGCAGTAGGGGGCAAAGCAGCCTTCGCACAGATCCCGCATTTCCCGCAGGCCGGGTTTCGACATTTTCTCCGCCACGCCGTCCAGCACACGGGACAGGTCCTGCATACTGTCCGCCATATTCGTCAGCTGTTTTTCCCGCTGTTTCAGCACCGTTTCGGCAAGGGTCGCGCTTTCCGTCCGGCGGGTATCCGGCATCTGTCCCAGCCATTGAGGCGGAATCCGCAGTTTTTCGTAATACAAAAGGGGCATGAGTACGGCACTGACCAGCAGAAATTCCGGTGTCAGGGCACGAAGTCCGTCATATCCGCCCGTATAGATACCCCACGCCGCCCCTGCCACCGTTGCCGCCGCACAGGCCAAAGGACGGGAGTACGCCGAAGCCGCACCGCTGACGATGCCCACCAATGCATAGGCCGGGGCATAGATCGGCTCCAGCAAAATCCCGCAGGCCAGGCCCATCAGTCCGCCCTTGGATGTGCCGAGGGTACACCCGCAGAGCAGAGCCGCCGCAAAGGATGCCGCCTGTCCCGCGTTCAGCTCCAGAAAGGGTATGCCGATGCCGGACAGAGAATAGGTAAACACGGCGGCAAGCAGGAGAATCCCCGCCTCACGGAAGGGAGAATAGCGCATATACCGGTCATGGGCGGCGTAGAACCCGTAGGTGATCACCGGTGCGAGCATCACCGCCAGAATCGCGCCCACCAGATCGTAATACACATACCCGCCGTCCACCACAGCCCATGCACCCGCCGCTAAAGACGCAAGGGCTGCCAGCGCCATGCGGATCATGATCGATTCCCTGAACAGATACTGCTCCGCCCACTGCAGGACGGCAAAGGGGGTAAGCTGTCCGGCCTCTTCCCGGATCCGGCGGAACCCCCGACCCAAAGGGACTCCCTTCTCCGAAACCAGAAACACCGTCAGTCCTGCCCTTGCGCAAAAAAGCAGTGCCGTAACCACCGAAAGAAATCCCCCCGCCCGCAATGAGCCGAGTATCGCCCCAAGTGACACCGCCGCCGTACCCGCAAATCCCGAAACCGCCGCTGCCGCCGACAGTCCGAAAGGGTATGTACCCAGAAAGGATTCCCCGCCGGCCACCGCAAGACCGAACACAAACATTCCGATCATCACAGCCAGCCGTTTCCACGACAGCTGCACACCCGCAAACCTTTTAACCGCCTTTTCTTTCATATCGTCCTCCGATTTTCCCGTTTTCCAAAAATATGTATCAAATTATTTCTTTCTCAGCCATACAGTATACCCGAGCAGGTTTCCGTATCCGCCGCCCGGCTTCCTCTTTCCCCCAAAAAAGAAATCCCGCGGCAGGAATCACAGACATTTTCCGGCTGCGGGATAATGATATCACAAGTCTTCTGCAAATAACCGTGAATCCGGGCTGTCGAAGCCGGCAAGCTTTCACGGAAGACCGGTGGGTAATGATGGGTCAGAACGAAACCTGAAAAATCCAAACGGATAATAACCGGGAAATCCAAAACAAAAAGCCCCCGCCCGAAAGCGAAGAGCCTTACACGAAAAGTTTTGGAAAGAAAGGGGTGCAGGGGAAGGAAAACTTTTTTCAAAAAGTTTTCCTTCCCCTGCAAAACGCAAGTCAAATATCAAACTTCCTTCTCCGGAATAATCACGCCATAACTGTCATCGGACCGCTTATAAACCACGCAGATCTCCGAAGTATCCGCATCGGTATAAATGAAGAAGGAATGTCCCAGCAGATTCATCTGCAGAATCGCCTCTTCCGCGGACATGGGCTTGAGGCAGAAACGCTTGGTGCGGATCAGGAAGGCTTCTTCTTCGGCTTCCAGCACTTCGTCGCCGGGCATGGGATCCGGAACGCGGAAGGAGCTGCGCATCCGTTTTTCCAGGCGGGTCTTATTCTTGCGGATCTGTCCTTCGATGGTATCCACGCAGCGCACGAGGGCCGTGGAGTACATATCCGTCTGTTCTTCCGCCCGGAAGAGTGTACCGCCGACTGAGATGGTGATCTCCATACATTCATCATTGCGGATCTTGCGGAAAGTCACCGTTGCATCGGCGTTTTCCGGGAAATAGCGGTCGAACTTTGCCAGTTTCTTTTCCACCAGCTGTTTCATATCATCGGTAATGTTGACCTGTCTTGCAATGTACGTAATATTCATGAACTTACCACCTTTACTCAGTATTCGGACTCGTTGCCTTATCCTTGGTTACAGTATACCATATTTATTCCCCGTTGTAAACACCGATTTTGTGAATTTTCCTAAAAAACGGCGCCGGAAATGTGATTTTGTAGTGTTTCTGCCAAAGCATTATTTTCCGAAAAACAGACGAAATTTCCTCTGCCCTATTGACAACACCCGACTGACGGGGTAAAATAAAGTAGATATGGCTTTGTAAAGGAGAAAAAACCATGCGTTACATCACAGACCATGATATACATATTCATTCCATGAAATCCTACTGCTCCGGCAACCCCGCACAGAATCCCGCCGCACTGCTTGCCTATGCGGAGAAAAACGGATACAGGACCCTGTGCGTTACCGACCATATGTGGGACAGTGCCGTTCCCGGTGCTTCCGACTGGTACGCCGGACAGAGCTATGAACACATCAGCGAAAATCTGCCCCTGCCCCAGTCGGACAAGGTAAAATTCCTGTTCGGCTGTGAAACGGAGCTGAAATGGGACATGACCCTCGGTATTTCCCCTGCCGTCATGGACAAGCTGGACTGGTTCATCATCCCCACCACCCATATGCACATAGGCGGCTTCACGGTGGGCGGCGATGAGGGGATCGAAGAACGGGCTGAGCTGTGGTGCAAGCGGCTGGAAACCGTACTGGACATGGATCTGCCCTTCCACAAAATCGGGATTGCCCATCTGACCTGCGAGCATATCTGCCGCGGTCATCATCTGGAGGTACTGGATCTGATTCCCCACTCGGAATACCACCGTCTGTTTGCCAAGGCGGCAAAGGTGGGTGTGGGTATTGAGCTGAACTTCTATTCCCTGGATCTGACCGGCGAAGCGCTGGAAACCACGCTCCTTCCTTACCGGATCGCCAAGGAAGAAGGCTGCAAGTTCTACTTCGGTTCCGACTCCCATCATCCGGACGAACAGATGCACACTTCGAAAGAGAATTTCGAGCATATCGTGGATCTGCTGGAGCTGAAAGAAGACGACAAGATCGATTTTCTGAAAAACCTGTGATTTTCACGGGGCTGCTGCGTTAAGGGGGAAATGTCCTGAATGCGACAGCCCCTTCTTTAGTTCAGGCCGTTGATTCGTACTTTTTCAGAAGGCATGGGTGTTTCGACCTCTGCGGAGGTCGATGAGGGGCGTTGCCCCTTCAATCCCCACGACCTTTTGAAAAAGGTCGATCAAAACTTTTGGCTTGTGACAGTTCCTTTGTTTGTTCCTGTTCGGGAAAAAGAAAGGGCAGACGGAATGGTTTTATACATCCCGACTGCTCTTTGTTTTTATAAAGATTTGCATTCTTTTACTTACCCGATGATCCCCAGATGCTCCAGCAGAATCTTGAGTCCCATCAGAATCAGCACGACACCGCCGGCAAATTCCGCTTTGCTCTTGAACTTCGCACCGAATACATTTCCGATCACCACACCAACTGCCGACAGAACAAATGTGATCACACCGATAAAGCTTACCGCCGGGCCGATCTTTACGCCCAGGAAAGCAAAGGTCACGCCGACTGCCAGCGCATCAATGCTGGTGGCTACTGCCATGGGAAACATCGCCCGGATGCCGAAGGAATCGCACATTTCTTCCTCTTCTCCCTTCAGGGCTTCTCTGATCATGTTGCCGCCGATCAGTCCCAGCAGCACGAACGCGATCCAATGGTCAATCTCCGTAATCAGCGATTCAAAACGTACGCCCAGCAGATATCCGATAAGGGGCATCAGCGCCTGAAATCCGCCGAACCATACACCTGTGATCAGTATGTGCGCCGGCTTGATTTTCCCGACGGACAGCCCCTTGCAGACCGCCACAGCGAATGCGTCCATGGACAAACCTACCGCGATGACCGCCATTTCCCATAATTCCATATTTCCAACCGTTCCTTATGTGTTTTTTGGTCCATATTGTGATAGTATACACCTTTACGGAGGTTTTGTCAAGGGCAATCCCCGTCCCACGCCCGGACAAGCCCTCTTCCGCACGGTACTTATTGACAGAAGTGCCGTATTCTGCTATAATATAGAAGTAAAAATATACCTATTTGCGAAAATTGCGAAAAAAGGAGGTGGCGGTATGTCTGGCTGGAAACGAACGGATCTGCCGCAGATTCGTCCCGCGCTGCTGATGGTGGCTGCGATCCTGGCACTCGGGTTTGCCTGGATGGGTGCGGCGGCGGCTGAAGCCTACGGAGTGCTCATCGCTCTGCCCTTCTGGACGACGGCGGCGGCGGTCTGCTGTTCCATCATCATTCTGTGGCGCAGTATGGCGGCGCTTCTGCTGGTTCCCGTAACTGCCCTGTGCCTGTGGGCGGCGGGGTACGGCATATTCTGTGTCGCGGCTGTGTCCCTTACCATGCTGGTCGTACCGTGGCTGGCCGGATGGCTTATGCTGAACGGGAAAAACCGGTTTGTACGGATAACCGCCCTTTCCTGCGGAATCGCCCTTTTGCTGGCTGCCGGTTCCTTTGCCGGCTTTGCCCTGTACTACGATTCCTTCTCCGCTTTCCATCGTGATGTACTGACCGCGGCCGATATTCTTCTGAAGCAGGCCGCCGCCCAGGGGAATTTCACCTTCGATGCGGGCATGGCATCCGGTCTGACCCGTACGGCGCTTCTTTCCCTGCCGGCCATGATCGGTGCCGCTGCCGAGTTTCTTGCCGCATCCGTTTTCTTCCTTTCCCGCACCTTCCTGCGGATCCTGGACTGTGCGGAATACTTCCGGCATGATACCGACGGACAGATCACCGCGCCCCGCAGCTTCGGCGTCCTTTCCCTGATCGCTCTGCTGCTGACGCTGTTCACTTCCCCCGTCGATTATCCCTTTCTGTACTGTATTCTCTCCAATATTCTGTCCGTTCTCGCTCTGCCCTGCGCCTATGTGGGCATCAGAGAATTCTGCACGGGAATACAGAATCGGTTTTTCTTCTTCCGCATTGGTCCCGACGGTTCCGTAAGCCGCCGTATTCCCCTCACCTTTGTTTTCATCGGCGTATTTCTGGTGCTGGTGATGGGCGTTCCCACCGTACTTACCCTTTCCTCGGCTCTGGGTGCCTTCTACATCCTGCGTACCCGCAAGACCGACGAATCCCGATCCTAACGAAAACACAACAGGAGTTCAGTCATGTTCAAAAATATATGGAAACACAAAGACCCCGGCTCCCTTCGCGAAATCCTGCAGAAAACGGCTCCCGTGATTCTGGGTGCGGTTCTGATCTTTCTCTCCGGCATCGCCTCCTCTCCCGACCGTAAGGGACTGATCGTCGGCGGCGCTCTGGCGGTTCTGTTCGTGCTGGTCTATGTCGCGGTACGGATTCTCTGGAAGCGGAAGCTGTACAGGGGCGGCACCCTGACCGAAACCCTGACCCCCGTTATGGGCAAAATCATGTTCAATGCCGTTCTGAAAATGCCCTCGCCCATCTTCATCTGCGATGATGCGGAGCACGTAATCTGGTACAATACTGCCACGGAAGGACTGTCCTTTCCCACCGGTAAGCTCTACGGCGCCACCCTTTCTGCTCTGTTCGGCGTTTCTCTGGAAGAAATCCGGGAAAACAAGCATCAGGACACCGAACTGGTTCTGCAGAACGGAAACCGGTATTTTACCCCCAAATATCACCACATCAAAACGGACGAAACGGATTTCTATCTGATCGTCACCACCGAAACCACCGAGATACAGCAGCTCAAGCACAAGATCGCCGACGGGGAATTGGCCGTTGCCTATATCTACATCGACAATCTGGCCGAAATGATGCAGTACGACAGCGAAAACTACCGTGCGGCCGCTTCCCGGATCGACGATATTCTCCGCAGATGGGCCGATGAATGCGGCGGTATCCTGAAGGAATACGAAAGAGACAAATACCTCTTCGTTATGGAAAACCGCACGCTGAATACCTGCATCGCCCGGAAATTCGATATTCTTGACAAGGTCCGCGCCGTTCGTGTGGGAGATGCCGAGCTGCCCATGACCATTTCCCTCGGTGTTGCCAACATCCACGGCTCCTTCGAGGACAAGGAACGGGCGGCATACAATGCTCTTGATATGGCACTCCAGCGCGGCGGTGACCAGGCCATCGTGAAAAGCGACGCATCCCTGGACTTCTACGGCGGCGTGACCAAGACGGTGCAGAAGCGCACCAATGTCCGTTCCCGAGTGATCTCCGGCGAGCTGATCTCCGCCATGAAGAAGGCCTCCAATGTGCTCATCATGGGCCACAAATTCGCGGATTTCGACTCCTTCGGTGCCTGCGTGGGTCTGGCGCGTATGGCGATGTTCTGCGGCGCAAGAGTCAATATGATCGTTCAGATGGGCGACCGGAATCTGTCCGGCTGCAGAGAACTGCTGGCCTCCGACAGTGATTTCCTGGGCGTGCTCATCGACGAAGCCAGAGGTCTTGACCTGCTGGAAACCGGCACCCTTGTGGTTGTGGCCGACGTAAACAACGTGATGCAGATGGAATCCAAGGATATCGTACTCCGCACGGACAATCTGGCCATCATCGACCACCACAGACAGATGGCGGAATTCGAACGCAATCCGTCCATTGAATATATCGAGCCTTCCGCATCCTCGGCCTGCGAGCTGGTGACGGAAATGCTGGAACAGGTGCTTCCCAGGGACGAGCTGTCCTCCCAGGAAGCCAGTCTGCTTCTGGCCGGCATCAATCTGGATACCCAGCAGTTTACGAAAAACGTGGGTACCCGTACCTTCAGCGCGGCTATGTTCCTGCGTGACTGCGGCGCCAATACGGAAGTGATCCAGAACCTGAACCGCACCAATCTGGAGGACTACCTCCGCGAAGCACGCTTCCGTCAGAATGTCATCCTGTACCGCCAGAACACCGCCATCACCTGCTGGGCTGTGGACGATACGGAAACCGGCCCCGCCGACCGTGTCATCGCCGCCAAGGCCGCCAACAATCTGCTGGCTGTGGAAGGCGTGGACGCATCCTTCGCTCTGGTGCGCATCGGTGACACCATCCATATCTCCGCCCGTTCCCACGGAAAAATCAACGTACAGCTGATTCTGGAACAGCTCAAGGGCGGCGGACATTTCGATGCGGCAGGCGCCCAGATCACGGGTACCACCATGGAAGAAGCCATCGAAATGCTGAAAAACGCCATCGACGCCATCGTAGGCTGAACGACTTACCGATAACAAAGGATCACCATTATGCTTGATTTACTTTCCCTGCAGAAAACCTTCATCCTCGCCCATCTCCGCGAAGGGGACACGGCGGTGGATTTCACCATGGGCAACGGCTACGACACGGTATTTCTCTCGAACACCGTGGGCAGTACCGGCAAAGTGTACGCTTTCGACATCCAGCCGCCCGCCCTCCATTCCACGGCATCCAATCTCCGCAAAAACGGCTGTCCGGACAACTGGCACCTGATCTGCGATTCCCACCACAACGCCCCCGCCTATATTCCGGGAAAGATCAAGGCCGGGATGTTCAATCTGGGGTACCTCCCCGGCAACGGAAACAAGCACGTGACCACCAAGCGCACCACGACTCTGCCGGCGGTGGAAAATGCCATTGCCATGCTGGACGACGATGCGGTACTGCTGATTGCGGTATATCCGGGTCATCCGGAGGGAGAGCTGGAAGGACAGGAGCTGTCGGCCTATCTGGCTACGCTGTCCCGTTTCCGCTACACGATCGCCCAGTTCCGCATGCTGAACTCTCCGACCAGTCCCTACTTCATGGTCATTGAGACAAAAGCGAAGGAGGAATAAAATTGCACATTATCTTCGATTTTGACGGCACGATTGCCGATACTTCTCCGGGGATCATCTCCTGTCTCAAGGAAACCTTTATCGAAATGGGCATTGGCGTACCCGAAAACATGGGTCGGTTCATCGGTCCTCCTCTGCTGCCCGCCATGATGGAATTCTGCGGCATTGACAAGGAAACGGCGGAGCAGGCGCTGATCAACTACCGGGTCCACTACAAGGATCACGGGATGTACGATGCGTATCTGTACGACGGCATCCGGGAAATGCTGGCTGCTTTATGCGAAAAAGGCCACAAGCTCTACATCGGCACCTCCAAACCGGAAAGCTTTGCCCGTGCGATGCTGGAGGCATTGGGTGTTGCGGAGTATTTCACGGAGATCTGCGGTGCGGTCATGGACACCAAGCGGAACCGGAAAGCGGATGTACTGGCAGAATTATTCCGCAGGCTGGGCACATCCCCCGCTGACGGCAATGCAGACGACTGGCGCATGATCGGCGACCGGGTATATGATGCGGAAGGCGCAGCGGAGTTCGGGATCTCCTGCATCGGTGTTCTCTGGGGCTTCGGCTGTGCGGAGGAATTCGCAGGATGCACCGTTGTGGAAACCGCGGCGGCACTTACGGAGTTGTTCTAAACCGGAGCGTGAGAGAATATGGAAGAGGATCTGCCAAAAAGAAAAAAACTGCGATTAAACAGTCATGATTACTGCAATACAAATGCATTCTTTGTCACCATCTGTACCCAAGACCGCAAAAGACTTTTATCTGAATATGCAGCGATATCTTCCGTGTCTGCACAAACTATAAGTCCCGTAGGGGAGGATCTTGATCCTCCCGCAGACATGCGTTCCAATCTTTCATCACGGGGGCAGCAATATGTTCCCCCATTATGTTTGAAAGCAATGGGAGAAATCGCTGTTGAACAATTGCTTGCACTCGAAAAGCGTTATCCGAATGTAAAAATTTCTGACTATGTAATTATGCCGGATCACATACACGCAATCATCATTCTGTATAAAAGCGCAGACGCCGCCACACCCTCGTTATTTGACATTATGCGTGTTTACAAATCCATAACATCCCGTATATGCAAGCAGAAATATCATGTTGAAAAATTGTTTCAGCGTTCATATATGGAACATATAATCCGGGATAAAGAGGATTATAATGCAAAACGCCAATATATACGTGACAATCCAATACATTGGTTCTATAAACACATGTGTACCAGTGAAAAATGATTTGACTACTCGGTTTTATGTATATACAAACCCTTAAATCCCGTAGGGGAGGATCTTGATCCTCCCGCAAACGAACACTTTCTACCCAACGTACCTCTGTAATCCTTCGTTACGGGAGCAGCAAGCTACTCCCCTACGAAAAGAGAGATACGCAAAGCATGGAAAAGATTGGAATACCAAACCTTTAGCCTGTAAGGGAAGATCTTGATCCTCCCGCAAACGAACGCTTTCCACCCAACGTACTGCTATAATCCTTCGTTGCGGGAGCAGCAAGCTACTCCCCTACGAAAAGAGAGATACGCAAAGCATGGCAAAGATTGGAATACCAAACCTTTAGCTTGTAGGAGAAGATCTTGATCCTCCCGCAAACGAACGCTTTCCACCCAACGTACTGCTATAATCCTTCGTTGCGGGAGCAGCAAGCTACTCCCCTACATGAAAAAATGTACGGTAAGATGAGAGTTGAAATACCAATCCTTAAATCCCGTAGGGGAGGATCTTGATCCTCCCACAAACGAACACTTTCTACCCAACGTACCTCTATAATCCTTCGTTGCGGGAGCAGCAAGCTACTCCCCTACATGAAAAAATGTACGGTAAGATGAGAGTTGAAATACCAATCCTTAAATCCCGTAGGGGAGGATCTTGATCCTCCCGCAAACGAACACTTTCTACCCAACGTACCTCTGTAATCCTTCGTTACGGGAGCAGCAAGCTACTCCCCTACGAAAAGAGAGATACGCAAAGCATGGCAAAGGTTGGAATACCAAACCTTTAGCCCGTAAGGGAGGATCTTGATCCTCCCGCATTCCTTTGATTACCCAAATTTGGAATATCCTAAAAAACAACACAAAAAGGAGCCGTACCGGATCAAAAGGTACGACTCCATTTTTTATTCGCTTATTTCTTAGCCAGTTCTCTCGCCATATCGAAAGCCTTCAGATTCACATCCAATGCCTTCGCGGGAACACAGGCTTCGATCGCACCGCGGAGTACCGCTTCGTCAAAGCCCAGCGCATCTTCCGCAATACCCATCAGAGCTACATTGGATGCTCTTTCGTTGCCCGCTTCTCTCGCAATGCTCTGTACGTCATAGGCACGTACATCCACCGCCAGCGCACGCATCTTTTCCACCAGCTCCGTCGGATATTCCGCAGCGCCCGTGATAACCGGCATGGGGTTGATCTGCTGCAGAGAGGTTACAACAACACCGCCGATTGTCAGACAGGGCAGCCAGCGTGCCGCTTCCAGAATCTCAAAACTCAGGATCACATCCGCCTTGCCCGTTCCGATCATGGGAGAATATACCGGCTCATCCCCGTAGCGTACGTAGGTAACTACGCTGCCGCCTCTCTGGGACATACCGTGTACTTCGGAAACCTTTACGTCATAGCCGGCATCCATTGCCGCTCTGCCCAGAATTTTGGACGCAAGCAGGGATCCCTGTCCGCCGACACCGACGATCATAATATTCTTAATCATTTTCAAAAATCCCCTTCCGTCTTACTGTTCGCTGATGGCGCCCACACGGCACATCTGAGGACACAGTCCGCATCCCACACACATGCTCTCGTCGATCTTCGCCTTCTTATCCACAATGGAAATGCAGGGACAGCCGATCTTCATGCAGGCACGGCAGCCCACGCACTTGTCTTCATTGATCACAACCGGCTTGCCTCTCTTTACGCCCTTCAGCAGTGCGCAGGGACGGCGGCAGATGATCACGGAAGCACAGGGAGCTGCGGTTTCTTCCTTCAGGATCTTTTCCAGCTCCGGCAGATTGTTGGGGTCAACGGCACGGATATGCTCGGGTGCAACGCCCAGCGCCGTGCAGATGGCTTCCAAGGACAAATTCGGTGCGGCCGTACCCTTCAGGGTCTTGCCGGTCAGGGGATTGTCCTGGTGGCCCGTCATACCGGTGATGCTGTTGTCCAGAATCAGGGTGGTGGTATTGCCGCCGTTGTACACCACATTGGCAAGGCCCGTCATACCGGAGTGCATGAATGTGGAGTCACCGATTACGGAAACATACTTATCCTCTTCGCCGCGCACCTTTACGGTACCGTGGAGGGAGGAGATGGATGCGCCCATGCAGAATACGGAGTCAATGGCATTCAGAGGAGCCACAGCACCCAGGGTGTAGCAGCCGATATCCCCGGAAACACGGAGCTTCAGCTTGGACAGGGTGTAGAATACGCCTCTGTGGGGACAACCGGGACACAGCACCGGCGGACGGTTCGGGATCTCGTCACCCAGCATGGTGCAGTCGGGATCCTCGCCCAGCAGGAGCTTTGCCAGCAGTTCATCGGAATATTCGCCGCACAGGGGCAGAACATCCTTACCCACAACCTTGATGCCGTGGGACTTGCAGAAGTTCTCGATAAAGGGATCCAGTTCTTCCACAACGATAACGGTTTCGTATTTTGCGGCAAATTCCGCGATTTTCTTTTCCGGCAGCGGGAACACCATACCCAGCTTCAGGTAGGATGCACCGTTTCCGAATACTTCTTTTGCGTAGTTATAGGCATTGCCCGCGGTAATGATGCCGACTTCACCGCCGTTGTCTTCCACGGTGTTCAGCGCGGTGGTTTCCGCAAAGTCACGCAGGGCAGCCAGGTGCTCTTCCACAACATAGTGGCGCTTCTTGGCGTTGGCGGGCATCATGATGTATTTCTGAGGCAGCTTTTCGTATGCTTTGATTTCATGCTCTTCCCGTTCGCCCAGTTCCACGACACTTCTGGAGTGGGAAGCGCGGGTGGTCATGCGCAGGATCACGGGAGTATCGAACTCTTCGGACATGCGGTAGGCTTCCTTGATGTAGGCAACACATTCCGCCGCGTTGGCAGGTTCCACCATGGGCAGCTTGGCCGCTTCGGCATAGTGTCTGCTGTCCTGTTCGTTCTGGGAGGAGTGCATACCGGGGTCATCCGCCACGCCGATCAGGAAACCGGCGGAAATACCGGTATAGCCGGCAACAAACAACGGGTCGGCCGCCACGTTCAGACCAACGTGCTTCATACCGCAGAACGCACGTCCGCCGCCCATAGCCGCACCCATGGCCGCTTCAAAGGCAACCTTTTCATTGGGTGCCCATTCCGCATATATTTCTTCGTATTTGGCAACTTCTTCCGTGATCTCCGTACTGGGTGTTCCGGGATAGCTGGAAACAAACTTCACGCCGGCTTCGTACAGGCCGCGCGCAACAGCTTCGTTGCCGAGCATCAACTGCTTCATATCTGTTTTCTCCTGTATGTTCCAATATTTTTTTTATTATACTACATTCCGGGAGAAATTGCAATAGTTTTCGCAAAAGGGGCAAAACGGTGTTGGAACAGAGCGAAAAACGGTATTTTCCCCTTCTCCCGCAAAAAACAAACAACGCACACCGGAGTACGATGTGCGTTATGTCTGTATTACTTCCGCAGGGCGTCGCGGATATCCTTGAGGAGCTGGAGCTTTTCGGCTTCTGCTGCATCTGCTGCTGCCTTAGCGGCGGCGGCTGCTTCGGCTTCCGCATCTGCCTTTGCCTTAGCTTCCGCGTCTGCCTTAGCCTTGGCTTCTTCGGCTGCTGCGATTTCGGCTGCCTGCATTTTTGCCTTAGCCTTCATGATGATGCGCAGTACGATGAAGATGCTGAGGGCGATGAGGAGGAAGTCGATAATGGTCTGGATAAAGGAACCATAGAGAACTGCGGTTTCCGCTTCCACAACGGCGCCGGTTTCATCGAGGACCGCTTCCTTGATGACATATTTCCAGTCTTCCATATTCAGGCCGCCGGCGAGGAGGCTGATCAGGGGCATTACGATGAAGTTCACAAGACCGGTTACGATCTTATTGAACGCGTTGCCGATAACAACCGCTGTTGCCAGGTCGATGATATTTCCCTTGGAAATAAATGCTTTGAACTCTTTCCAGAATCCTTTCATGTCATATCTCCTTGACATATTTATTTTTCCGCGGTAATCCGTGGAAATACAAATACAGTATAGCACAAATTCTCGTTTCTGGCAAGAGTTTTTTATCTTTTCCCGAAAATATATCCGTCTTCTCTATAGGTGACATATGCCGGCGGCGACATAGTATTCTCCGGGGAGGCAAAGTACAAAGCGCCGTCTGCGGGGTCGCCTCCGCTGAGGGCAATATTCACGGCGCAGGCGGCCTGCTGCAATATTTCCTGCGGCAGATCCAGGGTGATTCTCCCGGTTTTTATGCAATTCAGGAAATCTGCTGTATAGATCACGCAGGTCAGGTTTTCCCCGAATTTCCCGCTTTCCAGGCGGTGGAGGATGGTTTGTGCGAGGCTGGTCTGCACCCCCAGAGATGCGGCAGGACATTCTGCGGCCACGGCGCGGGTAAGGAGGGTTTGTTCTCTTTCGCAGAGAACCTGGGCTTCTTGGGTTGCTTTTGCTTTTATTGGGGATAGTATCAGGAGGGTCAGGAGGAGTGGGAGGAGGGAGGGGGTTGTTTTTCTTTTTTGCATTTTTCTTTTTCCTCTCTACGGTTTGGATTCCTTAATCTTTTGTTTTTTATCCTGCACGTCCGTGCATTCTTTTACTACTCGATGTGTTGTGCTATCGTTCATTCTTTTTTTCCTACTCGGACGGGCATTCTTTTACTACTCTTTGTTTGGTTTAAATCGTACATTTTGGGTGTCCTGTGCGGACGGCACTTAGAGAGGCCTGCAGGCGCGAGGCCCCTCTAAGAACTCCCCCGCTTAGGCGAAAGGGTGGCGGTTTTTGGGTCGGACGTTTCTTTGGGTTTGGGAATCTCGTTTTTCAATTATGGCTAACCGCCGGAGGGGTGCGGGGGTGAAGAAATACCGTTGACGGTTCGTTTTGTGGAAAAGTGGGTCTGTGCACAGAACGAAGTGCCGTGCAGGAAGAATTTGGCTGCCGCTTGGTGCGTAGGGAGAGGTTGTTGGGTGGGGGTTTGTTGGGTTCAGTAGTTGAGTTTCTTTTTTATCAGGCTGCCGCGGATGAATAGGGGAGTTTGACCGCTGACAGGTTGATATTCTAAGGGTGGGTCTGCCTACAGTACAAGGTTGGGTGCATTATAAATCTGGGCTGACCGCCATGTCTTAGGACTGCCATTCAGTCTTCGTGCGGTTAGCACGGATGAGATAGAACCCAGACCATATCACTGTACACTACTAAACCTTCCCTAATCACAACAGTATTCCTCCACTAATGCACCCCTCCCGCGGTCAGCGCTGATTTGCATCCTCCACTATTTTGACCAATCCAACAACCAACACCGGACCAACATAGCTCTTAATAAAGCGGGGGAGTTCTTAGAGGGGCCTCGCTTTGGCAGGTCCCTCTAAGTGCCGTCCGCACAGGACACAAAAAAGAATCGCTTTGCACGATTCAATGAGTAGTAAATAGCCACCCGTCCGTGTAGGACAAAAAAGAATAAGCGCCAGCACAACTCAAAGAGCAGTAAAAACCCGCCGTCCGCCAAGGACAAAAAAACCCAAAATCTTAATATATTTTTTGAAAAAATTTATATTTACCCCCTACCATCCGAACGCATAATATAGTATAATGTATATGTATGCTATTATTATGTCGTTTTGTACCCATTTTTCGAAAAAATGGCCAAAACACACCCCCCAGGAGAAAAATCATGGAACAAAAACGAAAAATTACTGTAAATATCGCCGGTACTAACCTTACCCTCGTTACCGATGAATCCGATACCTTCGTGGACGCCGTTGTGTCCATGGTCAATGAACAAATGACCGCCGCCCGGTCCCATACTACCCGCGTCATGCCCCCCATCAATGCCGCTCTCCTCTGCGCCATCGATGCCTGCGGCGAACGCCTGAAAGCGGAAAAACGTATCCGTAACCTCGAAGCACAGGCCTCCCTCTATGAAGTGACGATCCAGAATCTCAAAGAAGAACTGGCCGCCTGTAAGGATCAGACTCCCGCAGATGAAACACCCGCGCAGAATACCGATGACGGCTTTACCCGCCTCAGCGATATGCTCCGTAATTCCACCCCCGGTGCGGAAGGTGCGGATGATAAGGTAAAACTCCTCGAGAATTACCTCGAAAACCGTAAGACTGCCTCCGGTGATTCCCGCTCCCGGGAGGAAAAAATCCGCTATATCGAATCCCTCCTCAGAGGAAACGATAAAAACTGATTTTCCCCCTCTCCCCAAAATTCACGAAAGGAAGCGGCTCCACCGCATCAGCCTCTTATGATCTACCCCAATACGCCGGAACTGCTTTCTCCCGCCGGTTCTCCCGATGCTCTCCTCGCCGCTGTCTCCGCCGGTGCCGATGCCGTCTATCTCGGTGCCTCCGCATTCTCCAATCGGATGCGCGCACGGAATTTCTCAGAGGATGAGCTCACCGATGCCCTGAAAACTGCCCGTTATGCCGGCGTGAATTCCTATATCACCATCAATACCCGTGTCCGGCAGGAGGAAATGGATGACGTCCTCTTCCTCGCCGAACATCTTCTGAAAAACCATTGCTCCGGTTTCATCGTCGCCGATGCCGGAGTGGCCGCCAATATCCACAGCCGCTTCCCCGAAGCCATGCTCCATGCCAGCACCCAGATGACCCTCTCCGATCCCGCGGACGGTATGGCGCTGGCTGAATTGGGCTTCACCCGCATGGTCGTGCCCAGAGAAATCTCTCTATCCGAACTGCGGCGGCTGACGGCGGAATGTCCCCTGGAGATCGAAATGTTCCTCCACGGCGCACACTGCGTGTCTCTTTCCGGTCAGTGTCTCATGAGCTGGGTCATGGGCGGACGGAGCGGCAACCGGGGCGAATGTGCCCAGCCCTGCCGACTCCCCTATACGGCAGTCCGTCTGGGGAATACCGATCCCGCAGACCGCGGCAGATGGCAGACCGCTCCTGTACCGAAATCGGGCGGCAATCCCTATCCCCTCAGTCTCAAGGATATGTGCCTCGCCCGCCGGATCCCCGAAATCATCGCAAGCGGCGTGGCTTCCCTGAAAATCGAAGGCAGACAGAAGCCCGCAGCCTATGTGTACGGTGTAACGAAAATCTACCGCCGGCTGCTGGACGAGGGTCGTGCCGCCACCGATGAGGAGATCGCCGAACTGGATGCGCTGTTCTCCCGCGACGGATTCACCGACGGATATTTCGCCGCCGGTCAGCGGAAGAATCCCTATGCCAATATGTTAGGTGTCCGCGCTTCCCTGTCGGAGCTGGCGGAAAACCCGGCGAAAGTAAAAACCGAAGAAAAATACGTCCTCCCCACCAGAGAAATCACCGGCACCTGCATCCTCTCCGTCGGTATTCCCATGTCGCTGACCCTTACCGATGTCCGCACAGGCATTTCCGTAACGGCCGACGGGGAGACCCCCGAAGCCGCCACCGGCAATCCGCTGACTGTGGAAAACGCACGCAAAAACCTGTACAAATATGGCGGTACTCCCTTTCATGTGGGGGATGCCGGACTGGATATCCGCCTGGGCGAGGGGATCTGGTGTCCCGTTTCGTCCCTGAACGCCCTGCGCCGATCGGCCGTACAGCTGCTGACCGATGCGCTCTTCCCCGATACCGGCGTTTCTGCGGGCACTCAGTACCGTCCTGCGGTACAGATGCCGGGCATGTACTCCGGAAACGGTTGTCCGAAGACGGCTCTGTGTATGTTTGCCGATCAGGTCACCGCAGAGGCACTTCGTTATTTTACAAGAATCTATCTTCTGGTAACGGAATGGTATAAATGGAAATCTGCCGGCGGCAATGCCGGTAATGTCGGTGCATCCCTGCCCGCTGTTCTGTTCGGGGATACACAGAAAACCGTCGACGCATTGGCGGATGCGGGCTGTCCCTTTGTACAGGTGCACAGTCCCGGTCAGCTGTACTGCGTGAAAAAGGCCGGGATGGCTGCCCACGGTTCCTTCCGGCTGAATCTCTGGAACGGGGACAGCGCCCTGTTCTGGTATCAGCTGGGTGCCGACACCCTGACCGCCTCTCCCGAAGCCTCAATTCCCATGCTACGGCAGATGACAGCAGGTGCGGTGGTCTACGGACACATCCCGCTGATGCACACCTCCCGCTGCTTCCTCTGGGGCAAATGCGGCGGTACCGGCGGACGGATTGCCGGCAAGACCTGCCCCCATGAAGGATGTCTGGGTGTTCTCACCGACCGAACCGCCGCCCGTTTCCCGGTGCTGGCCAAGGACGGCATCTGTGAGATCTGCAACGGCACGCCCTTATGGATGGGGGACAAGCTCTCCCTTCTGCCGCCGCTGACCCACATGGAATTTCTGTTCACCACGGAAAACGGTACACAGGTGGATGGAGTTATAAAAGGCTACAGAACCGGAGAAAAGCGTACCGGCAAGCGGCTTCGCTGACTGGGTTCTGAAAGGATTATGGATATTATGACTGCAAAAACGTCTTACCGGAAATTCTGGCTGACCTCCGCCCATCGCGGCATGGTGGAAGGCGTACTGAAGGAAAACACGCTGGCAGCGTTTTATAATGCGTACCTGAACGGTGCGGATATGCTGGAAACGGATGCCAGAATGACCAGAGACGGTGTGCTGGTCTGCAATCACAACGCCACGGCTGTGGGTTTTGACCCCGCCCGGGGTGAAGTGGCGGAATATGCGGTTGCCGAAACGGATGCGGATGTGATCTGTTCCCTGATTCTGTCGGAAGACGAAAAGTGGGGAACACAGCGCGTGCCCACTCTGGACGAGGCACTGCATCTGGCATACCACACGGGTCTGATTCTGAACATTGACATGAAAAACGGCAGTTTGTATGCGGATGAGATCGTGGATGCGGTACTGAGAAACGGTATGCGCGGACGGGTGATCTACGCCACAAACGGTGCGGGTACGGATACGATGCAGAAGATCATTTCCCGCGACCCCGACGCCCGGTTCATCGACACACCCGCCAACTACACAGCGGAAAGACTGTCCTGCATTCCGGATTACGGCCGCCGGTGTTTTGCCTACACGGGGGATTTCTCGGCAGAAAATACACAAAAGATACGTGCATCCGGCTGTATGCTGGCACTGATCAGTCTGCATCCGGGAAATTTCGCCGAAGCTATGGCACAACATCCGGATATGTGCGAATACCTGCACACGTCCGATTTCCGGCAGATTGAAACGGACTATTTTGACAAACTGAAATTATATTGACGGAGAACACTATGCTGATACGATGCAAGAAACTGCGGCAGAACGCCCGCCTGCCGGAATACAAAACGAAATCCTCTGCCGGTGCGGATCTGTACGCGGCTCTGGATGCGCCCATCACCTTGGCCCCCATGGACAGAACGGTGATCCCCACGGGTATTGCCGTATCCCCGGAACGGGAAGATGTGGTACTGATGATCGCCGCCCGCAGCGGACTGGCCGTTAAGCAGGGTGTGACCCTTTCCAACGGTGTCGGCATCATTGATGCGGACTACCGCGGGGAAATCGGTGTGGGTGTGGTCAATCTGGGCAAGGAAAGCGTAACCATCTCCCCCGGCGACCGCATTGCACAGCTTCTGGTAATCCCCGTCTGCACCGGCATTTTCACGGAAGCGGACATACTGGACGACACCGACCGCGGCGAAGGCGGCTTCGGGAGCACAGGTGTGAGGGGTTAGTATATCTAATAGGAGAGTGGACTGCCTCACACCCGAAAATTTCTTTACAAACGGGACCAACCGTTTGTAATTGCCTGCGGCAACCGAAATTTTCCATTCGTTTTGCTTAAGGGTAGGGGTTAGTATATCCTTCAGGAAAGCCAGCTGCCTCATACATTGTTTGGTTTAAGGGTAGGGGTTAGTATATCCAATAGGAGAGTCGGCTGTCTCATACATAATCCAATACATTTCATCATCAAAAATAACACCGAGGTACATATATCATGCGTAAGAATTTCTGGATTACACTTCTTCTGGTCTGTGCGGGGATCGTGATCGGGTCGCTGGTGACGGAACTGACTGCCGGTATTCCCGTGCTGGGTTGGCTGGCTTACGGACTGGATTTCGGAACCCCCTCGCCCTTTACTCTGGATCTCCATGTGCTTATCCTGACCTTCGGCGCTACCGTGCGGATCACCATTGCCCATATCCTGTGCATCTGCCTGACCCTCATCGTCGGCCGTGCCATTATCCGCCGCTGAGTGCACACTTTTCCACATAATATCAAGCTGCAGCAAGGAGTCCTCTGACCCATGAAACTGATTCTCGCTTCCGCATCCCCCAGACGGCATGAAATCCTCTCCCTCGCCGGGCTGGATCACGAGATCCGTCCCTCCGATGCGGATGAAAGTGCCATTGCCTATACCCCCCATCAGCCCGAGCAGTATGTCATCGCTCTGGCCGGATGCAAGGCCGATGCCGTACCCGCCGGGGAAAATGAGATTGTCCTCTCCGCCGACACCATCGTATATGTCCCCGAAACCGACGAGATCCTCGGCAAACCCAAGGACAGGGCGGATGCCGTGCGGATGCTCTCCCTCCTCTCCGGCAGTACCCACAAGGTCATCACCGGGGTCTGCATTGCGGATGCTTCCGGCATCACCGATTGTTTTGCGGTGGTTTCCGATGTCCATTTCAGAACCCTTTCGGAAGCGGAGATCGGCGAATACATTGACCGCTGCCGTCCCTTCGACAAAGCCGGCGCCTATGGGATTCAGGAAGGTGCCTGCCATTTCGTGGACTGCATCACGGGGGATTACTACAATATTGTGGGCCTGCCCATCTGCGCGGTGTATACCCGACTGCGCCCTCTGATTTTTGAAAACAACTCCCTTTAAAATACATAACAGTTAAGGATTTACGAATATGAAGAGCATAGGAATTGACTTAGGAACGGCCAATACGCTGGTCTATGTGAAAGGCCGGGGCGTTGCGCTGAGAGAACCGTCCGTGGTGGCGGTGGAGGCCAAAAACCGTCGTGTGGTGGCGGTGGGCAACGAAGCCAAGCTCATGCTGGGAAAAACACCCGGTTCCATTGTAGCCATGCGCCCGCTGAAGGACGGTGTCATTGCGGAATTCGACATCACGGCGGCCATGCTGCGGCATTATTTCAAGAAAGTATCCGGCAACACCCTGTTCAGCCGTCCCAAAGTAATCATCTGCATCCCCTACGGTGTCACCGAGGTGGAACGCCGTGCGGTGGAGGACGTTACCCTGGAAGCCGGCGCACAGTCGGTTGCCCTGATCGAAGAGCCCATTGCGGCGGCCATCGGCAGCGGTCTGCGGGTGGATGACGCCAGAGGCTGCATGATCGTGGACATGGGCGGCGGTACGACCGAGGTGGCTGTACTTTCCCTCGGCGGCATTGTTCTCTCCAAATCCCTGCGCATTGCCGGGGATGAACTGGACGAGGCCATCATCGCCTACATCAAGCGGAAGCACAATATCCTCATCGGCGCGGTTACGGCGGAACTGTTGAAAAAGCGGATCGGCAGTGTACATCCGGCGGCGGACAGAGGGGCTATGACCATTCAGGGACGCAACCTGATCAACGGTCTGCCCGCTACCATTGCCGTTTCCTCCGCGGAAATCCGTGAAGCCATGAGCGATCAGATCGAACACATCGTGGAAAGCATCCGCACCACGCTGGAAAACACCCCTCCCGAGCTGGCTTCCGATATTTACGACACGGGCATCATGCTCTGCGGCGGCGGTGCACTGCTGGCAGGCTTCCCCCTGCTGCTGTCCCGCATTACGGGAATCCGTGCCGTTGTGGCCAAAGCGCCCATTGACAGCGTAGCCATCGGTCTCGGCCGGATCATCGAAAGCGAAGGCAGACTGGGCGGCGGCGTACGCTACAGAACACGCTGATTCACGATCGGAACGGATATTATGAGAGAGTATTTCAAATCCAAATTTTTCTTCATCATCACCGTTATCGCCCTGCTTGTGACCATTGTTCCCACGGTATACGCCCACATGGGTGTGACCTTCGTACTGCGAGATGCCGTGAATGTGATCCTGACGCCCATGCAGAAGGTGTTCAACACCGCTGCCGATGCCGTGGACGGATTTACGGGATATTTCCACCGGTTTGACGAGCTGGTGGAGGAAAACGCCGCCCTCAGAGAAGAGGTAAACCGGCTGCAGGAACAGGTTTACGACAACCGAGAACTGGAGCAGATGTACGCCTGGATGAGTGAATTTCTGGAAATGAAGATCCAGCATACGGATTTTCAGTTCACGAAGGCCACCATCACGGGACGGGACAGCGGCAGTTATTCCTCCATTCTGACCCTTGACGTGGGCAGCGGTGCGGGAATTGAGGTGGGTATGCCCGTTGTATCCGCCCAGGGTCTGATCGGTCAGATCTCCGAGGTGGGCCACAACTGGTCCCGTGTGACCACCCTGGCAGAAGCCCAGTCCGCCGCCGGTGCCTATGTGGAACGCTCCAACGCCGCCGGTATTGCGGAAGGCAATCTGGCTCTGGCCAAGGACGGACAATGCCGGCTGAACTACCTGGCCGCGGACGCGGATGTTCAGGTGGGCGACCGGATCCTGACCTCCGGCTACGGCGTATACCCCAGAGGCCTGGTCATCGGCTATGTGGAAGCGGTGGAGGTCAATCCCTATGACCGCACCCAGTATGCCGTTGTGGGGCTTTCGGTACCGCTGGCGGAACTGAACAATGTGATGATCATCACCTCCTCCGACCTGTACGCCGAATAATCACAAAATTCACGAAAGCAAAGGACGTACCGTATGCAGAAACAAGATTCCAATTCCCCCCTGCAGCCCGAAAGTCTCCGTCAGAGGCTCAACGGGTGGTTTCTCGGTATCTCCTTAGAAGGAGAATCGGTTCTGCGGGGTGTGCTTATGATCCTGCTGATCTCCCTTTTTGCCTTACTGCAGACCACGCTGATGACCCGTTTCCGTCCCTTCGGCGCAACACCGGATCTGATGCTGCCGCTGGTGGTGGGGATCGCCATGACCGCCAGAGAAAAATGGGGCGCTGTATCGGGCATCATTGCGGCCTTTGTGATCGAATCCCTGGGCGGTGCGACCCTGACGATTCTGCCCCTCTTCTATATGCCGGTGGGCTACATCTGCGGAATTCTGTCCATCCATTATTTCCGTGACGGATTTGCGGTGCGCAGTCTGTACACGGTGGTCACGGGAATCCTGCGGGCGGTGGTCACGCTGATTCTGATCTTCTCCACCACGCCCAACACATCCCTGCCGGATGCCTTTTCCGTGGCGGTGATCCCGGAATTTTTCGCAACCCTCCTGTTTGCCCCCCTGCCCCACTGTGCATCCCTGCTTTTCCGGCTGATCAAGTAAGTCCGGAAATCACTTTATTCACAAGGAGGATCCATGATCCCCAAGCTTTACCTTGCACCCATGGCGGGCTATACGGATACCGTGTTCCGCCGGATATGCACCTCCTGCGGCTGTGACGAGACGGTCAGCGAAATGATCTCCGCCGCCGCACTTCACTACAAAGACGAAAAAACCGCTATCCTCGCCGAGATCGAACCGGACGAAAACAATGTTTCCCTGCAGATTTTCGGTCACGATCCCGCCATGATGGCTGAAGCCGCCGAGATCCTTCTCACCGGTGCTTATACAGACAAACCCACCGTAAAACCCGTGGGTATTGACATCAACATGGGCTGTCCCGTCCGCAAGATTGCCGGAAACGGGGACGGAAGCGCGCTGATGCAGAATCCCTCTCTGGCCGCCGCCGTCATGGAATCCGTTTCTGCCGTATGCCGGCGGTACGGTGTGCGTGCATCGGCCAAGATCCGGCTGGGCTGGGACAGGGAACACATAAACGCCCCCACCTTCGCGCTGATGCTGGCACAGTCGGGTGCTGACATGATCACCCTCCACTGCCGCACGAAGGAAGAGCTGTACACCCCCGGTATTCATCCCGAATATCTGGCGGAAACGGCAAAACTGCTTAAAAAACACGCGCCGGGTTGTCTGCTGATCGGCAACGGGGACATTTCCTCCGCCGAAGAGGCTGCTTACATGACCTCCCTCGGCTGTGACGGGCTGATGATCGGCCGCGCAGCTCTGGGGAATCCGTGGATCTTCCGGCAGATCAGGGAATCCGCCGCCGGTCAGGCACCCTTTATGCCCACAGCGGACGATCTGCGGAATATGGCGGCGTATATGGTACACGAAATCGTTCTGCGCCGGGGTGAATTTACCGGCATCCGTGAATCCCGCGGGCGTGCGGCCCATTTCTGCAAAGGTCTGCCCGGCTCGGCGGCTTTGCGGGACCGGCTGAACCACGCGGAAAGCGAAGCAGAATTTATTGCGGTACTGATGGGGTGAAACGCCCCGGGTTCTGCTCTGTTCCGGCGAACGGGCGGGATCGGATTCATTATTCTGAAAATCAACAAAGGACTGATCATTATGAAAACAAGCTGGAAACCCGGCACGCTTCTGGCACCGGTACCGGTGGTTATGGTATCGACCGGAACCATGGAAAGTGCGAATATCATTACGGTTGCCTGGACGGGTATTGTCTGCTCGGAGCCGGCAAAGACCTATGTTTCCATCCGGCCGGAGCGGTATGCCTACAACCAGATCAAGGAACAGGGCGCGTTCGTGATCAACATGGTCACAAGACCGCTTGCGGAAATCTGCGATTACTGCGGCATGGTAACCGGACGCAAGGTGGATAAGTTTGCCCACTGCGGTCTGACCAAGGAAGCCGCCGAAACCGTTGTATGCCCCAGAATCGGTGAATCCCCTCTGGCGCTGGAATGTAAAGTCACCGACTGCCTCCATCTGGGTACCCACGATATGTTCTTGGCCGACATCACCAATGTGGCTGTGGACGATTCCCTCCTCGACGACAACGGCCGTCTGGACATCGGCAGAGGCGATTTTGTCTGCTACGGACACGCGGCTTATTACACCCTCGGCAAAGAGCTGGGCCGGTTCGGGTATTCCGTAGCCGATAAGAAAAAAGGCAGAAATGCCACCACAAAGCCCGGAGGAAAAAGATGAAAAAGGTACTGATTCTCTCGGTTACGGCAGGTGAGGGGCATAACGCCACCGCCAAAGCTCTGGCCGCCGAGTTCGAACGGCAGGGCAATGCTGCTTTTGTCCTCGATACCTTCCAGTACGTTTCTCCCGCCGCCGCCAAGTTTCTCTCCGAAGGCTACCTGCTGGTGACAGATAAGGCAAAATCCGCCTATAAAACCGGCTACCGTCTCGCCGAAAAACGCCGCGGCAAGGCAAAACCCGTCGTCCATCTGGTCGATATGGCCTTTTCCGACGACATCAAAAAGTTCATTGACACCGTCGGCTGTGATGTGGTGCTCTTCACCCACTCCTTCGCCGGTATGATACTGGACTACATGAAAAAGAAAAACATGATCTCCATCCCCACCCTCGGGATCCTGACCGACTTCACCTTCCATCCCTATTGGGAGGACTGTACGGCCAACGATTACGTGTTCGTTCCCTCCGCCGCCCTTCTTCTGCAGGGCCGCCGCAAGGGCTTCCGGGATGAGCAGATCATCGAAACCGGCATTCCCATCAACCCCCGTTTTTCCGATACCGTGCCCCAGAACGAAGCCAGACGGCAGCTGGGACTGGACGAAAACACCACCACCATCCTGATCATGGGCGGTTCCATGGGCTACGGCAATATGGCCGAAACCGTTCAGCGGATCGACTCCTTGTACCTCGACCGAAATTTCCAGATGATCGTGGTCTGCGGCAACAATAAGGATGCAAAAGATGACCTCGACCGCCTCGTTTCCGCCGGTACCCTTGCCCACAAAACCCTCGTCACCGGATTCGTGGATTATGTCTCCCTGCTGATGGATGCCTCCGACTGCATCGTGACCAAGCCCGGCGGTCTGACCACCTCCGAATCCCTCGCCAAGGGTCTGCCCATGGTAATCGTGAATCCCATTCCCGGGCAGGAAGAACGGAATACCGAATTCTTACTCAACAACGGTGCCGCCTGTGCCGTATCCAAAACCTGCCCCCTGGAGGACTGCCTGTATCAGCTCCTCGCCTCCCCCGCACGGCTGGATGCCATGAAAACCTGCGTCAAAGCCCTGGCACATCCCACCTCCACCGAGGATGTGTGCCGGTTTACCATATCACTTTGTGAAAAACTCGAATCGAAAGGATAATCCCCCATGAATCTCTCCAAGGAAATACGTGCAAAAGCGGCGGATGCCGAGCTTGCACTGGCCGATATATTCGCCGATATTGACCGCATCGCCCGGGTGAATACCGAAAAGGTACTGGACTGCTTCCGTGAGGCGGAGGTCAGCGAATCCCTCTTCACCCCCTCCACCGGCTACGGCTACGGAGACCGGGGCAGAGACGTTATTGATGCCCTGTCCGCCCGTATCTTCGGCGGCGAATCCGGCTTCATGCGTCCCCAGATCATCTCCGGTACCCATGCCATCACCGTCGTCCTCTTCGGCCTGCTCCGTCCCGGCGACATACTGCTGTCCCTCTCCGGCATGCCCTACGACACCCTCCAGCCCGTAATCGGCTGCGACGGCGAAAAAGGAAGCGGCTCTCTGGCGGATTTCGGCGTGGAATTCCATGCCATTCCCTTAAAGGACGGCAAAATGGATCTGTGCGCCATGCGTTCCTTTATGGAAAAGCACGGCAGTCGGGTCAAGGTAGTGCACATCCAGCGCTCCAAGGGTTACGAAACCCGTCCCACCCATACCGTTCACGAAATCTGCGAAGCCGCTTATGCCGTGCGCAAGACCGCTGCGGAATTCGGCTTTGCTGCACCCTACGTTACCTGCGACAACTGCTACGGTGAATTCACCGAAGAAAGAGAACCCGCTCTGGCCACCGGTGAAAACGAATGCGGCGTGGATATTATCGTGGGTTCCCTGATCAAAAACCCCGGCGGCGGTATGGCGGACAACGGCGGCTACATCGTCGGCACCGCAAAGGCCGTTGAGCTGTGCGGCTACCGTCTCAGCTGTCCCGGCGTGGGTCTGGATGCAGGTGCGTCCCTCGGCCAGAACCGGAATATGCTTCGCGGTCTGTTCTACGCCCCTCACACCGTTGCGCAGGCCATGAAAACCGCCCATCTGGCCGCATATCTCTTCGAGGAAGCCGGCTATACCGTGTCCCCCCGCTGGAACGAACGGAGAAGCGACATCATCCAGACCGTGGAATGTGCCTCCCCCGACGGACTGTGCGCTTTCTGCCGCGGTATCCAGTCCTCTTCCCCCATTGATGCCCACGTAGTTCCCGAACCGTGGGAAATGCCCGGCTACAGCGATCCCGTCATTATGGCGGCCGGTGCCTTTGTCGGAGGCGCTTCCATTGAGCTGTCCGCCGACGGTCCGCTGAGAGCACCTTACACCGCCTTCCTGCAGGGTGGTCTGACATACGAAAGCGCCAGACTGGCGATCATGTCCGCGCTCCAGCAGATGACGGAGAAATAAACTTTTCACACGCAAACCGGATGGAATCCCTCCATCTATCTATAAATCATAATACATTTGGAAACCATAAGGAGAAATCACTATGAAAGTCGTACTGTTACAGGATGTTAAAGGACAGGGCAAGAAGGACCAGATCATCGAAGTTTCCGACGGATATGCAAGAAACTTCCTGCTGCCCAAGAAGCTGGCGGCCATTGCGGATGCCGCTGTCATGAACGATATCAAGAACAAGGAAGCTGCCAAGCAGCGCAAGATCGAACTGGAAAAGCAGGAAGCCAGAGATATGGCCGCCAAGCTCCAGTCCCTGGTTGTCAAGCTGAAGGTACAGGCCGGTGCGGCGGGAGACGGCAGAATCTACGGTTCCGTCACCACCAAGGACATCGCCGAAGCCCTGAAGGCACAGCACAACGTGGAAATCGACAAGCGCAAGATCGTCCTGGACGACCCGATCAAGAACTACGGCACCTACACCCTCGATGTAAAACTCTATCCGGAAATCTCCGGCAAAATCAACATCGTAGTATCCGACCAGTAATAATCCCCACGCACAAATCCCAAACCAAAACATTTTCCAAAGTTTTTTGAAAAGAGGGAGGGGTGCAGGGGAGGGGGAAAAGCTTTTTATCAAAAAGTTTTTCCCCCTCCCCTGCAAAACAATACATGAACGAAGAACTCAACAGAAGGATGCCGTTTTCGATGGAGGCGGAGCAGTCTGTACTGGGGGCAATTCTGATTGATCCGAACTGTATGGACGAGCTGGCGAACATTGTACGGCGGGATGATTTTTACATTGCGGAGCACGCGGAGATATTTTCTGCGATGCAGTCAATGTACTTAAAGAGCAAGAACATTGACCCGGTTACGCTGATCGAGGAGCTGGTACAGTCCGGCACCTACACGGAAGCGGGCGGGAACGAATACATCAAGCTGATTGCGGAGACAGTCCCCACGGCGGCCAACGCAAAGGATTATGCGGCCATCGTACGGGACAAGGCGATTCTGCGTCAGCTGGTTCAGGCCGGCGAAGACATCACGGAAGCCGCATTTGCGGGGGACGACGAGATCGGCAATCTGGTAGAGTATGCGGAGAACAAGGTTTTCCGTATTGCGGAAGGCAGAGAGAACAAGAATTTCGTACACATCCGCGATGCGCTGCTGCAGGTGTACGAGCATCTGAAGGTACTCAAGGAAGACCCCGATTCCGCCAAGGGTATGCCCACGGGATATACCGATCTGGACAATGTAATCGTCGGTCTGGGCGACAGTGACCTTGTACTGGTGGGCGCACGTCCCGGTATGGGTAAAACCAGTTTCGCCATGAACATCGTAACCGCCGCCGCGGAACGGACCAAGAAAACCGTCTGCGTTTTCAGTCTGGAAATGTCCGCCTCCCAGCTGGCCAACCGTATGCTTTCCAGCGAAGCACAGGTGGACAGCTACAAGCTCCGCTCCGGACAGCTGACCAACGAGGACTGGCAGGCCGTTGCCTATGCATCCTCCCACCTGTCCGAAATGGAGATCCTCATTGACGATACCCCCGGTATTTCCGTTACCGGTATGAAATCCAAGCTCCGCCGCGTCAAAAACCTCGGTATGGTCGTCATCGACTACCTGGGTCTGATGTCCGGCGACCGGCGCAACGACAACCGCGTGCAGGAGGTTTCCGAAATCTCCCGCGGTCTGAAGCTGCTGGCAAAGGAACTCAATGTTCCCGTCATCTGCTGCGCCCAGCTTTCCCGTGGTCCCGAAAACCGACCCGACAAGCGTCCCATGCTGTCCGACCTCCGTGACTCCGGTGCCATCGAACAGGACGCCGACATCGTACTTTTCCTCTACCGTGATGAGTATTACAAGGACGAAACGCCCGAACAGAGCGTGGCCGAAGTCATCGTCGCCAAAAACCGACACGGTTCTCTCGAAAAAGTCAAGCTCGGCTGGATCGGCCGCTTTACCAAGTTTACCAACCTCGCACGGGATGCGGTGATGGATTGATGTTTTTTTGCAGGGGGCTGCACCCCCATCTTCTCTTCAAAAAACTTGAAAAAAGAGGGCGGGGAGTGGAAGAGGAGAATGCTTTCGGAAAGCTTTCCTTACACACAAATCAAAACCTTATAGGAGAGATTATGAAAGAAGTTATTCTTTGTAAATACGGTGAGTTGATTCTGAAGGGGAATAACAGGGCTTCTTTTGAGTCCATCCTGCTGAAGGAAGTGCGTCGGCGTGCTTCCGAGGTGGGTGAATATACCGTTTGGAATATGCAAAGCACCGTTTATATTGAACCGGATAACGACGATGCTCAGGCTATGCTGGACGAAGTCTATGACCGGATGAAGAAAATTTTCGGTTTTGTCGGTGTCTGCCGTGCCGCTGTGTGCGAAAAGGAACTGGACGCCATTACCGAAACCGCCAAGGCCTATCTGCCCGATAAGCTGGCCGGATATACCTCCTTCCGCTGTGAAGCCAAGCGCAGTGACAAGCGATTCCCCATGGCGTCTCCCGAGCTGGCAGGCGAAGTGGGCGGTGCGATCCTGTCCGTTATGCCCCGGCTCAAGGTGGATCTGAAGAATCCCGACATCACCGTGCGTGTGGAGATCCGTGACCGCGGTGCCTATATCCATGCCGGTCAGGAAAGCGGTGCGGGCGGTATGCCTTACGGTTCTGCCGGACGGGGTCTGCTGCTGCTCTCCGGCGGTATCGATTCCCCTGTGGCCGGCTTTATGATGATGAAGCGCGGGCTGTATCAGGAAGCCATTCATTTCGAAAGCTTCCCCTACACCAGCGAGGCCGCCAGAGACAAGGTACTGACCCTGGCTTCCGAGCTGTGTGCCTACTGCGGCCGCATGAGAGTCCATGTCATCAGTCTCACCAAGATTCAGGAAGCCCTCCGCGACAACTGCGAAGAGGATTATTTCACTCTGCTGCTCCGCCGGTTCATGATGCGTCTTGCTACCCGTCTGGCGGAGGAAAGCCGTCTGGATGTGCTGGTAACCGGCGAAAGCCTCGGTCAGGTGGCATCCCAGACCCTGAAAGCCATGCACGTAACCGAAGATGCCGCCGGTGTGCCGATCTTCCGTCCCTGCATCGGTATGGACAAGGAAGAGATCATCCGCATCTCCCGCCGCATCGGCACCTTTGAAACCTCCATTCTTCCCTACGAGGACTGCTGTACCGTCTTCACGCCCCGTCATCCCCGCACCCAGCCCGAACTGGAAAAGGTTCTGGAACAGGAAGCGCTGGTGGATGTGGCCGCTCTGGAGGAAGAAGCATGGAACAGCCGCTACCTGCGGACCGTACGTTTCGGAGACATCGGATATTGAGACACATTTTATAAGAGGTATACCACATGATCAACAACGATTACAGCCTTGCGCTCCTTTGCGACTTTTACGAAATTACCATGGGCAGAGGATATTTCAACTCCCCCATGAAGGACGATATTGCTTATTTTGACGTATTCTTCCGCAGAGTCCCCGATGGCGGCGGTTATGCGGTTGCGGCAGGTCTGGAGCAGATCATCGAATATGTCCGGAATCTGTCCTTCTCCCAGGCGGATATCTCCTTCCTGCGCAGCAAACGGCTGTTTGACGAAGCATTTCTCAATTACCTGTCCGACTTCCGCTTCACGGGGGACATCTGGGCGGTTCCCGAAGGTACGGTTATCTTCCCGGGTGAGCCGATCCTGACCGTACGCGCCCCCGTCATCGAAGCACAGCTGATCGAAACCTACGTTCTGCTGGCGCTGAATCACCAGTCCCTGATCGCCACCAAGGCATCCCGCATGGTACGCGCCGCCAAGGGCAGACCGATCTCCGAATTCGGTTCCCGCCGCGCGCATGGGGAGGATGCGGCTGTCAGCGGCGCCAGAGCAGCCTACATCGGCGGATGCACCGGCACGGCCTGTACCCTGTCCGAAAAGCTGTACGGCGTACCCGCAGGCGGTACCATGGCCCATGCGTGGGTGCAGATGTTCGACAGCGAATACGAAGCATTCGAGACTTACTGCCGTCTGTATCCGAACAACCCGACTCTGCTGGTAGACACCTACAGCGTATTCGGCTCCGGTATTCCCAATGCCATCAAGGCGGTCAAGAACGTCCTCTGGCCCCAGGGACTGAAGGCCTGCGCCATCCGCATTGACTCCGGGGATATTGCCTACCTGTCCCGGAAGGCCCGGAAGATTCTGGACGAAGCGGGGCTGACGGACTGCAAGATCGTGGTTTCCAACGCATTGGATGAATATCTGATTGCGGAGCTGCTGAGTCAGGGTGCCTGCATTGATGCGTTCGGTGTGGGTGAGCGTCTGATCACGGCGAAATCCGATGCGGTATTCGGCTGTGTATACAAGCTGGCGGCCAAGGAAGACCGGGACGGCAACATCACGCCGAAGATCAAGGTCAGCGAAAACGCGGCCAAGATCACCAATCCCCATTTCAAGAAGCTCTACCGCCTGTACTCCGCCGAAACCGGCAAGGCCAAGGCAGACTATCTGTGCATCCACGACGAAACGGTGGATGTGACAAAGCCTCTGGAAATTTTCGACCCGGAGCACACCTGGAAGCGTCTCACCATGGAAAACTTCACGGCCAGAGAGCTTTTGATCCCTATTTTCAAGAATGGGGAGCTGGTATACGATGTACCGCCGCTGTCCGTGGTACGGAACTACTGTCAGACGGAGATCGACAGTATGTGGGATGAAGTTCTCCGATTCGAGAATCCCCACACTTATTATGTGGACTTATCCCAGAAGCTGTGGGATCTGAAGTACAGTCTGATTTCCCGGTATATCAAGGGGAACAAGGACGAATAATGCCCATGACCGCAAACTTATCTTTACAGAATTGCCGCCTGTGTCCGCGACGGTGCGGGGTTGACCGTACTGCCGGGGGGACAGGCGTTTGCGGTGCGGGGGCGGATGTGCGGGTGGCTAAGGTTATGCTCCACCATTGGGAAGAACCCTGCATCAGCGGTGCGGATCCCGACAGAGGCAGCGGGGCTGTTTTTTTCGCCCATTGCTCCCTCGGCTGCATCTTCTGCCAGAACCGCACCATCAGCCGCCGGGACAGCGACAGAGGACAAACCCTCTCCATCCCCGCTCTGGCAGAGATTTTTCTGGATCTGCAAAAACAGGGCGCGTGGAACATCAATCTGGTCAGTCCCACCCACTACACACCCCAGATCATCGAAGCTGCGGCAATCGCAAAGGAAAAAGGGCTTTCCCTTCCCATCGTATGGAACACCGGCGGATATGAATGTGCCGAAGTGATCGAAGCCCTGCGGGGGACGGTGGATATTTTCCTCACGGACTGGAAATACGCCGATCCCGAGCTTGCCGTATCCTATTCCCGCGCGGCGGATTATCCCGAACGGATAACAGAATCCTATGCCGCTATGTACGATGTGGCGGGCGGACTGCGGTTCGGGGAGGACGGGATGCTGAAGGGCGGGGTGATCCTGCGCCATCTGCTCCTGCCCGGCTGTCGGAAGGATTCCATGGCGGTACTGGACAGGGCGGCGTCGATCGTTCCCCCGGGGGAAGTACTGCTCTCTCTGATGCGCCAGTACACACCGGAATTTCTCCCGGAAGATGCCCCGCGCGGACTGAAAAGACGGATCACGTCCTTCGAATACGACTCTGTCACGGATCATGCATCCTCCCTCGGCTATACGGGCTACACCCAGGAAGCCGAAGCCGCCAGTGCCGCATACACCCCGGACTTCTGATCGATGTGCTGTCACCGGTATACCCGAAAACAAAAAAACGGACTGCCGCAATTCTCAAAAATGCAGCAGTCCTTTTTCTTATGTTCGTGTTTGTCCGGTCAGCTCTGACCGATCAGCTCTGACCGATCGGATCTGTCAATTATTCTTCAACAACAACTTCAGCGTCAACTGCGTTCTTCTTAACGGATTCGATACCGTTTTCGCAGCTTGCCAGAGTGGTGTAGCCTTCGCTGACAGCGATGATCTGGCCGTTGGTTGCCTTCAGACGGAAACGGAATTCGTCTGCATTGTCCTTATAGATTTCAAACTTGGGGCACTTTGCGGTTTCGTAGCCTTCTACGGTCTGGTTTTCCACATTGGCTGCAGGAGCGTTCTTGGCAACGGATTCGATACCGTTCTTGCAGGCTGCATCGCTGTTGTATACTTCGGAAGTAGCGATTACCTGGCCGTTGGTTGCCTTCAGATCAAATTTTACGCCGGTGTTGGTCTTGCGCATTACAAACTTTCCCATGATAAACTCCTTTTTATTCAGGCGGATTCCGCCATTTTTTGTTTCCGTTTTTATTATAACAGATATTGCGGTCTTTTGCAAGAATTTTTATACACTTCTTTTGTATTTTTCCCGTCAGCCTTCCGGAATAAAGCCGCTCCGGTAGGCCGCCAGCAGTTCTCTGAGCTCTTCGATCCGCATTTCCAGATCCTTGCCGTAATCCGTATCCGCAATATTCACACGGCTTTCCATTTTCTCCACCACGGTCACGGTAGGCGTATCCGCGGGGGGCATGCCGGCAGCCGGGGCCCGGTGTTCCGCCATTCTCAGGCTATGGGAGTCGTAGATCAGGGTATATCCCGCGATGCCCGTTTTGCTCCGGTAGGCTTTGGAAATACCGCCGTCGATGACGAACAGTCTGCCGCCCGCACGGATGGGGCTTTGGCCGTCCTTCAGCAGTACCGGTACGTGGCCGTTGATGATATGACCCTTGGCCGGATTCAGGCCGAATTCACACAGTATCATGCCGCACACTTCCCCGTCGTCGTTCAGGCGGTAGTAAGGTGCGTATTCCTCCTTCGCTTCGGGGATGCCGCTGTCGATGAAGGTACGCTCGAAAAAGGTCAGCTTGCTCTTGCCGAACAGGGGCGAATCGGCGCCGCACCAGAGGTACCACATATAGTCCCTGGCTTCTGTCTGTTCCGGCGAATCGAAGGGTGCAAAATAGGCTTTGCGCACTTCTGCCGCGATGGCATCCAAGAGGCTTTTGCCTTTGCGCGTTTCCCCGCTGAAGGGCAGGCGGATCTCTTTCAGAGTACCGTCTTCGTTCAGGGGAATACAGCCGTGGTACAGCAGGTTGCCGTTGCACACTTTATACATGCCGCCCTTGGCATACAGGAAGCGGATGTGCTCGTTCAGCAGTGCGCTGTGGTGGAAGGATCCGGCCAGAATGCGCATCAGTTCGCTTTCCCGCTCCGTCAGCCGCAGGGGGTCGTCCGGGTCCACGGTGGGGAAACAGGTATCTGCAAGGGTATATTCCCTGTCGCCGATCTGCACTTTGCCCAGACGGAAATCCGTTCTCTCGAACAGGCGGCGGTCGTCCATGCCGTATTCGGGATGCCGGTTCAGAAGCTGGCCCTCCAGCTTGCACTGGATCACGGCAATGGCTTTATGCATTTTCGCAGTCAGGGACATATCCACGGAGTCGTACACCACGTCGTCCAGCGTGTGGGGAAGGAAACGTGTGCAGGGGTCGTTCTCGTATTCCTCCGCCGCAAAAATGGACAGAGGACGCAGGTTCAGTCCGTAGCCGTCTTCCAGTACGTCGTAGCTGTTGTAGCTCAGCGCGATCCGGATGACGTTGGCGATCAGAGCAGGATTTCCCGCCGCCGCGCCCATCCAGCTGATGTCGTGATTGCCCCATTGAATGTCCACATGGTCGAAGGTCATAAGATCGTTCATGATCTTGTCGGCTCTGGGTCCCCTGTCGAATATGTCGCCGATAATGTGCAGCCGGTCTATCGTCAGCGCACGGATCAGGCCGCATACCGCAATGATAAAGGAATCCGCAATCCCCGTCGACAGGATGGATGCAATGATCTCGTCATAGTAGAAGTCTTTGTTGATGTCGTCCGTTACGTTCAGCAGCTCGTCCAGTACGTACGCAAATGCCTGAGGCATCTTCCGACGTACCTCGCTTCTCGTGTACTTCGCCGATACGGAATCACATACCAGTATCAGCCGGTATACCGTGATCCGCCGCCATTCGTCGTCCATCTCTCCGTTCGCGATGTACTTCTTGATCGTCTCCTCCGGCCGGTAGATCAGTACCGCTAAAGCTTCCCTGTCGTCCGCCGGTATGCTCTTCTCAAATATCAGGTCTATCTTCGACCGGATCATCCCCGATGCGTTCCGTAAAAGCTGCCCGAACGCCGCATATTCCCCGTGTAAATCACTGAAAAAATATTCCGTCCCCTTCGGTAAACTCCGCATCGCACTTAAATTGATAATCTCACTCGCCGCAGCCTCCGCCGACCCAAACTCCCTGGCCAACAACCGCAAATACCTCTTGTCCATGTTCTTCACCTCTATTCAGTATTATTATACCATACTTTGGAGGGAAACGGGGTCGCTTTTTGAAAAAAGCTCCGCAAAAACTTTTGGGAAGGATTATTGGATGGGGTTGGTACTGAATCGTTCGGCAGAGTGCGGTGCGTAGCCGGGTGCAGGATTTATGTGAGTTCTGTTGACCGATGCTACTTTATAAAACCGTAGAGGAGGATCTTGATCCTCCCGTAAACAAACAATTTACACCCAAATGTACCGCGGTAGGTCTTCGTCACGGGAGCAGCAAGCTACTCCCCTACAGTTTTGGAAGAATTTGGTCAACAGAACTCACATAAATCTGTCCCCCCCGGCTACGCACCGCACTCTGCCGAACGATTCAGTACCAACCCCACCCCAAATCCCTTCTTAAAAGTTTTTGCGGAGCTTTTTTCAAAAAGCGACCCCGTTCCCCCTCAAAGTATGGTATAATAAACCTATACACAAGAAACCGACGAAAATGGAGAATGTACATGGAACTTGGGAGCAGATTTATGCCTACCACGCCGGAGGAGATTGCGGGGGGGAGGCCGGATTTTGTTTATGTTTGCGGGGATGCGTATGTGGATCATCCGAGTTTTGGGGTAGCGATCATTACGCGGGTACTGGAGAAGCACGGTTTTTCCTGTGCGGTACTGGCGCAGCCGGACTACAAATCGGCGGAAGAATTCAAGAGATTCGGGCGGCCGCGGCTGGGTTTTCTGGTATCTGCCGGGAACATTGACTCCATGGTAGCGCACTACACGGCGGCGAAGAAGCGCAGGGGTGAGGATTTCTATTCTCCGGGATGCAAGGCCGGACTGCGCCCTGACCGAGCCACCATTGTCTACTGCAACCGCATACGGGAGGCATACGGTGACATACCCATTCTGATCGGGGGGCTTGAGGCATCGCTGCGCCGGTTTGCCCACTACGACTACTGGGACAACAAGGTCCGCCGTTCCATTCTCGTGGACAGCCGTGCCGATATTCTCATGTACGGCATGGGCGAGAGAGCAGTTGTACGGCTGGCGGAGCTGCTGGCCAAGGGCGTACCGGTGCGCAAGATCTGCGATGTCCGGGGCACGGCGTATCTGGCCAAGGCCGGGGACACGATCCATTTCCCCGCGGCGACCGGATACCGGCATCTGCCCGAGAGTGACAACATCCTGCCCGGCTACGATTACGACACGCTGAAAACCGACAAAGAAGCCTATGCCGATGCATTCCGTGTGCAGTATTTTGCCAACGATGCGATTCACGGCAAGGCGATTGTGGAATACTACGGGGAGCGTATGCTGGTGGTCAATCCGCCCCAGCCGCCTCTGGAACGGGAGGAGCTGGACGCCGTATACGACCTGCCCTACACCCGTACCTATCATCCCATGTACGAACCCATGGGCGGCGTGCCTGCCATTACGGAAGTACGTTTTTCCATCACCCATAACCGCGGCTGCTTCGGCGGATGCAATTTCTGCGCGCTGGCCTTCCATCAGGGTCGTGCGGTGCGTTCCAGAAGTATTGATTCTGTCGTAAAGGAAGCAAAGCTGCTGACCACCCTGCCGGATTTCAAGGGCTACATCCACGACATCGGCGGTCCTACGGCCAATTTCCGTCATCCCGCCTGCGAGAAACAGCTCAAGGACGGCGTCTGTGCCGGAAAACGCTGCCTTGCACCCAAGCCCTGCGCCAATCTGAAAGCCGATCACAGCGAATACATCCGCCTGCTGAAGGCTGTGGAAAAGATTCCCGGCATCAAGAAGGTCTTCATCCGCTCCGGCATCCGCTTCGACTACCTGCTCGCCGACCCGAACGACGCATTTTTCAAGAAGCTGGTCAAGGATCACGTCAGCGGACAGCTCAAGGTGGCGCCGGAACACTGTTCGTCCAATGTTCTCGCCTGCATGGGCAAGCCCGATGTGTCCGTATACGACCGGTTCCGTGCGAAATATACACGACTCAATGAGGAAATGGGGCTGAAGCAGTACTTAGTGCCCTATCTCATGTCCAGTCATCCCGGCAGTACCATGGACGACGCGGCACTGCTGGCCCTCTACACCAAACGCATCGGCCTGGCACCGGAGCAGGTGCAGGATTTCTATCCCACCCCCGGCACGGCATCCACCGTTATGTACTACACCGGTCTGGATCCCTTCACCGGCCAGCAGGTGTATACGGCAACGGATTACAGAGAAAAACAGCTGCAGCGTGCCCTTCTGCAGTGGCGGAAACCCGAAAACCGCAAGATGATCTATGAAGCCATGAAATACTGCAGCGAGATCGGTCAGGAATACCTGAAGGAACTGCTGGGTCAGACACCCGGTCAGTCCCACGCACCCGCCGGCAAACCGAAGAATGACGCCCGGAACAATTCCCGCCCGGCGAAGGGGAACGGCAAAACCGATAAAACATCCGCGAAATCCGACAGAGCGGCTGCCAAATTCGATAAAGCGCCTGCCAGATCCGACAGAGCGAATGCAAAATCCTCCTCCGGCGGCAGAGGAAACGGCAGAAACAAGCCCGCCGTACACAAAAACAATAAGGAGACAGGTGCCCGTCCCGTAAACCGCAGAGGCAAAGGACGGAACTGAGTACTGTACCGTATGAAAATTTTAATGGTCACCATGGCGATGAACATCGGCGGTGCGGAAACCCATATTCTGGAGCTGTGCCGCGCCCTCGCCGCAAAAGGTCACACCATCACCCTGGCATCCAACGGCGGCGTCTATGCCGATATGCTGGTGCAGGAGGGGATCTCCCACGTCACCCTGCCCCTGCATACCAAAAAACCTGCCGCCGTGCTGAAATCCTACCGCGGTCTGCAGAAATGTATCTTAGAAGGGGATTTTGATCTGGTGCACGCCCATGCCCGTATCCCCGCCTGGATCTGCGGACAGCTGTGGAAGAAATACCGCTTCCGCTTTGTCACTACGGCCCATCTGAATTTCTCCCTGAATCCCCTGTGGCGGATGATCTCCTGCTGGGGAGAACAGACCATGTCCGTCAGCGATGACATCGTGGATTACCTCGTGGACGGATACGGATGCAGCCGGACGAAAATTCATACCACCATCAACGGTATCGACATGGACAAGTTCCGCCCGGATATTCCCTATGCCGCCGAACTGGAAGCGCTGGGACTCTCTTCCGCGGATGACCGTGTGCGGCTGGTTTATATGAGCCGTCTGGACGAGGACAGAGCCGCTTACGCCTTTACCATCGCCCGCATCGCGCCCCGTCTGGCGGAAAAATATCCGGATCTGGACATCATCATCGTGGGCGGCGGTACGGAAGAAGAAAAAATCCGTCAGCTGGCCGATACAGCCAACAAAGAAGCCGGCCGGCAGATCGTTACCATGACCGGCAACCGCAGTGATACCAATGTGTTCACCGCCGCCGCAGATGTGTTCGTGGGGGTATCCCGTTCCGCGCTGGAAGCCATGGCCGCTTCCCGTCCGGTAATCGTAGCCGGTAACCAGGGCGTGCTCGGCATATTCGAAGAAAGCAAGCTCCGCCCCGCTATGGATACCAACTTCTGCTGCCGCGGATTCGACGGGTACACGGATGAGGGGCTTCTGGCGGATATCTCGGTTCTGCTGGACGAATCCCCCGAAACCCGTGCCGCACGCGGTGTATGGTGCCGTCAGGTGGTGCAGACCTATTACACCGCCGCACGAATGGCGGATGATTATGAGAAAATGTACGAAAAGGTTCTGGCCTCTCCCGTTCCCTTCCGCGGCCGCGGGGATGTGATGATCTCCGGTTACTACGGATTCGGGAATCTGGGGGACGAGAGCCTGCTCAGCGCCATTGCGGACAGTCTGGCGAAGGAATGTCCCGGCATCCGTATCACGGCCCTGACGAAAAATCCCCGGAAGGACAGCGAACGTACGGGCCTGCGGTGTATCGGCCGTATGAACTTCCCGGCGATCTTCCACGAAATGGGACGGGCAAAGCTGCTGATCTCCGGCGGCGGAAGCCTTCTGCAGGACGTGACCAGCGGCAAGAGTCTGCTGTATTACCTGACCCTGATCCGCCTGGCGGAAAAAAAGGGACTCAAAACCTTCCTGTATGCCAACGGTATCGGCCCGCTGAACAGCGAAAAGAACAGAGCACGTACCGGAAATGTCGTGCAGTGCTGTGATGCCATCAGCGTCCGGGACGAGGATTCCCTCCATGAACTGGTTTCCCTCGGTATCCCGGCGGAAAAGATCCGTCTGAGCGCGGACCCGGCCTTCTGTGTGCCCATGCCCGTCCAGTCCAAACAGATCTCCGCACGCAAGCGATTCGGATTGGATACACTCCCGCCGGCCGGTCAGACAACATCCGACGAAGAAATCCGCGGGTATTACGTGATCTCCCTGCGCCGTCTCATGCGGCCTATGACGGAAGGATACGATGTCCGTCTGGCGGAAGAAACCGCATCGTTCTGTGACCGGATCTGGGAGGAATACCGCCTGATTCCCGTGTTTGCACCGATGCAACCCCAGAACGACCGGGATATCTGTGCCGATACGGCAGCACGTACCAAAGCCCCCGCCCGCATCGCCGATATCCGTGACGTGGAGGACCTGCTCGCCCTTTTGACCGGCGCCGGATTCGTACTGGGTATGCGCCTGCACAGCCTGATCTACGCCGCCGCCGCCGCAACCCCGGTAATCGGCATCTCCTACGACCCGAAAATCGACGCCTTTCTGAAACGCATCGGCCAGCCCGCCGGCATCCCCGTAGACGCCATCACCGCCGATGAACTGTACGAAAAAACAAAAAAACTGCTGGACAACAACCAAACCATCCGCAAAGAACTCCGCACCCACACCACAGAACTAAACCGCATCTCCACCGCCGACGCCAAAGAAGCCGTGCAGCTGATGTAAGTCTAAAAAAACCAAAACCCCCACCCATTTTCCAAAGTTTTTTGAAAAGTGGGAGGGGGTTAGAAGATTTGCGCAGCAATTCTTCAGGGGAGGGAGAAAAGCTTTTTCGCAAAAAGTTTTTCTCCCTCCCCCTTTTCTTTTCCAATCATTCAACCTTCGGCAATCTCGCGATGCTGGAGGCGATTTCTTCGTCGGTGGGGATATAGTTGGTCATTTTGCCGTCGTGGAATTTTTCGTAGGACATCATATCGAAGTAGCCGGTGCCGGTGAGGCCGAAGACGATGTTTTTTTCTTCGCCGGTTTCCTTGCATTTCAGGGCTTCGTCGATGGCGATGCGGATGGCATGGCTGCTTTCGGGGGCGGGGAGGGTGCCTTCCACACGGGCAAATTCTTCTGCGGCGGCGAACACTTCGGTCTGGGATACGGATACCGCTTCCATCAGGCCGTCGGCGTACAGCTGGGACAGGGTGTTGCTCATGCCGTGGTAGCGCAGACCGCCGGCGTGGGTTGCGGAGGGGATAAAGCCGCTGCCAAGGGTGTACATCTTCGACAGGGGACAAACCTTACCGGTGTCGCAGTAGTCGTAGGCGTAGGTGCCTCTGGTGAAGCTGGGACAGGAGGAAGGCTCTACGGCAATGATCCGATAATCGGCTTCTCCGCGGATCTTTTCACCCATGAAGGGCGCGATCAGACCGCCCAGATTGGAACCGCCGCCCGCACAGCCAATGATAATGTCCGGCTTGATGTTGTATTTGTCCAGCGCTGCCTTGGTTTCCAGACCGATGATGGACTGATGCAGCATGACCTGATTCAGTACGCTGCCC
The DNA here is from genome assembly GCA_015063745.1 of Oscillospiraceae bacterium. GTDB lineage: Bacteria > Bacillota > Clostridia > Oscillospirales > CAG-272 > UMGS1696. The sequence continues at coordinate 7,253 of SVTO01000014.1, read as the reverse complement.
AGTACGTAACGGTAGCCCGGGTTCTTGCCCGCCGCTTCCACCGCTTCGGAAATCGCACAGCCAAGACTTCCCGTGGTGCCCGGATGCTCTGCCAGAATCCGCTGGCCTACTTCCGTTTCCATGGACGGAGAAGGCGTTACCGATGCGCCGTATACACGCATTACTTCTCTGCGGAAAGGCTTCTGCTCATAAGATACCTTTACCATGTAAACCTTGCAGTCCAAACCAAAATAGGAACAGGCCATGGATAATGCCGTGCCCCACTGTCCCGCACCGGTCTCGGTGGTTACACCCTTCAGACCCTGCTGCTTCGCATAATAGGCCTGGGCAATGGCGGAATTCAGCTTATGGCTGCCGCTGGTGTTGTTGCCTTCGAATTTGTAATAGATCTTCGCCGGTGTCTGCAGCTTTTCTTCCAGACAGTACGCACGTACCAGGGGCGAGGGTCTGTACATCTTGTAAAAATCACGGATTTCCTTGGGAATCGGGTACCATGCATTCTTGTCGTCCAGTTCCTGCTTGACCAGTTCGTCACAGAACACCTCGCCAAGCTCTTCGGCTGTCATCGGCTCAAATGTCTCGGGGTTCAGAAGCGGCGCCGGTTTGTTGACCATGTCCGCACGCAGATTGTACCACGCCCGGGGCATCTCGCTTTCCGAAAGATAGATTTTGTAGGGAATTTTTTCGTTTGACATAGCTCTGTCTCCTTTCTATTGTGGGACGACTTTTCCATTTAAAAGAAAAAAGCCCGTCCCAAAATGCCGGGACAGGAAACACTTACTCCTGCGGTACCACCCTGCTTGGCGCATAACACGCCCACTCATAACGACGTTGTTCACGGAGTCTTCTCCGTCTCACCTACTCGGCCTCACAGCCTTTCAGCTCGCCCTCCAAAGCCCATTCCGTCCCCTTCGCTCCGCTGTCTCACACCACCCGCCAGCTCTCTGCTTCCGATCCGGAAACGTACTTACACTTTTTCAACAGTTTACAATAGTATAACATATTCTCCCCCATTTGGCAAGAGTTTTGGGGGATTTTTTGGCCGGATGGGGTGGAAAAATTTTGGAAAAATGGGGAGTTCGGGTGGATAGTGGGATGGGTTGGCGGAAACCATACGTTCGCGGGAGCAGCAAGATCCTCCCCTACGGATGGACTACAGTGGTACATTCGGGTGGAATCGTACGTTTGTGGGAGCAGCAAGCTACTTCCCTACGGATGGATTACAGTGGTACATTCGGATGGAAATCGTACGTTTGCGGGAGGATCAAGATCCTCCCCTACGGTTTTGGGGGGATTTACAGCGGGGAAGTGCGGCGGGCAGAGGGGAATTCGGCAAATAGGTATTCCGTAGGGGAGTAGCTTGCTGCTCCCGCAACGATGGGTTACAAAGATACATTCGGGTGGAAATCGTACGTTTGCGGGAGGATCAAGATCCTCCCCTACGGTTTTGGAGGGAGTTGGGTTTACAGCGGGGGAGTGCGGCGGGCAGAGGGAAATTCGGCACATAGGTATTCCGTAGGGGAGTAGCTTGCTGCTCCCGCAACGATGGGTTACAGGGGTACATTCGGGTGGAAATCGTACGTTTGCGGGAGGATCAAGATCCTCCCCTACGGTTTTGGAGGGAATTGGGTTTACAGCGGGGGAGTGCGGCGGGCAGAGGGGAGTTCGGCAAATAGGTATTTCGTAGGGGAGTAGCTTGCTGCTCCCGCAACGATGGGTTACAGGGGTACATTCTTTTTTCAAAAAGCGTCCCGCCCCCCAGCAAAAAGGCTGAACTCACTAAAGTCCAGCCTTTTATATTATTCTGCTTACATGTGCTCAACCACAGCGGGGGATGCTGCGTAGGCGGATGCGGGGATGGTGTAGGTGGCGGTGATGCCGTCGTTGTTGTGCCAGATTACTTCGAAGTCTACGGGGGCGGGCATATTGCCGTCTTCGGTCATGTTATTGAGGCGGATATGCTTGTCCTTGTAGGGTGCGAAGGTGCCTTCTCTGGGGTATACGGTCAGGGTGTTGCCCTGCAGCGTAATCTTCGTGGTGGCATATTCGCCCTTTTCGTAGGCGTAGGTGTAATAGTCGTCTTCGTACAGCGTGAATTCAGCATCCTTTCCGGGGTATACGTGGATGTACAGCTTGTCGGGACGGTAGGTACGGAGAGAATGTGCCCAGTCCTGCATCACGATGATGGAACCGGCCTTTACGTACAGCGCACCGCCGTGAATCTTCGACGGCTTGTACGTGAATTCCAGCGGTCCTTCGTACTTCTTGCCCGTGTAGAAGTCAAACCATTCGTCTTCTTCCGGCAGTACTACGTCGTTCTTCCATGCGTTTACCAGGAATGCGTCACCCAGCATGTATTCGTTGTTGATCTTGTCGTATGCCTTGCTTTCCGGATAGGTCAGACTCAGACAACGCATAACCGGATAGGATGTTGCATTTGCAACATGATGATAGCTGTAAATATACGGGAACAGACTGGAACGCAGCTGAGAATACCATCTGTAGCTTTCTTCCATCTCCTTGGTGAAGTACCAGGGATAGTCCCAGGTGGACCAGTTCTGATGCTGGGTCCAGGGCGCCAGGAAGCCTGCGTGGTGGGTGTCTGCGTTGCCGGAGTACATATCAAAGGAGCAGTTGGAGTGACCGCACATCGCATAGTTGATCATGGAGGTCAGAACGCCCAGAGATCCGCCGGTGTCGCCTGCCCAGGTTGCCGCATACTTCTGGGTACCCAGATATGCACCAACGGTATTGTTCATCGCACGGCGGCCGCAGTGTTCTTCGTAGCCTTCCTTCATCTGCTTGGCGTATACTACGGGATAAATGTTGCGGATTTCCGCATCGGAATATCTGTCAGCCCATACACGGTCCGGGAACGGGATTACCTGTTCGGCACCGTCCAACTTGAATGCTTCCGCACCGTTGTTGACAAACTTCTTCAGATGATCGAACCAGGGCTCGTTTCTCTTGGTGACACGGTCCATGCGGTGACCCTGGGTCAGATGCGCGTCCTGAATCACAGCGTCGTCGTATTCCTTTACTTCGTCCGTGTCGTTCTTTTCTTCACACGCGCCTTCTTCCTTCCAGAACAGGTCGTAGTTGCAGCACAGCCACAGACTCAGGCTGTAGCCCATCTTGTTCAGCGCTTCCACAAAGTTTGCACCGTATGCGTTTTCGCCCATCCAGTACCAGATCGGGAAACGCTTGTAGTCCCACTTCTTTTCCGTGGAATCGTCGTAGAAGGTCTCCATCCAGCTCGGTTCCAGACCGAAGGTGTCGCACGGAATGTCACGGTCTCTGTAACGGGTCGCATCGTCCAGCAAAGAACGGGCAGTCGCTTCTTCGTTGTGTACAACGGTCAGACCGTAGGACGCCTTGGGCAGCATTACGGGACGACCGGTTACTTTACCCTGCAGATACAGCGCATTGCGCATGTCAGTGCCGCAGATTACAATAAAGTCCAGCGCACCTCTCTTGCAGAAAATGTGCAGCTCGTCGGGATTCGTCGCTCCCATGTCAAAAGTGTGGGAGAATGTGGTCAGTACAATCACCGCCCAACCGCGGCAGCTCATCAGATAGGGAATCGGCCCGTATGAACGTACGTTTTCCAGCTGCATCAGCGCAGATGTGCCCCGCTTTTCAATGTTTTTGCGGTCTACGTCGCCCAAACCGTACAAACGGTCCTCCGCATCCAGAGGCAGCCGAATGTCAAATCCACCCTGTTCTCCTGCTTCCAGCGCAAAATCCAGCTTGTATCCGTTTTCAAAATGCACCGTCGTGTCTTCTCCAGCGTAAATCAGCTCAGGCTCTCCCTCCGGCGCCAGATCTACCAACTTGTACTTCGCCAGTAAACTCTCGCGTACCTTGTTCCGCTCCCAGTGCTTTACCCGGTAAATATTCTCCGCCAGTCTGTAAATTTCAGTCATTTTTGTATCCTCCATTCCAGGAATATTGTCATAGCCATTCTAACATATTATCCTTGGATTGTCAATAGTTTTTTCGGAAGGGGAACGGGACGCTTTTTGAAAAAAGAATGTATCTCTGTAACCCATCGTTGCGGGAGCAGCAAGCTGCTCCCCTACAGAATACCTATATGCCGAATTCCCCTCTGCCCGCCGCACTTTCCCGCTGTAAATCCCCCAAAAACCGTAGGGGAGGATCTTGATCCTCCCGCAAACGTACGATTTCCACCCGAATGTACCTCTGTAACCCATCGTTGCGGGAGCAGCAAGCTACTCCCCTACGGAATACCTATTTGCCGAATTTCCCTCTGCCCGCCGTACCTTCCCGCTGTAAACCCAACTCTCCCCAAAATCGTAGGGGAGGATCTTGATCCTCCCGCAAACGTACGATTTCCATCCGAATGTATCTCTGTAACCCATCGTTGCGGGAGCAGCAAGCTACTCCCCTACGGAAATTGGAGAACGGAGGATGTATCGTGAAGAATGTATCGTACCGTAATATCGTAATACCTATCCCACTATCCACCCAAACCAAACCCATCCCCCTTTTTCAAAGTTTTTTGAAAAGAAGAGGGGGGTAGAAGAATTGCTGCGCAAATCTTCGGGGGAGAAGAGAAACTTTTTCGCAAATAGTTTTTCCTCTCCCCCTGGTTTTTCCCAAACACGCAAAAAAGGCACTCCCAAACGGCAGGAGTGCCTTTTTTTAGTTAGTTAGGTTGTAAATAATTTATAGGGTTATAAATTATTCAGCTTCAACAACACCCAGGTCGAAGATGGTGAAGAGAACGGTGTCAGTATCGTATACAACAGCAACCTTGTGAGTTACGCCGTTCCATGCGCCGCCGATAACTTCGCCGGAAACGTCCTTGCAGGTGATGTTGCCGTTAGCGTCAACAGCATACTTAACGATACCAGCGTAACCGCCGCATACTACCATGCCTTCAGCGATTTCAGGATGCTTCCAGCCGTAACCAGCGTTGTTAGCCAGAGTGCCGATGCACAGATCATCGGTTTCAACCCACCAGCTGTCTGTACCACCCTTAGTCATGGTGATGGTCAGTTCTTCGGTGGTGCCGTCAGCGTTGATCCACTTGTCGAGCAGGATGTATCTGCCGCCGTCGTAGGTGTACATGTTAGCCATTTCGTCGGTATCCCAGTACAGTTCCTTAGCCAGGTCGATGAATTCGTCCATGGTTTCGAACATAGGAGCACCTTCCAGGTCGGTGCCGAAGCCGTACCATTCGCCGATTACTACGCCGCCAACTACCTGGTAAGCCTGGCCTACCTTGAAGTTTACGTTGTTAGCTGCACGAACGGTCTGCTGTGCACCGGTCATCATGTTGGTTACTACTACGTTGCTCTGCTGTACAGAACCAAGCAGGTAGTCGCCAGCGCCGAGGATTGCATCTTCAGCGATGTCTGCGTCGTAAGCATAGTTCATTACGTAGCTGTTCTTATCGAACAGAACGATGTCTGTCTGGTATACAGAAGTGAAGCCTACTACTTCAGAATCTTCGTCTACGAAGAACAGGATGATCTGGTCGGTTACGTTGCCTTCTGCATCGAACTCCTGAGCCTTCTTCAGGAACTTAGCGTTCTTGATGGTCCAGTTGTCGTTGGTAACTACACCGTTGAATACCTTGATCAGGCCGTTTTCGTCGATGATCATGTACTTGTCGTTTTCGGACATGGTAACTACGTCGCCGTCCCATACCATGTAACCACGTTCGAAGGTGATGGAGTCTACAGTATCAGCGGAATCTCTGATATCAGTTACGTTTTCGGTTTCTACATGGTATGCATCCAGAGCTTCATCATAAGAGGTGATGTTGTAGATGGTACCAGGCATGAACATAGCGTCTTCCAGAGCGTTCATCGGGTAGTACTTGTAGTCACCCTTATGCCAGCCGTTGAAGGAAGCGATCTTGTAGATCTGTACGCCCAGATCGTTCTTCTTGTCGTTGATATCGTCACGGATACCGAATGTGGAGTAACCGTATACTGCGATCAGGTTGTCCTTAGCAGTGATACCAGCGTAACCCAGAACTACGATTGCTTCGTTCTGGAAAGGAACAGTAACGTTGTCAATGTCAACAACCTTACCGTCAACGATGGTAACAGATACGTACTGCCACAGGTACTTGTTCAGCATCTGAGCTGCAGCCTTACCCTGGTCGTTCAGGTAATAGGTGCCCCATTCGTCCTGATCTCTCAGAGAAGTGAATACGGAACCGGGCAGGTTTTCGTAACCGAGGGGCAGAACTCTGCCGTCCAGGTTAATCTTGGAGGTACCCTTTTCGGTGATGGTGTAACCCTTCAGCATACCGGTGAAGATACCGTTGTTTTCATCTTCAGAGAATCTGGGGATTACGCGCTGAATATCAATGTTCTGAGCGTTGTCGTCCAGGTGGCAGAGAACAACCATTTCGTTGTTGTCCTTACCGTCAGCTTCAGTCTTGTACATGTACTTGGTCAGATCCTGGATGGAAGAGAACTGAGTTACTTCTTCACCACATTCGATGGACCATTCCTGCAGGAAGTTGAACATGTATACGCCGGTGTAAACATAACCGGTGTTACCGAACTTGGACCAATCATCGCCGGAATCCCAGCAGTCCAGCATAACCAGACCAGCAGCGCTCTGAGAGCCTGCCCAGTCCCAAACAGCGTCCCAAACAGTCAGAATAGCCAGTCTGTAGGTCTTGTACAGAGCACGGTCAGCTACGCCGTCGCCGTCTACATCGTACAGTCTCAGTCTGGAGTATGCGGTAGCGGTGTCGGGTTCGGTGGTCAGAGCGTATCTCTTGATAGTGCCCTTAGCAACCTGAACAGCTTCTGCATACCATTCTTCAAATACGGTTTCATCCATGAAGTCAACAGCAACCTTGTTAGCGCCGTCGTCCCAGATTACCTTGTAGTACTGGTTGTTAACCTGGTCATACCACCATTCAACCTTCCAGTTACCATTGGAATCCTTCTTCAGGATGTTCAGAGTGTTCACGTCAACTGCAACCTGAGTCTTATCGATAACGTAAGTTTCGGTAGCAGAGTGAGCAAACAGCATCAGTTCCGGCTTGTCAGCTTCGGAAATGTAGGGAGTGTCATAGTACTTGGTAACCAGGCTGTACTTCATCAGCTCGAAACGAGCGTTCTGCTGAGAACCAGCATTCCATACTTCCTTGATCATCAGGTTATGCGCTTCGATCATGTTAACGATACCGTTGTCAGCAACTTCGAACAGAGCGAGGTAGGTTTCGCCGATCAGCTGCTGTTCCTGGTTGCCGGAAGTGG
>SVTO01000013.1:24304-53219 GCA_015063745.1 Oscillospiraceae bacterium | reverse complement strand
GTTAGCCATAATTGAAAAACGAGCCTGCTAAACCCAAAGAACCGCCCGACCCGAATACCTCAACCCTTCCACCTAAGCGGGGGAGTCCTTAGAGGGGCCTCGCGCCTGCAGGCCTCTCTAAGTGCCGTCCGCACAGGACACAAAAAATAAACGATAGCACGATTCATCGAGTAGTAAATAGCTGCCCGTCCGCACAGGACAGAAAAAATAAACGCCAGCACGACACAAAGAGCAGTAAAAAAACAAACGTCCGCCAAGGACAAAAATAAATACAAAACCCAAAAAAATTCAAAAATTCCACTTTATTTATACGCCATACTTGGTGTATTATAGTATAATAAGTATAATTATGGGCATTTGCACCGTAAAAAAGGATAGAGGTAGAAACAGGTATGAAAAATATCCTTTCCGTAGGCATGGACATAGGCTCCACCACCGCGAAACTCGCGGTGACAAAAAACGGCGAAGTTCTGTACTCCCGGTACGAACGCCACTTCTCCAAAGTGCGCTCCACCATGGCGAAAATGCTGCGTGACGCGGCTCCCATCATCGGAGACGCATCCTTCACCGCCGCACTTTCCGGCTCGGCAGGTATGGGACTTGCCTCTGCAGCAGGCGTTCCCTTTGTGCAGGAAGTGTGGGCCACCGGACAGATCGTGAAAAAACTGGAGCCGGATACTGCCTGCGTGATCGAATTGGGCGGAGAAGATGCCAAAATTCTGTTTTTCACCGGCGGTACCGATGAAAGAATGAACGGCTCCTGCGCCGGCGGTACGGGTGCCTTTATCGACCAGATGGCGTCCCTGCTGAATATGACACCCGACGATATGGATGAGGTCAGCCTGACCCATAACCGGATCTACCCCATCGCCAGCCGCTGCGGCGTGTTCGCCAAAACGGACGTCCAGCCCCTGCTCAACCAGGGCGCGGCAAAAGCGGATGTGGCGGCAAGTATCTATCAGGCCGTGGTGAACCAGACCATCGCCGGACTGGCCCAGGGCCGCAAAATCGAAGGCAAAGTCCTGTTCCTCGGCGGGCCGCTGTATTTCTGCAAGGGCCTGCGGGAGAGATTCGTGGAAACCCTGCACCTGGAAGAAGGCAAAACGGCAGTATTCCCGGAATATGCACGGATCGCCTGTGCATTGGGCGCGGCATTGTACGCAGCGGATGCGGGTGCGGAATTCACGCTGGAAACGCTGATCTCCGCCGTGGAAAACGCGCAGCTCAAGACAACATCCAGCCGTATGCCCCCCCTGTTTGAAAGCCGGGAGGAATACGAAGCCTTTGCCGCACGTCACAGAAAAGCCGATGTGCCCAAAGCTCTGATCGACGAATATACCGGCGGCGCATGGCTGGGCATCGACTGCGGCTCCACCACCACCAAACTGACCCTGATCGGTGAGAATAAGGAACTTTTATATACATACTACGACTCCAACAAAGGCGACCCCGTGACCATCGTGCGGGAGCAGCTGACCCGGCTGTACGAGCAGTGCGGCGACCGGATCGTGATCCGCGGCAGTGCCTCTACGGGATACGGCGAAGAGCTGATCAAGGCGGCGTTCCACTGCGACATCGGCATTGTGGAAACCGTTGCGCACTATACGGCGGCGAAATATTTCCAGCCGGAAGTGGATTTCATTCTAGACATCGGCGGACAGGACATCAAGTGCTTCCGGATCCGTGGCGGGGTGATCGACAGCATCATGCTGAACGAGGCCTGCTCATCGGGATGCGGATCGTTCATTGAGACCTTCGCCCGTTCCATGGGATATATGTCCCCGGATTTTGCGAAGCTGGGTCTGTTTGCGAAAGCGCCCGTCAATCTGGGCAGCCGATGCACGGTTTTCATGAACTCCCAGGTAAAGCAGTCCCAGAAGGACGGAGCCAGCGTGGAGGATATTTCCGCGGGTCTGTCCATGAGTGTGGTAAAGAATGCGATTTACAAGGTCATCCGTGCCCATTCCCCGGACGAGCTGGGGCAGCATATTGTTGTACAGGGCGGGACCTTCCACAACGATGCGGTTCTCCGTTCCTTTGAGCGGGAGATCGGCAGAGAGGTAGTCCGTCCGTCCATTGCGGGGCTGATGGGAGCCTACGGTGCAGCGCTGTATGCCATGGAGCACACGGCGGGTAAGGAAACTTCGGATTTGCTGTCGAAAGAAGCGCTGGAAGCCTTTACGCACACATCCAAAACGGCGGTATGCAAGGGCTGCACGAACCATTGTTTCCTGACAATCAACACCTTTGCAGACGGCGGACGGTACGTATCGGGGAACAAATGCGAAAAGGGTGCGGGGATGAAGGAAGTCCACAGGGACATTCCGAACCTGTACGCGGCGAAGCGGGAGCTGCTGCTGTCCTATCCGAAGGCAGACAAGGCGGGGACGAGAGGCAAGATCGGCCTGCCGCTGGCGCTGGGGATGTATGAGCTGTACCCGTTATGGAGCGGTATATTTGCATCTCTTGGATTTACGGTATACCAGTCGGGTCTGTCGGACAGAGAGACCTACGAGCTGGGGCATTTTTCGATCCCATCGGACACGGCTTGCTACCCGGCGAAGATCATGCACGGGCACATGGAAAAGTGTATAGCGGAAGGTTGTGACGCGATTTTCTATCCCCGTCTGACATACAACATGGATGAAAAGCAGGGCGACAACCATTACAACTGCCCGGTTGTGGCCTATTACAGCGAACTGCTGGCGGCCAACATGGACAATCTGGCCGGCAAGCGGTTTTTGTACCCGTATCTGGACATCAACGACCGGAGAAATCTGGCGAAGGGACTGTACGAATGTCTGAAGCCCCATTGGGGGGATATAAAGAAGGCGGAAGTGCGCCGTGCGGTGGATACCGGATTCCGGCAGTATGAGGAATACATGGCATCCATCCGTTCCGCGGGAGAAGCGGCCATTGCGTATGCGGAAGAAAACGGAATGCGGGTCATGATTCTGGCCGGACGCCCCTACCATATGGACCCGGAAATCGGACACGGCATCGACAAGCTGGCCTTATCCCTCGGCTATGTGGTGGTATCGGAAGACGCCGTCGCCCACCTCGCACCCATCCCCCCGGAACTCCACGTGCTCAACCAGTGGACCTACCACGCTCGCCTCTACCGCGCCGCCAATTACGCCGCCTCCCATAATAACGTGGACCTGGTCCAGCTCGTAAGCTTCGGCTGCGGCGTCGACGCCATCACCACCGACGAAGTCCGCCGCATCCTCGAATCTGCCGGCAAATTCTATACCCAAATCAAAATCGACGAAATCACCAACCTCGGCGCCGTCAAAATCCGCTTGCGTACGCTGCAGGCAGGAGTGGCGGAGAAGTAACGTTTGGGGGAGACGGAAGTTGCGGAGTTTGTCTTGACAAACTCCACCCAACGCCGGATTTTTTAGGTGCGCGATATAGGAATCCTCGGGTGCAGGGGGTTAGTAATTCTCAACCATCTGACTCCCCAAAAACCGTAGGGGAGCATCTTGATCCTCCCGCAAACGTGCGGTTTCATCCGAATACCCCACTATGGTCCATCCATAAACCCATAAACATACGGTTTTTACCGAATATCCCACTATAATCATTTCCCCGATCCCCTATGATCCCACGCAAAATTCCACAGAAAGAGAGCAAATCACATGAGCCAGGCATATATTCCTTTTACTAAGGAAATGAAGGAAACCTACACCATCCTCGCCCCTACCATGCTGCCCCTGCATTTCCGCATGGTAAAACAGATCCTCACCAACGCCGGATATACTATGGAAATTCTGGATGACCGCGGGCAGGAGATTGCCGAACTGGGGCTGAAGTATGTGCATAACGATACCTGCTATCCGGCTATACTGGTTATAGGTCAATTCATGAAAGCACTGCAGAGCGGGAAATACGATCCCGATAAAACGGCGCTGATGCTGTTCCAGACCGGCGGCGGCTGTCGTGCGTCCAATTATATTGCCCTTCTGCGGAAAGCGCTGGCCAATGCGGGTCTGGCCCACGTGCCGGTCATTCCCATGGGCGTGGCGGGATACGAAAAACACGAAGGCTTTGCCTTGACCGTGCCTCTGCTGCATCAGCTGCTCTATGCGCTGGCCTACGGGGATCTGCTGATGTCCCTGGTGAATCAGGTCAAGCCCTATGAAAACGAAAAGGGACGGGCGGAACGGCTGGCGGAAGAATGGACGGATCGTCTGGTAACGGAAATGGCGGGACGGAAACGGCTGTCCTACCCGCAGATCCGGGAGAACTATACAAAAATTCTGAACGACTTCGCGCAGATTCCGAGAACGATGCGGGATGCGCCGAAGGTCGGTATTGTCGGAGAGATCTACGTAAAATTCTCTCCTCTGGGCAACAATGATCTGGAAGCCTTTCTGGTATCGGAGGGTGCGGAGGTCGTCATGCCCGGCCTGTTCGACTTTTTCATGTACTGCGCCTACAACGGTGTCATGGACGGCCGGTTCTACGGCACGACATTGAAAAAGCGTGCGGTATCGAAAATCTGGAAAATCGGATTCAATTTCCTGCTGAAGAAGCAGAGAGATATGATCGAAGCCATAGAAAAACACGGTGTATTCCGTCCCATGACGCCCTTCAGCCATGTCATCGAGCTGACCGAAGGCTTTATCGGACTGGGTACAAAAATGGGCGAAGGCTGGCTTTTGTCCGCGGAGATGCTGGAACTGGCAGATTCCGGGGTCAGGAACATTGTCTGCGCCCAGCCTTTCGGATGCCTGCCGAACCACATCTGCGGCAAGGGCATGATGAAGCCCATCAAGGAAGCGATTCCCGGGGTAAACATTGTTGCCATCGACTACGACGCAGGCGCAACCGCGGTAAATCAGGAAAACCGCATCAAGCTGATGCTTGCCCATTCGTAAGGGAAAAACGGGATTTCCCCGGCGGAATATTCCCGGGATGATTGGAAAAATTCACGCAAGTACGGTATCGGAAACCGGATCACAGCGGGAAGGTCGGACAAAAGCGCAGGTTCGCGGGAGCACCAAGCTGCTCCCCTGCGGAGGATTGACTTACTCCCACTCTATGGACCTAACGTAACTCTGAAACCCGTAGGGGAGGATCTTGATCCTCCCGCAAATGTGCGATTCAACCTCTACGTACCGCTATAATCCTTCGCTACGGGAGCAGCAAGCTGCTCCCCTACGGTTTTGGGGGACGTTGAGTAGACAGATATTACGTCACTTTTGCACCCGAGGACTGTCCCCATCGCGTACTATGGAATCCGGCGTTGGGTGGAGTTTGTCAAGACAAACTCGGCGACTTCCGTCTCCACCCAAGTTCGATGAAATCGAACTTGACTGATGCCAAGGACGGAACATTCCTCTGTCCACCGGCAGCCTGTCTAACGATTTGGTACCCACTATATCCAATAACCCTTCTATAAAATGTTTTTCGGAGTTGCTATGCAGCTTCGGCGGAGCTTTTTTCAAAAAGCGTCCCATTCTCCCCTTACAAACACACAGGAGGAATCTAACATGAAACACGGTTTTATCAAACATGCGGCAGCCGTTCCGGAAATATCCGTAGCCGCACCGGAGAAAAATCTGCAGGAAATCCTGCAGCTGACAAAAGAAGCGGCAAAAAAAGGGGTACATGTCCTTTGTTTCCCTGAGCTGACCCTGACCGGCTGTACCTGCGGAGATTTATTTTTGACAGATGCATTGCTGGACAGTGCGGAAAATGCACTGCTTCAGCTGGTGGAAGCCAGTGCGGCATGGGACATTCTTGTGTTTGTGGGTGTACCGCTGAGACGGAACGGCCGGCTGTACAACTGTGCAGCTGCGATATCCGGCGGGAAGCTGCTGGGGATTATTCCGAAAACCGTCCTGACCGCGGAAGACAGACGGCATTTTGCGCCCGGCGAAAACGGCACGATCCGTATAGGCGGTGCTGTATATCCTTTCGGAAACTGCCTGTTCACCTGCGCATCCCAGCCTGCGCTGACCGTGGGCTGCATGATCGGATCGGAATGGGAAAGCGCATCCACTCCTCTGCCCGGACTGACTGCGGCGGGTGCGGATGTTGTGGTATGCCTCGGCGGAAGCGCGGAAATTGTAGGCCGGGAAGAATACCGCCGCACATTGGCCAAAGCCCAGACCGGCATGCATCGGTGTGCTTTGGTATACAGCGGCGCGGGCGAAGGCGAATCCACCACGGACTGCGTATACGGCGGCCATAGTCTGATCGCATCCGACGGGAACCTGCTGAGCGAGCGCAAGCCGTTCACGGACGAAAAACTGCTCTGCGCCGTTGCGGACGTACTGCATCTCCGGCACGACCGGCAGAAGAACGGCACGGATGCGGGCGAACCGGCGGCGATTGCGGCTGAGATTGAATACACCTGCACGGCCGGGGAAACCGACCTGACCGGCGTGATAAGCAGCCACCCGTTCATTCCGGACAAAGCGGAAGACAAACGGGAAACCTGCGGCAGGATTCTGGAAATTCAGGCACGCGGACTGGCGAAGCGGCTTCGTGCATCCCACGCAAAGGGTGCGGTAGTGGCCTTGTCGGGCGGGCTGGACTCCACGCTGGCCGTAATCGTGGCGGCACGGGCGATGGACATACTGGGCAGAAGCCGCGAGGAGATTCTGTCGGTGACGATGCCCTGCTTCGGCACGACCACGAGAACCAGAAGCAACGCGGAAGAGCTGGCGGCGGAGCTTGGCACGGCCTTCCGGTGCATTGATATCAAAGAAGCGGTGGATCTGCATTTCCGGGACATCGGCCATGACGCGGAGGACCACTCTGTGGTATACGAAAACGCGCAGGCAAGAGAGCGGACGCAGATCATCATGGACATAGCGAACCGTGACGGCAGTCTGGTCATCGGAACGGGGGATCTGTCCGAGCTGGCCCTTGGCTGGGCGACCTACAACGGGGATCATATGTCGAACTACGGCGTAAACGGCGATGTTCCGAAGACGATGATCCGCTACGTGGTGTCCTATTACGCGGACATCTGCGAAGAGGGCGGGAAGTCCCGTCTGGCGCAGGTATTGCGGGATATTCTGGACACGCCGGTCTCTCCGGAGCTTCTGCCCCCGAAGGACGGCGACATTGCCCAGCGGACGGAGGACATCGTAGGCCCCTACGACCTGCACGATTTCTTCCTGTACCATTACGTACGCTGGGGCGAGACACCGGAGAAGATACAGCGGGAAGCCGAAGCGGCCTTTGCGGGAGAATTCACCCCGGAAGTCATCGAAAAGTGGCTGAGCACCTTCCTGCGCCGATTCCGCACCCAGCAATTCAAGCGCAGTGCCCTCCCCGACGGCCCGAAGGTAGGTTCCGTAGGCTTCTCCCCCCGCGGAGACTGGCAAATGCCCTCCGACGCCGCCGACGGTGTCGGAGCCGGGAGTCCCGGCGGCCAGACTCGCATACTCTGCAGTGCAATAGGAGAGGAATAACCCGGAGCCGGGAGTCCCGGCGGCCAAACTCGCATACTCTGCAGTGCAATAGGAGAGGAATCACCCGTGCCGGGAGTCCCGGCGGCCAGGATGGTTCTGCGAAAATGCGGGATTGCGATCTATAAATAACAATACAAAAATCACTTGAGGTATAAATCCAATGTCATTCACATCACTTCTGACCACGATCACCACGCTGTTTCTGATGATGGTGGTAGGCTATATCTGTGGGAAACTGCATGTCATCGACGAAACGGCATCGAAGAACCTGTCGGGGCTGATCGTCAAGGTAGGGCAGCCGTTTTTGGTGATCTCGTCCCTGATCACCCTTGATTTTTCCTTTGAGAACCTGAAAACCGGCGGGATCATCTTTGCGCTGGGGATTCTGGTGCACATACTGCTGGCATTTTTCTCGTTTCTGTTTGCGTTTCCGCTGCGGAAGAATCTGAACAGCGGCAAGCTGGCGGAATTTGCGATGGTATTCACGAACTGCGGTTTTATCGGTTTCCCGATCCTGAAGTCGATTTTCGGCGACATCGGCCTGTTCTACGGAGCATTCTATGTAGTAAGCTTTTTCTTATTCACATGGACATGGGGCATGATCATTCTGGCGAGGGGCAGAAGTGACATACGTCTGACGGTAAAGAAGGCGCTGGTAAACTACGGCACGATCCCGTGTCTGATCGGTCTGATATTATTTATGCTGCCGTTCCCTCTGCCGGATGCATGCAAGGAATTAAGTGCATACGTAGGCGGATTATGCACGCCGATATCGGTACTGATCACGGGCGCGAACCTCTCCCGCCGCAGTCTGCTGCGGATGGTAAAAAGCGGCCGGGTATACTATGTAAACCTGATCCGACTGATTGTTCTGCCGATTATGATCACGACGATTTTATGGTTATTCCGACTGCCGGACTATCTGGTAGTATTCAGCTGTGTAATGACAGCGATGCCGTCTGCTGCGAACATCACGATGTTCGGCGAGCTTTACGACATTGAGCCGGGCACAGCGGCAGAATTTGTGGGCAGCACGTCCATACTATGCACGGCGTCGCTGCTGCCGGTCATCAGCTATGCGAACTGGCTGGTATCGCTTTGAGTTACGCTTTTGGGAAAAGCTTTGCAAAAGAGGTCTTTTGCGGGGCTTTTCTTCTTTTCTCTCTACGGTTAGTATGGTCTAAATCGCTTATTCTTTTTTGTCCTGTGTGGACGTTCTTTTTTTTTACTACTCTTTGAGTCGTGCTGTCGTACGTTTTTGGTGTCCTTGGCGGACGGATATTCTTTTACTACTCTTTGTGTCGTGCTATCGTTTATTTTTTGTGTCCTGTGCGGACGGCACTTAGAGGGACCTGCCAAAGCGAGGCCCCTCTAAGAACTCCCCCGCTTTATTAAGAGCTACGTTGGTACTGTATTGGTTGTTAGTGTTGTCAAAGTAGTGGAGGATGCAAATCAGCGCTGACCGCGGTAGGGGTGCGAGGGTGGAGGAATACTGTTGGGGTAAGGTATTGTTTAGCCGTGTACAGTGATATAGACTGGGTGCGCGCTCATCCGTGCTAACCGCGCGAAGACTGAATGGCAGTCCTAAGACATGGCGGTCAGCCCAAATTTATAATGCACCTAACCTTGTACTGTAGGCAGACCCACCCTTAGTCTGTACAATCTGTCAGCGGTCAAACTCCCCTATTCATCCCGCGGTCAGCGCAGATAATCCATTACTCAACTATTGAACCCAACCAAATCCCATCCAACAACCTCTCCCTACGCACCAAGCGGCAGCGTAATTCTTCCTGCACGGTACTCTGATCAGTGCACAGACCCACTTTTCCACAAAACCAACTGTCAGCGGTATACAACCACTAATGCACCCTTCGGCGGTTAGCCATAATTGAAAAACAAACCTGCTAAACCCAAAGAAACAGCACAACCGAAAACCGCCACCCTTCCACCTAAGCGGGGGAGTTCTTAGAGGGGCCTCGCGCCTGGAGGCCTCTCTAAGTGCCGTCCGCACAGGACACCAAAAATGAACGATTTAAGCCAAACAATGAGTAGTAAAAGAATATCCGTCCGCCAAGGACACCAAAAACGTACGATAGCACGATTCAAAGAGTAGTAAAAAACTGCCCGTCCGCCAAGGACAAAGAACAAAAGGGCTGCGGCTACTGACCCATTCAGTAACCGCAGCCCAAATCATTCACACTCAGCCAATCTCAATGTCGAAGCTCTGTTCATAAACCCCGCCGGAGGCAAGACGCAGCATGTCGCGCTTGGTCTCCAGATCATCAATCTTGCCGTCGTCGGCAGGAATGCTGATCCAGGGCTCAATGCAAACATAGGGCGCCTCGGTCCGGGGCTTGTGCCAGAAGCCTACATACTTCATACCCGGATAGGATACCTTAACAAAATGCTTGGAAATACCGGACTTCAGCGTTACTTCGGGAGCAACGTCGGTCAGGAATACAGCATCGTTGTCAAATAAATCGTGGGACAGCTTGAAGCTCTTGCCGCAGCGTACCTTGAAAGGCTTGGTGTCTGCCAGATAGTAGCAGGTCTCGCTCATGCACAGCTGACGGGGCTCGCACTTTTCGGAGAAGCTCATCGTGTAGTCTTCGAAAGTCTCGCCTTCTGCCAGAGGTACGTTGAAGCCGGGATGACCGCCGATGGCGAAAATCAGTTCCTTTTCGTCATTGTTCGTTACCTTGAAGGTGGTCTTTACGGAAGCACCGTCCAGAGAATAGGTCAGCAGCAGCTCAAAATGGAAAGGATACTGCGCATAGGTCACATCACTGTCGGTCAGACGGAAGGTGATCGCATCATCCTTCTGGTCTACCATCGTGTATTCCGTCTTGCGCGCAAAACCGTGCAGATTCATTTCGTAGGTCTTGCCCTGGTAGGTGTACTTGCCTTCCCACAGACGGCCGCAGATCGGGAACAGGTTGTATGCATGACCGGTCCAGTATTCGGGATCCGCCTGCCACAGATATTCCGTGCCCGTCTTCTTCAGAATCAGAGAGGTCATCTCCGCACCCATGTCGGTGATCGTTACCTTGATCTTGCTGTTTTCAATCGTGTAAAGCATTGTCGTTCCTCCAAATATTTAGATTTTTGCTTGTGTACAGTTTACCATGTTTGTCCTCCGTTGTCAAGAGGACGGGAGAATCCCCTCCGGCATATCCGGATTTCAGCCTCTCCCTTTCGTACATTCTTCCCTGAGCGGACATTCCCCGCACCGCGGTCCCCTCGCCATGCAGTACTCCCGACCGAATAAAACCATCCGGTGGCAGTAGTCGCTCTGCTCTTCCGGCGGAATGATCGGGGAGAGAATCTTCTCCGTCTTCAGAGGGTCCTTCATTTCCTCCGGATAAAAACCGAGACGGCCGTTGATCCGGATGCAGTGGGTGTCCGCTACAATACCGGGCATCCCGAAGGCATCTCCCAGTACCAGATTCGCAATCTTCCGACCGACACCGGGTAAGGCCAGAAGCGCTTCCCTGTCCGCCGGTACTTTGCCGCCGTGATCCCGGACAATGCACTGCGCCGCACCCTTCAGGCTCTCCGCCTTTGTCCGCCATAAACCGCAGGACCGGATGTAAGCACCGATTTCCTCCACATCCCCCTCCGCCATGGCGTATACATCGGGGAAACGGCCGAATAACGCCGGACAGACCATGTTCACACGCTCGTCCGTGCATTGGGCGGAAAGACGGCCCATGACTAAGAGTTTCCACGGATCGCCCTCCCAGATCAGGGAACAGATCGCTTCCGGGTAGATTTCTTTCAGTATGGCAATAATGCGTCCTGCATCGGGCATGGTGCGTCTCCTTTCCGGCATGGCCTTATTGGTTCAGCTCAAAATAATAGTCAAATACATCCTTGATGGCATACCCGGCCTTGGTGCCGCTGTAGCCCTGTTCGATCACGCAGGTCACCGCAATGGCGGGATTGTCGTAGGGCGCAAAGGCCGACATAATCGCGTTGTCACTCTTGGTGGTGTAAACCTGCGCCGTACCGGTCTTGCCGCCGACGGGAATGGGATACCCCGCAAATACACGGGCCGCGGAACCGTTGTCCATTACGTTACGCATACCCTGCTTTACAATGGTGAAAATCTCGTCGGAAATGTTCGAACGGTTCAGTACCCTGGGCGTGGGATCGTATACCGTGGCCTTACCGTAATCCTTTACGAAATGCAGAATCTGCGCACTGTAGCGGGTGCCGCGGTTCAGCAGGGTCGTCAGATACATATTCATCTGCAAAGGCGTGAACAGGTTGTCGGACTGACCGATGGCGGCGGCGAGAGTGTCACCGGGGCTCCAGTTGTCCAGACCGTTTTCATCCCTGTATTCGGGACCGGCTAAAATACCCGTTTCCTCGTACAGCTCAATTCCCGTGGACCGGCCGAGACCGAATTTTTCCATCCACATGTTCATTTTTTCAATGGTCAGCATCCGTCCTACCTCGAAGAAGAAGTAGTTGCAGGATTCCTGAATCGCCTCGGTGACGTTGATTTCACCGTGCATCTGCTGACCGTAGGCGTAGATCCAGCAGGCGGGCTGGAAGTCCTTGTAGTAGGTGTAAATACCCTTGGTGTCGATCAGGGTGTCCGCTTCAATGACTCCCTCGGACAAAGCCGCAACCGCCACACCGACCTTGAAGGTGGAACCGGGGGCGTATGTACCGCGCAGGGCTCTGTTCAGCAGGGGGGAAGCGGGATCGTTTGCCAGAAGGGTGTAGTCCGCATTGTAGGTGGACAGATCGTAGGTGGGATAGGACGCAATGGCCAGCAGCTCGCCCGTGTCCACATCCGTGGCAACCAGCGCACCGGAGGAGGCATCCTCACCGGACAGCGGGTCATCGGGATCGGCTTCGTCGCGGATCTGCTGTACATTCTTCGCCAGCGCATTTTCCGCGGCCATCTGCATACCGATGTCAATGGTCAGATATACATCATTCCCGGCCACCGGCTCCTTGGTCACTTCCGCAGATACAATATTGCCGTAGTTGTCCTCGGTGATGGTCATAACCCCGTCCACACCGCGCAGGTATTCCTCAAAGGAATATTCCGCACCGGAAATACCCACAACCGCATCCAGCGCATAGCCCCGTTCGGTGTAGTATTCCACATTGGAATCGGGAATCGCGGCTACCAGCCCCAGAATATGGGAAGCATAACCGGGATAATTGTAATGCCGGCGTACCTCTGTGTGGATACGGATGCCGCGGGGACAGCTTTCCTCCACATGGGTGAGAAAATCGAAGGGAATGTCGCTGCCCAGATCGTAGGGCTCCACCCGGGAGAAATTGGACAGCTCAACATCCAGCCGGCAGGTCAGCAGTTTGCGGGTCTGGGTGGGGGAATAGACCAGCCGTCCATCCTCATCCAGCAGTCCGTACCGGTTCATCAGCGCCGACGCACAGGCATTTACATCCTCGGGATCGTCCACGTTCAGCCCGTCGATGAGCTTGAGATACCGGGATTTCTTACCGCCGGAGAAGTTGTAATATTCCTCGCTGTACCGGATCGTTACCGTGCCGTGGCCTTCGCCGATGACAAAGGGGTTGAAGCTGGGGGTGTTCAGCGCAACGCCGTGATCCTCAGCCGCCCGGAATATGGTCAGCAGCAGCTCGTTCCGTCCGCTTTCCGTGGTGGGGAAGGAACCGTAATCCAGCTGCAGGGTGTGGCTGTAGGCGTTGACCACCAGGGGAACACCGTTGCGGTCGTAGATCTCCCCGCGGTGTGCCTGGATCGGTACGGTGCGGGTGTAATATACGGTCGGCGGTGTGGTGACATAGTAGTCCTGACCGGCAATCTGCAGGTATATCAGCCGTCCCAGATACACAAGACAGACGGCGCAGAAGATGAATCCTACGGCGAAAAATCGAATCAGGTGTTCTTTCTTGTTCATAAATCCTTACCGTTTTCTCTGTAATCCGGCAACACCGTCCCGCAGAGCATCCGCAAAGGCCAGAATATCCGCTTCGGTGTTGGTGTGATCGAAACTGATCCGCAGTGCGCAGTCCATGGCCTCGGGAGAAAGTCCGAAAGCCTTGAGCGCCGCGCTTTCCTTGCGTGCATGGGCGGAACAGGCGGAACCGGCGGAAACATAAATGCCTCTGCCGGAGAGATGATTGAGCATGATTTCGCTGCGGATGGCAGGCAGGGACAGGTTCAGAACCCCCGTCACATACTTCCCGTCCGGAATATTGAGCACCACACCCTCGTTGAGCAGGGGGGAGATGGCGTCAAGGAGCTTTTCCCGCAGAGCATTCTCGGCGTCTCTATTGGCGGCGAAGTGGAACTGCTCCTCCTGACAGGCCGCGGCAAAGGCACCGATGGCGAAGAGATTCTCCGTACCGCTGCGGTAGCCGAATTCCTGACCGCCGCCGGGCATAACGGGAACGATCTTCTTCTGCTTTTCCACATCCGCACCGATGTACAAAGCCCCGGCACCTCTTGTACCGTGGATCTTGTGGGCGCTGACGGTCAGAGTGTCCACCCCGAGGGTCTTGGGCGAAAAACGTACCTTCATGAATCCCTGTACCGCATCGCAGTGGACCAGCGCACCGGGATGGTACCGTTTCACCAGAGCGGCGGCGGATTTCACGTCATACACAGCCCCGGTCTCGTTGTTGACCAGCATGAACCCGGCGAAAATCACGGGAGAAACCGCTTCGGTCAGTGCTTTTTCCAGCGCAGACAGATCCAGAACACCACGGGGTGTGGGGATGCGGACGACGGTGTAGCCTTCCTCTTCCAACTGTCTGGCGGGCATTTCCATGGAGGGATGCTCCCCGTCGGTGAGCAGGATAGTGCCGAGGGAATTGCCGATGGGTCTGCGCTTTTTGGCATGGGCACAGCCGAGGATGGCGATATTGTTGGCCTCCGTACCGCTGGCGGTGAGAATCAGCCGGTTCGGTGCCAGGGGCGTGATTCCCAGGGCGGCGGCAATCTTGTTCCGGCAGGCGGTGAGAAACCGACCCGCTTCCAGACCTGCGCCGTGTACGGAGGAAGGATTGGCGTAATAGGCTTCCGCCTGTTTCATGCCGTCCAGAGCCGCGGCGGAAGGGCGTGTGGTGGCGGCGTTATCGAGATAATGGTGTTCCATGTTGTTCTTTCTCAGTCAAAGGTGAAGTAGGAGAGCATGGCGGCCACTTCTTCCTCATGGGCGGCGAAATTGTCGGCCAGAGAGGTGTAGGTGATGAGGTAGATCTCATACCCGTGGATCGCGGCGGTCTGCTGAATGGTGTACTGATATTCCCCGAGGGAAGCGTTGTACACGTAGGTTCTGGCATAGGCGCCGTTCAGGGTGGTGTCGGTTTCGGAGATAACCTCCACATCCTTGAAGACCATCTGAATGTCTTCCAGATTCATGGTCCACCAGTCTTCGAGGGTGGTATCGCTGGCGGGCAGTTCCCATACCATAACGGATACGGAGGAAGGATCGGCGGCGGAGTAGTAGGCATTGGTAGCGCCGGTGGACAGATCCACAGTCCATTCCTTGGGAACATAGAAATGATAACCCGCAGCTTCACCGGATGCGGTCACATAGCCGTTCGGTGCTGTGGGATCCCCGTTGCAGGCGGAGAGGGAAAGCATGGTCAGAACGGAAGCCAGGATGATGCACAGAGTTTTCTTGAAAGACATAATGAATACCTCGGATAAAATATTGGTTATTTTATAAGTATACCGCGAAATGCGCCGTGGTTCAAGGGGGGAATTATGAATAATGCAAAAATATATAGAAATATTGAAGGAAAAGCTCCGTCTTCATCCCTTCTCCGTCCCATCCCCGTCCGTCGGGGGGATTTCGATCACCAGCACATCCTTCCCGCACTTCCGGCACCTGTCGATTACAAAGGCTGTTCCTCTGGATTTTCCGTCCCAGAACGCAATGACCCGATCCGCATACTCAATGATCTCCAGATTCCTTTGCAGAGGCGCATACCGTCCGTAGCGGGCATAATCCGGCAGAAATTCCCGATACAGAATCCCCTGTGCGGCGGCATATTCCTTCGCCGTCCAGTCCACTCCCTTCGCCCCGCCGGATACGATTTCCGTAATCCCCTCCGGGAGATATTTGCCGATATCTTCAATGTCCAGCCCTCTGGAACCGATGATCGCTGTTTTCATGATTTATTCTCTCCTGTAAAGAAATAATAGATATACAGTATATCCATTTTAAACATTATAGCACATAACCGCTATAAAATAAACACATAATATATCCACAGTGAGGTAATATTATGTCTATTAAAAGTGTATCTGTACGAATGGAAGAAGAAATGCTGCAGAAGCTGTCCTATGTAGCGGAATACGAAGGGAGATCCCTGAACAGCCAGATTCTGGTTCTGATCCGGAACTGTGTGAAAAACTTCGAGGAGACCAACGGGAAAATCGAGGGGAATATTGAACCGTTCGATAATGTAAAACCTGCGGGGAAGAAGTAAAGCCGGATGTATGTGTCCGGTTGGAGGGATACACAGGATTATATGTAACTGCAAAAACCAACAAAAACTGCGGAATCGAGAAATTCCAAAATTTCTCAATTCCGCAGTTTAATATTCTCACCCCATGATCGGGCGTATCTCGTAACCCTCAGCGCGAACGTAATCTATAAAATCGCCCAGAATCGCCGCATTGGTGGGGCCTACCGTGTGGAATAAATATACCGCACCGTTGTGAAGTCCCTTCTTCGCCTTTTCCAATGCTGCCGCAGGATCCGGCTGGTTCTGCTCGTCATAATCATAGTGCGCCCAGGACCACAGTACCGTGTACAGACCCATCTTGTCCGCCATCGCAATCGTGCGCTCGTTGCAGGCACCGTAGCCGGGTCGGTAGTATACCGTCGGCGGTGCGTCGGGGAAACGATCCTTGATCATCTGCTCCAATCCCGTGATCTCGCTGATAAACGTCTCTTCCGTTTCCTTGGTCGCGTTGATGTGGTTCACCGTGTGGTTACCCAGTACGTGCCCCTCGTCCAGCATGCGGCGGATCTGCGCTTCGGCGGATTCTACGTAGTGCCCCGTCAGGAAGAACAGACCGGGGGCGTTTTTCTCTTTCAGTACATCCAGAATCGGATCCGTCCAGCCGTTTTCGTAGCCGCAGTCGAAGGTCAGGTATACCACCTTTTCATCCTCGTTCTTGCGGTATATGCCGTCATATTTGTCCAGTACCGCCAGCGTATCCTTGGTTCTGTCCCAGACATAGGTTACTTCTCCGGTTGCCAGATTGCGCTCGGTCTTGCCGGGATACCAGGATCCGGTCGTGTCTTCACCGTTGTCGCTGAACAGCGCATTGCCGATGGCTTTGATGTCGGATAAGTCGGAAAGACCGCTGCGGTCCGGTTCGGGGATGGAATACGTGTACTTCCCGTTCACGATGGAATAGGTCGGCTCTCCGGATGCAGGTACGGCAGGGGTGTCCGGCGCTGCGGTTTCACCGGATGTGTCCGTTTCCTCCCCGCTGTCTCCGGGCATATTTCCCGCCTCAAGGGAATCCTCGGGAATGGGCGCAAGTGCCTGCACAGTATCTCTGCTCACCCCGCCTGTCTCCGAAAGCTCTCCCACCTTTTCCTGCTTTCCACAGGCAGAAAATGCCAGAAACGCCACGAGAATCAAACAAATCCCCCTATTTATATTCTTCGGCCAAAGCATTCTTTTTACCTCTTTTTCCTTATTTTTCATGAGTATAATATTATTCTACCACACCCATCGAACAAAGTCAACGGCAGATGCTTTTTTTGATGGGGATTAAACCCGGGGAGGGGGAAAAACTTTTTGCGAAAAAGCTTTTCCCCCTCCCCGGACCCCTCCCTCTTTTCAAAAAACTTTTGAAAAGGAGTGGTGTTACAGAGATATTGTTGGGTTCAGGTCTTCCGTTTTCCGAAAGGATGGGAGTATCATTTTCACTGTGTCATAACAAACCCAAATCAATGTACCGGGTGATTCCTCCTCTACTGCATTGCAGAATGAGCGAGTCTGGCTCCGGCACTGCCGACTCACTGTAATATTCATAAGCCCAAATCAATGTACCGGGTGATTCCTCCTCTACTGCATTGCAGAATGAGCGAGTCTGCCCGCCGGGGCTCCCGGCACCGGGTGATTCCTCCCCTACTGCATTGCAGAATGAGCGAGTTTGGCTCCGGCACTGCCGGCTCACTGTAATATTCATAAACCCAAATCAATGTACCGGGTGATTCCTCCACCATCGCACTGCAGAATGAGCGAGTCTGCCCGCCGGGGCTCCCGGCACGGCTCATTCGGAGCGGAGGGATTCTACGGGGTCTTTTTTGGCGGCTATGCCGGATGGGAGAAGACCGGCGATGGTCGTCAGGATCATGCTGATCGCTACCAGCGCTATGCCGCCCTGCCACGGGAGTACCGCCAAATTCGGGATGTCGGTCAGATGCTCGATGATCAGGTTTGCGGGAATGCAGAGCAGAATCGTTACCAGTATGCCCAGTACACCCGCCGAGAAACCGATGATGATCGTTTCCGCATTGAATACACGGGAAATATCCTTCTTCGATGCCCCGATGGCGCGGAGTATACCGATTTCCTTGGTTCTTTCCAGTACGGAAATGTATGTGATGATGCCGATCATGATCGAGGAGACAATCAGGGAAATGGATACAAAGGCTATCAGTACGTAGGAAATGACATTGATGATCGTGGAGATCGAGGACATCATCAGCGCTACATAGTCCGTGTAGGAAATTACATCCTCTTCCCGGCCGTCAGCCACACAGGCATCGTTGTAGGCCGCGATCATGTCCGTCAGATGATCCTTGTTCTCAAAGGTCTCCGCGTACAGCGCAATGCCCGTCGGCTCCGATTCGTCCGCATAGCCGAATTTCAGCAGATTCCGCTTCAGCGTGCCTTCCGATACCACCGGCGGCATGTAGTCCATGTATCCCGCCAGTATTTCTTCTTCCGTCAGCTCCGCCATGGCGCTGTCCAGAATGCCCGCAAGCTGTTCCGTGGTCATGCTCGCAATCGCTTCTGCCGCTTTTGCCGCATAATCCGCCTTTACCTGCTCCGCAATGCCCTGCATCGCGTAGTTCGTGATCTCTTCTTCCGTCATCGCCGCCATGTACTGCTCAACCGATGCCGCATCCATGCCCGTGGCTTCCTGCATCCGGGCAGAGAGCATCATCTTCAGCTGTTCCATGGGAATGGCGGATACCTGCACCGCCGCTTCGGCCAGCGCATCCTCGTCGGACATGGTGCTCATCCGTCCGGCGTACAGGGATGCCTTTTCCGCAGGGGTCAGACCGGCAATATAAGCCCTGATCCGCTCCGCTTTTTCGCTGTCGGTCAGCTGGCTGTTCACACCGTCGTCGAAGGGCAGGCCGGAGAGTACATCCATGGTTTCATCCGCCAGCTGCTCCTTCACAATGGCGCTGCCGTTGATCTCGTCAATCACATATTCCGTCAGCGCGGGCAGATACCCGATGGCGCCGGTGATGGACGTGGCCACCGCATCCGGAGAGGGTCGCAGAATACCCACAATGTCAATCTCCATACCGTTTTCCACAGCCATACCCATAAAGGTATCGTTGTCGGCCATGTATTCCCATGTACCGTCGGCGTTTTTGCGGTACATATCCGTGGGAAGCACGAGACGGAAGCTCAGATCCAGAATTTCTTCATAGCTGTAGGATGCATCCGCCGTTTCGTAGGGATCCCCCTTCATGGCGGCGGCGAGAATGTCCGGGATCTCGTCCTGATCCTTCAGTCCCAGCGCGTAGAGGTATACGTCGTTGATCTCGTTGCGGCTGTCCACAACCAGTACCACTTCATGCTTTTCTTCGGGCCAGCGGCCGGCCAGAACATCGTACTGCTGACGCATCAGCTCTTCGTTATCGATCATTTCCTGCCAGATGTTCATGCCGGAGGAGGTGGACATCATGGCCTGCATCCCCGTCATGCTGCCGCCGGGCATGGTGCCGCTTACCACTTCTTCGGGCATCATGGCGTCAAACATGGAGGTGGGATTGAGCCGGACGGGCTTTGTGTGATCCGCCGCATAGATCTGGGGCGTGATGCCGTAGCTGTAGTTGACCGCGGTGGCATATTCCGAGAATCCGTTGGCGGGATCGTCGATGTATTCCTTGAACAGCGCCAGATTGTTGGTGCGTGTTTCCGCCGTGATCATGGCTTCCAGCATCTGGTACATCATGGTGTTGGCGTACACTCGGTCCCTCTCGCCCACGTCTTCGTCTTCCCCGGAATTTTTCGCCAGTACGGAGAGCAGGCCGGACATATCGGTGGTCTCGCTGACGATGGTGATGGGGTAGGTGGAAAGGGTGTCTTCCTGTACCTTGTCGATATAGGCCTGGATCCCGTTGGAAAGGGACAGGATCAGGGCAATGCCGATGATGCCGATACTGCCGGCGAAGGAAACAAGGAAGGTGCGTCCCTTTTTGGTCATGAGGTTGTTCATGGACAGGGAAAGGGCCGTGAAAAAGGACATAGCGGTTTTGTGCTTGTATTTATCCGCCGGAGAAACCGCGGCTTCTTCGGTTTTCGCTTCCGCTTTGCTGTTCTGTTCGTCGGAGAGGATCTTGCCGTCCAGCAGGCGGATGATGCGGGTGGAATAGGTTTCGGCAAGGTCAGGGTTGTGGGTAACCATGATGACGAGCTTTTCCCTGGCGATCTCCCGGAGGATCTCCATGATCTGCACGGAGGTCTCGGAATCCAGCGCGCCGGTGGGTTCGTCGGCCAGAAGGATCTCGGGGTCATTGACCAGTGCTCTGGCGATGGCAACGCGCTGCATCTGGCCGCCGGACATCTGGGTGGGCTTTTTCTTCAGCTGATCGCCCAGTCCGACCTTGATAAGGGCTTCCTGTGCCCGTCTGCGTCTTTCGGCTTTTCCGACGCCGGAGAGGGTCAGCGCCAGCTCCACGTTGGCCAGCACCGTCTGGTGGGGGATAAGGTTATAGCTCTGGAAAACAAAGCCGATGGAATGGTTGCGGTAGGTATCCCAGTCCCTGTCCCGGAAGGAAGAGGTGGGCACGCCGCCGACGGCCATTTCCCCGGAAGTATAGCGGTCGAGTCCGCCGATGATATTCAGCAAAGTTGTCTTTCCGCATCCGGAGGGCCCGAGAATGGAAACAAATTCACTTTTGCCGAAGGAGAGGGAAACATCCTTCAGCGCACGGACTTCGTTGTCTCCGGAGAGGTAGTTTTTTGTGATGTTGGTCAGTTTCAGCATAACTTCACCTTTATTTTGGATTTACAGTATTAGTATACACCTTTCCCGGGTGGAAAATATATGTATAAATGTAACGATTATGTAAAGTGAGCGGGGGTATTGGGACAATCCGTTCCCCTATCCGCCGCAATTTCTCTTGCACATATACCCAAAACGTGATATAATGTAATAAACTATACCTATACCGGAGAATATTATGAATTTTGATATAGCCGTAATCGGTGCGGGTCATGCGGGAGTGGAGGCTGCTCTTGCCGGCGCACGTACCGGACTGACCACCGCTCTGTTCACCCTTTCCCTCGATGCCATCGCCAATATGCCCTGCAACCCCTCCATCGGCGGTACGGGCAAGGGCCATCTTGTCTACGAAATCGACGCGCTGGGCGGGGAAATGGGCAAGGCCGCCGACAAAGTTACCATCCAGAGCCGTACCCTCAACACCAGCAAAGGTGCTGCGGTACGGTGCAAGCGTGTACAGGCGGACAGAACGAAATATTCCGCCATTATGAAGCAGACTCTGGAAAACGAACCGAATCTGACCATTGTGCAGGGTGAAGTGGTCGGCATTACCACCGAAACCGATGAAAACGGCGCGGTGTACGTGACCGGCGTGAACACGGAGCCTGCGGGATGGTTCGGATGCCGGGCTGCCATACTCTGCACCGGTACCTATCTGGGCGGCGTGACCCATGTGGGGGATGTAATGCGCCACAGCGGACCGGACAACTCCCTGCCGGCCGATCAGCTTACGTCCTGCCTTGGGGATCTGGGCCTGCGCATGATGCGGTTCAAGACCGGCACCCCCCCGAGAATCCACAGACGGAGCATCGATTTTTCCAAGCTGGAGGTGCAGAACGGGGAAGAGTACATCGTCCCGTTCTCCAGCTTGACCGACGAAGGGGAAATGAACAAAATCGACCAGATCCCCTGCCACATCGTGTACACCAACGCCGAGACCCATCGGATCATCCACGAAAATATCCACCGTTCCCCCCTGTATTCCGGGAAAATCCACGGTACCGGCCCCCGCTACTGCCCGTCCATTGAGGACAAGGTCATGCGGTTTGCGGACAAGGAGCGGCATCAGCTGTTCGTGGAACCCATGGGGCTGAATACGGACGAAATTTATCTGCAGGGCTTCTCCTCCTCCCTCCCCGCCGACGTACAGGAACAGATGTTACACTCCCTGGTGGGCTTTGAGCACGCGGAGATCATGCGTTACGCCTACGCCATCGAATACGACTGCATCGATCCGCTGGAGCTGTATCCCACGCTGGAGCTGAAGAAGGTGCGGGGTCTCTATGGTGCGGGCCAGTTCAACGGTACATCCGGCTACGAAGAAGCGGCGGCACAGGGACTGATCGCGGGTATGAACGCATCTCTGGCGCTGAGAGGCATGGAGCAGATCATTCTCCCCAGAGATTCCGGCTATATCGGCACGCTGATCGACGATCTGGTCACCAAGGGCACCAACGAGCCTTACCGGATCATGACGGGACGGAGCGAATACCGGATCCTTCTGCGGCAGGACAATGCGGAAGACCGGCTGATCGACTACGGCTACCGGTGCGGTCTGGTATCCCAAGAGCGGTATCTGGCGGCCAAGGGAAGACAGGCGGCTGTGGAACGGGAAATCGAACGTCTGCGGCACGTGAACGTAGGTCCTTCCTCGGGCATCAATACGCTGCTGGAGGAAAGAGGTACTGCCCCTCTGACAAGCGGTTCTTCTCTGGCGGATCTGATCCGTCGTCCCCAGATGGACTATGCCTGCACCGCCCCCTTCGACCCGGAACGTCCGGCACTGCCCAGAGCTCTGGCGGATAAGGTGTGGACGGAGCTGAAATACGAAGGATACATCAGGCATCAGCTGGACGAAGCCGCAAGACAGCGCAAGGCGGAATCCACCCTGCTGCCGGAGGATATCGATTATAAGGAAATCAAAGGACTGCGTATCGAAGCGGCCCAGAAGCTTGCAGCGGTACGTCCCGCATCCATCGGTCAGGCACAGCGTATCTCCGGCGTAAATCCGGCGGATATTACGGTACTGATGATCTGGCTGAGAGAAAGACGGGGATGAGGTTTTTCGCGGGGGAACTTTTTTGAAAAAAAGATCCCCCGCACCCCCTGAAAAAACTTTCGGGAAAGGGATGGTTCGGTATACAGGTATCGGGCTGTCCTGATTCCGGTGAGGTTTTTTTGAATCCGGAGCGGGGGTAGGCTGAGCTTTCCCTGCGCAATATAACATCTGTACAAAGGAGCACTGTGCCCCATGACGCACAATGAATTTTTATCCCTCTACCTTCCCCTCGCATCCACCCATCTTTCCCACCCGATCTTCACCGATCCGAAAATCACCGCCCGACTCTGCGGTATCTGCGACCGGCTGGCGGAGAATGCGAAACGGTTCAACCTTACTGCCATCACCGCCCCCGCCGATATGGTGGAAAAGCATATCATCGACTCCCTCATTCCTCTGGAGCTTTTATTGAAAAAGGGACTGCTGGACGAAAACTTCCGTCTGAACGGCAAGCCCGTGCGGATGTGCGATATCGGTGCCGGTGCGGGATTCCCCAGTCTGCCCATGGCGGCGGTGCTCTCTGAATTCGACGGCCGGGTGCTGGCGGTGGACGCTACGGCAAAGAAGGTACGGTACATCAACGAAACCGCTCAGGTGCTGGGACTGGAGAAAATGTCCGCGGAAGCCGGACGTGCCGAGGAGCTGGCCGCTACGGGACTGAGAGAATCCTTCCAGCTGGTAACGGCCCGGGCTGTGGCGAATCTGCGGGTGCTGACCGAGCTATGCGCACCCTTTGCGGCTGTCGGCGGGTATTTCATGCCCCTGAAGGCCCATGCGGAAGAAGAAATCGCCGAAGCCGGCAAGGTTCCCGCTGTCATGGGTCTGTCCGCGGAAGGCGGGATCCCTTACACTCTGCCCTCCGGTGACACGCGCACCCTTCTGCTGTACAAAAAAGTCAAGCCCACGCCCCCCGGATACCCCAGACCCTACGCAAAGATCCTGGCAGGGAAATGATGAGCCGACCCGGAGAATCCGATATAACGAAAAAAGGGAGACACATCTGCAAAAGCTATGCTTTATGCGGAAGTATCTCCCTCATGTTTGTCTGTGGGATTATTTTTCTTTTTTGAACTTATTTCTGATATGTACAATTAACTTTGCGATCTTCTTGCGGCTGAAGAAGATGATCAGATACACGACAGCGCCGACGAGGTAACAGATACATTCCGTCAGGCTGCGGTTCATGGTCCATGACACTTCAAAAATGCGCAGGATGCTGAAAATGATCATGGCAATGGCAAAAGCTGTGATATAAATGAAGAATTTCTCCAGATTCGCTTCCTGCTGTTTCTTCTGCCCTTTCAGAAGCTGTTCCTTGTATTCCTGTTCATCCATAACGGTTTCTCCTTTCCGGTTCGGATGTGGTTTTGTGTATTATAGCATATGCAGTTATTTTTGTCAACCGATTGGCGGAAAAGAATGAAAACGGCATGGGTATGCCCTCATCCGTGCTAACCGCGCGAAGACTGAATGGCAGTCCTAAGACATGGCGGTCAGCCCAGATTTTTAATGCACCCAACTCCGTTCTGTAGGCGAACCCACCCTTAGAATACCAAACCGTCAACGGTCAAACTCCCCTATTCATCCCGCGGTCAGCACAGATAATCCATTACTCAACTTCTGAACCCAACAAACCCACACCAAACAACCTCTCCCCAAGCACCAAGCGGCAGCGTAATTCTTCCTGCACGGCACTTCGTTCTGTGCACAGACCCACTTTTCCACAAAACGAACCGTCAACGGTATGCCAAAACTCCTGCACCCCTTCGGCGGTTAGCCATAATTGAAAAACGAGATTCCCAAACCCAAAGAAACATCAAAACCGAACCAAGAAAACCCTTCCACCTAAGCGGGGGAGTTCTTAGAGGGGCCTCGCGCCTGCAGGCCTCTCTAAGTGCCGTCCGCACAGGACACCAAAAACAAACGATTTGCACGATTCAAAGAGTAGTAAAAGAATAGCCGTCCGCCAAGGACAAAACAGAATAATGGATACAGACCAAACCAACCATAGAGAGAAAAAAAGAAACAAACCCAAAAAATGCATAACCCCCTATTGACTTATGCATAGAAATCGTGTAAAATAAAAGAGTAAACTGCCCAAAAGCGTTAAATTTGCAGCTTGGCAGAAAAAAACTGCAATTTCGAGATTGCAGAAAACCAGAAAGGTAGAAGAAAAAATGAAGAAGATTCTCGCAGTATGCCTCGCAGTACTCATGCTCGCAGGCGCAATGACCTCCTGCGGCAGCAAAATGTTTATGGCAACCGGCAGCGAAACCGGTACATATTACGCATTCGGTATCGTCCTCGCTGACGAAATCAAGAACGCAGCCGGTATCGAAATCGGCGTGCAGTCCTCCGGTGCTTCCAAGGCCAATATCCAGCTGATCGACGACGAAACCGTTGACTTTGCCATCGTGCAGAACGACGTTATGGACTATGCCTATAACGGAACCAATACCTTCGCTGCTGACGGCGCTATCACCTCCTTTGCAGCAATCGCTACCATGTACGCAGAAGTTGTACAGATCGTTGCTTCTCCCGACATTACCTCCGTTGCTGACCTGGTTGGCAAGAGAGTTTCCGTTGGTGACGTTGGCTCCGGTACCGAATTCAACGCACAGCAGATCTTCGAAGCTTATGGTATGACCTTCGACGATATCCAGAAGCAGAACCTGGGCTTCACCGACTCCGCCGATAAGTTCAAGGACGGCCAGCTGGATGCATTCTTCCTGACCGCAGGTGCTCCCACCGTTGCCGTAACCGAACTGGCTACCGCTAAGGACTTCAATATCCTCTCCATCGGCGAAACCGAAATGGCTTATCTGAAGGAACACTACGGCTACTATACCGAATATACCATCGGTGCCGATGAATATACCCCCAACGGCGAACCCATGGACTCTGACGCAGTTACCGTTGCTGTTATGGCTACCCTGATCTGCGACAGCGACCTGGACGAAGACACCGTTTATAACGTAACCAAGGCCATCTACGAAAACATCCCCGCTATCACCACCGGCCATAAGAAGGGCGAAGAACTGAACGCACAGACTGCCTGCGACGGTATCTCCATCCCCATGCATCCCGGCGCTGTTAAGTACTTCACCGAAATCGGTACCATTGCCGAATAATCAGAAGTACAATGGCATCACGCCGTAAAAAAGTCGTGATCACAATCACAGCTGCGGCAGCCCTGTTGCTTGCGGCTGTGATTGTTCTTCTTTTCACCCTTCCCCAATATCTCATCGTCCGCGATGCCGATACCGGCATGATCCGTAAGGCTTACCGACTGCCGCCTGGCGGGACGTTTGCGGTGGAGTTCGTCCATTCCGTGAACCTGACCCCGGTGATCGATACCTTCCGGGCGGAGGACGGATATATACAGGCCGAATCCTCCCTGTTCTATTCCTTCGGCGCGGGTATGCCGACAGAACTGAACCCCGGCGAATCCTTTTCCCATACGGAGGACGGGGGCATGCTCATCTCCGGTATGTCCTATACCTATGATAAGCTGTCCTATATTGTGGGAACCGTGTACGACCATTTTCTTGTTTTCCCCGCAACCGGGGAGAGAGTCAATCTGAGAGAACTCTTCGGCCGAAATGCCAGAGTGGAGTTTTTCCTCTTCGGCAACGGCAGATGAAGAAACCGCTGAACGGGATGCAGCAGCCGAATATCATCGGAAGTGGTGCCCTGTGAAAACAATATCCCCAATAAAGGAAAAAGTATTATGAAGAAAAAAGAAACCGTTCCGGAACTGTCCATGGCCGCCGATATGGAAACCGTGGACGCCGATGCCCTGCTTGCGGAACTGGACAGAGAATCCAATACCCGGAACTACAGCGGGATCGTGTCGAAGGTGATCGTCAGCACTGTGCTGGTGGCCATCATCGGCTACATCCTGTACTGCCTGTTCGGCTTCATTGAAGAAAGAGCCCGCAAGAGCATCTTCACCGGTCTGATCGTCCTCGCCGGTTACCTGCTGTACCCCCGGAAAAAGGGCGAATCCACCAGACTGAAGAATATTCCCCTGATCGACGCCATTACCGGCATTCTCGCCGCCGCGCCCTTCTTTTATTTCGCCATCTGCGTGGAATCCTTCATCGAGAAAGCGACGAAGATCACCACTTTCGATATCATCTTTGCCCTTGTCGGCATCATTCTGCTGTTTGAGCTGTGCCGCCGCGTGGTCGGTGTGCCGATCATGTGCGTGGCAGGTGCCTTCATTATTTATATGGTGTACCACTGCATGGTGGAAAGAGGATTCGGTTTCGGCAAGATGCTGAGTACCCTCGTGTACCAGCTGTTCTACTCCAACGTGTCCATTATGGGTACGCCCATCAATGTATGTGTAAACTTTATCGTGCTGTTCATCCTCTTCGGCTCCTTCCTCGAAAAGTCCGGTATCGGTACCTTCTTCGTGGATCTGGCCAACTCCATCGCGGGCGGTTCTGCGGGCGGCCCTGCCAAGGTTGCGGTTATCTCCAGTGCACTGGAAGGTATGTACTCCGGCAGCTCCGTAGCCAATACCGTAGGTTCCGGCTCCATCACCATCCCCGTTATGAAGAAAGCCGGTTATAAGCCGGAATTCGCCGCAGCCGTAGAAGCAGCCGCATCCACCGGCGGTCAGATCATGCCTCCCATCATGGGTGCCGCCGCATTCCTGATGGCGGAGATCACCGGTATTTCCTACCCCACCATTGCCGTAGCGGCGATTCTGCCCGCTGTGCTGTATTTCACCGGCATTTTCGTAATGGTGCATTTTGAAGCCAAGAAAATGGGTCTCAAGGGTCTGCCCAAGGAAGCGATTCCCAATTTTTTCAAGCTTCTGCTGTCCAGGGGATACCTCCTGCTGCCCATCATCGTGCTGGTCGTGCTGATGAATCAGGGTACCACCTCCTCCATGGCCGCATTCTATGCGATCCTGACAGCCATCGTCGTCAGCCTGTTCCGTAAGGAGACCATCCTGACCCCGAAGAAGCTGCTGGAAACGGTGGAAAACGGCGCAAAGAACGCCATCGGTGTGTCCGTAGCCTGCGCCATGTCCGGTATCGTCATCGGTATCATTACCTATACCACCCTGGCCACTACCCTGCTGAATGTCATCGTGCCTCTGGCGGAAAAGAACGTGTTCCTCGCTCTGTTCCTGACTATGGTGGCGTGCATCGTCTGCGGTATGGGCGTACCCACCACCGCGAACTATATCCTCATGGCCACCATCACAGCCCCCATCGTAATCGATATGGGTATCCCGCTTCTGGCAGCCCATATGTTCGTGTTCTTCTTCGGAATCGTGGCCGATATCACCCCGCCGGTTGCTCTCGCAGCATACGCAGGCTCCGCTATCGCCCATTCCAACCCCATGAAAACAGGTGTACAAGCCACCAAACTGGCCATCACCGCGTTCATCATCCCCTATATCTTCGCCCTCAGCCCGGAAATCCTGTGGCTCAATGACCCCGGCGTCCTGGATGTTATCCGTATTACGGTAACAGCCGTGATCGGTATGGTCGGTATCTCCGGCGGCCTCGAAGGCTACTTCTTCGGCAACCTGAAAATCTGGGAACGCCTCATCTTCATCGCCGGCGGTCTCATGATGGTTATTCCGTCCGTGGAAACCGATATCATTGGCGTCATCGCCGTAGCCATCGGCGTCATCCTGAACCTGCTCCGTAACCGCATTGCGGCAAAGCGTGTGGGTTGATGTTTAAATGAAAACCAGGGGGGAGAGGAAAAACTTTTTGCGAAAAAGTTTTTCCTCTCCCCCGAAGATTTGTGCAGCAATTCTTCTATCCCCCCTCTCCTTTTCAAAAAACTTTGGAAAAGGGGAGGTTTTTTGTTTGGGTGGATAGGGGGATACGGTATGACGATATTATGGTACGACACATCCCCCGGTTTCCGTAGGGGAGTAGCTTGCTGCTCCCGCAACGAAGGATTACAGAGATATATTTGGGTGAAACCGCACGTTTGCGGGAGGATCAAGATCCTCCCCTACGGAATTTTGGGGAAGTAATCGGTCCTCCGTAGGGGAGTAGCTTGCTGCTCCCGCAACGAAGGCTTACAGAGATATATTTGGGTGAAACCGCACGTTTGCGGGAGGATCAAGATCCTCCCCTACGGAATTTTGGGGAAGTAACCGGTCCTCTGTAGGGGAGTAGCTTGCTGCTCCCGCAACGAAGGATTACAGAG
>SVTO01000013.1:0-24204 GCA_015063745.1 Oscillospiraceae bacterium | reverse complement strand
AGAGATATATTTGGGTGAAACCGCACGTTTGCGGGAGGATCAAGATCCTCCCCTACGGAATTTTGGGGAAGTAACCGGTCCTCTGTAGGGGAGTAGCTTGCTGCTCCCGCAACGAAGGATTACAGAGATATATTTGGGTGAAACCGCACGTTTGCGGGAGGATCAAGATCCTCCCCTACGGAATTTTGGGGAAGTAACCGGTCCTCTGTAGGGGAGTAGCTTGCTGCTCCCGCAACGAAGGATTACAGAGGTATATTTGGGTGAAAACCGCACGTTTACTGCTAAGCGTGAAGCGTAAAAACAAAATCCTCCCAATCACCGGTACTTCCGGAAACGGGAGGAATTTTTGGTTATTCTTCAGTTTTGACATCAAATATTGCGTTGTAGGAGATGTTCAATATTTTTTTGATCAGAATAATTTCATCCGGATACAGATGGCGCTGTCCGACTTCGATTTTTGCAACGGCACTTCTGGTAATATCACAGCCGTGCAATTGCAGTTTGGCTGCCAGAAGCTCCTGGGTCATCCCTGCTTTCTCACGCAGGCAGCGAATATTTTTCCCGATTTGTTTTTCAATTTCAGCGTTCAATGTTTTTTCCTTTCTGTATACCGTTGTTCCCTCACAATGGATTGCACCAGAATGAGTGCAAAATGTCGTTGACAATATTATATTGTTGTGATATAATTGTAAAGCACCTATATAGGTGCAAAATGAAAAGAATTTTGGAAGATGAGAAAAATGGACAGAGAAAATATCAGTATTATCGATTGTTTGAAGCTGTTATGCAGTTTTTGCGGAGCTTTTTTCAAAAAGCGACCCCGTCTCCCCCAAAAACGACTTGTTTTCCCGATAAAAATATGGTATAATTGTAGAAAGTGTTTGTAAAGGGGGTGAGGATATGGTGAAGCCGATGGAGCCGGAGATTGAGCGGGAGACGGATGAAGTGCATTTGCTGGTTGAGAAGGCGAAGGGTGGAGATGACGAGGCGTTCGGGGCGCTTGTGGGTGCTTATGAGACGTTCGTTTATCACATGGCGGTACGGGTGCTTACGCTGTCGGGCGGGTCTGCGTCGGACGGGGAAGATGTGGCACAGGATGTATTCATCAAGGCATGGCGATCGCTGGACAGCTTCCGGGGCGACTGTGCGTTTTCCACATGGCTGTACCGTATTACGGTGAACACCGCGAAGGACAGAATCCGCAGCGCGGGAAGGCATCGCACCATGTCCCTTACCGCAACGGATGACGACGGGGAGGAAATCGTTATCGACGTACCCGTAACCGCGGCGGACGAGATTCCCGAGATGGCTTACGAACGGCGGGAGAATATCCGTGCCGTCAGAGAGGCCATTGAGAAGCTGCCGGACGATATGCGCCGCATCCTGATCCTGCGGGATCTGGAAGATCTGTCCTACGCCGATATCGCCGACCTGCTGGGCCTGGAAATCGGTACTGTCAAATCCCGGCTGAACAGAAGCCGCGCCGCCCTTAAAAAAATCTTAAAAAATGGGAACTTTTTCTGAATTGCGACGTCTATGTAACAGAAGAAAAAACCTGCAGAAATAACATCTGTTATATTCCACAAACAGACGTGCCTGCAGAGCGACACCGCTGGTATAAATCGACAAATATAGTTGTTTTAACAGATTAAACGCATCACCGAAACAGAAAGGAAATCCCATACGTGGAACCCAACAATCAGATAAACGAGCTGCCTGCGGAGCCGACATCGCTGAAGGAAGCGTACCCGATGCCGCGGTACAGCATCAAGGACGCCGTCATGGCGCAGATTGCCGCCGAACGTGCCGGCGAAGCAAAGAACGAACCCCACGAGGAAACCAAGATCCTCACATTCCGTGAGAAGATCCGCAAAAACTACAAAAACATCAGCCGTTACGGCAGCCTCGCCGCCTGTGCCGTGTTGATTCTGGGTGTGCTGGCCGTTGCAAGTCCCCTGATGAAGCAGGGCAAGTTCAGCGCCGAACAGGACTGTGCCGCCTGTGAAGAAGCGGGCAATGCCGAAGCCGCTTACAACGGAAACGAACTGGCCGATACCCTGTACTACAGTATGTACGATGCATCCGGCGCCGACTATGAAGCGGAAGAAAAAAGAAGCGTGTCCACAGAAGCCGTGCATGACGACTCCGTCGTATACGCAACCGGCAGTACCTACGGCGAAACCACCGCGCCCATGGCGAACAGCACCATGAGCACCCAGACCACAGTCCGCGGTGACACCGGTGCCGTCACCCAGGCTGCTACGGAAGCTGTAATGGAAGCCGCAACAGAAGCTGCAGAAGCCGCCACAAGAGCAGAAACCAGAGCGGAAACCGAGTGCAGTGCCGCCGAATCCGCCGAAGCGGAAGCCGAAGATGTTACAGCGGAGCAGATCAAGGCAATCGTAGCCGATGCGATTTTCCCCAACGACTACAGCGCATGGATGGTATCCAACAGCTATACCGGCTATGAGGACTATTCCTTAGCCAAGCTGGTTCTGGATTTTGACATTGACCGCGACGTTCTGACCGATGTGTTGGGCGTACACGCAGAGAATGTGAATATGGATATCCTGTACGGAGGCGACGCCGCTGATGCGCTGGCAGATGCAGCCGCTCCGGAAGTGCTGGACGATATGGTCATCAAAGAATAAACAAACACCCTGACTTCGGTCGGGGCGTTGTGTTTTGCCACAGGTACGAGCTATAAAGAAGGATCGTATCAACTGTTGATAAAGGAGGATATTATGAGAGTACCTTTTCAAATACTTGCCATCCCCTATAAATATGAAAACGGGAAGCTTTTATATTGTGTTTTGCATCGTTCGGATTGTGACCAATGGCAATTTATTGCCGGGGGAGGCGAAGATAAAGAAACACCCGAAGAAGCGGCCAGGAGAGAAATATCGGAAGAAGGCGGTATAGCGGCAGATACTGTTATTTCATTAAAGTCAATGTGCTGTGTTCCCGCTGAAATATTTCCCCACAGACACCTTTACGGTTGGCCCGATGAAATGTATGTCGTTCCCGAATATGCATTCGGTTTCGCATGTACCGGCGCGCTTGTTTTATCTCATGAACATACAGAACTTGTTTGGCTTCCGTACAAAGAAGCAAGAGAAAAACTGCAATGGGATTCCAACAAGACTGCGTTATATGAATTGAATTGTATATTGTCAAAACAACACGATCAATGACCGCACAGTACGGGGCCTCCCTTTACACAAGGGGGCCTTTTTTATTCCTTAATTTATGTGTCAGTTTTCCGGCAGGTGCTTCGTCGTGGGATGCAAATGCAAAACGGCATAGCACTGTTGAGATATACCGTCCTTCCCAAAACTGTCCTTATGGGTATATCCCGTCAGGGCTTCTTTTTTTGCGGATTCTGCATACCGCACACCGCCGCAAACCTCCGGATTCCGCCGCATCCGACATTCTTCCGGAAAATCCACTTTATTCCCCGTACAATTTCAAAAACCTGTTGATTTTACCGAAGGCTTTTGCTATAATATATACTTGGTAATTATACGGATTTTTACATATCCGAAATACGAAAACAGAAAGAAAGAGTGATTCACATGACTACACTTCTTGCCATCTCAATCGCTATGTTTGCGGGTCTGATCATGTCCCGTCTGACAAAACTCTGGAACCTGCCTGCCGTAACGGCATATCTGGTGGCGGGTATCCTCATCGGCCCTTTCTGCCTGGGACGTCTGGGCATCGAAGGTCTGGGCTTTACTTCCATGGAAGCTGTTAATTCCATGTCCATCCTTTCCGATGCGGCGCTGGGCTTTATCGCCTTTGCCATGGGCAACGAGTTCCGTCTCACTGCCCTGAAGCAGACCGGTAAGCAGGCCGTGGTGATCGCCGTGTTCCAGGCACTGGTGGCCACCGCATTCGTGGATCTGGCCCTGTACGGACTCCACCTGCTGATGCCCGACAAGCTGCCCCTGTCCACGGTTCTGACCATGGGCGCCATCGCTACCGCAACCGCCCCTGCCGCAACCCTGATGGTTGTCAAGCAGTACAAGGCGGACGGTCCCCTCACCCGTATGTTGCTGCCCGTTGTGGCACTGGACGATATGGTAGGCCTTGTGGTGTTCGCCGTATCCTTCGGAATTGCCAGAGCACTGGAAAACGGACAGGTGGATATTTTCTCCGTAATTGTAGATCCTATTGTTGAAGTAGTGGCATCCCTGGTGCTTGGTGCAGTGCTCGGCTTCCTGTTCCACCTGACCGAGCAGTTCTTCTACTCCCGCAGTAAGCGTATGAGCATTTCCGTAACCTTTATTCTGTTTGCGGTTGCTCTGTCCCAACTGCATTTCAAGATCGGTCCCGTAAGCGTGGGCTTCTCTTCTCTGCTGGTATGCATGGCGCTGGGTACCGTATTCTGCAATATGTGCGACTTCTCCGAGGAACTGATGGAGAGAGTGGATCGCTGGACCGGTCCTCTGATGGTGCTGTTCTTCGTCCTCAGCGGCGCGGATCTGGACTTCAGAGTATTCTCCGACTGGGCGATCGTGCTGACCGGTGTTGTGTACATCATCTTCCGTTCCCTCGGCAAGATCTGCGGTGCATCCGTATCTGCGAAGTTCATGAAGTGCGAACCGACGATCCAGAAATATTTGGGTATAACCCTTCTGCCTCAGGCGGGTGTATCATTAGGTATGTCCCTGACGGCAATGTCCATAGGCGAACCCGGTCTGATCGTGCGGAATATTGCTCTGTTCGCGGTACTGATTTACGAGCTGGTAGGACCTCTGCTGACCAGAATCGCACTGCAGAAGGCGGGAGAAATCTCCGAAAAGCCCATGCCGGAACGCGAGAAGGCAAAATTAGCGGAAAACGGTTGACAAACGGGGAAAAGTCTATTATAATTTCTATATACGGCAGAGGGAAAATGCTGCCGGCAATATGAAATCCGAAAAATTATTTTGTTCGCCGTAAACATTGCGGCAGATGGAGGAAACCATGTATACAATCGGCGTGGATCTGGGCGGTACCAACATCGCGGTAGGTATTGTCAACGAAAAGTATGAAATCATCAGAAAGGGCAGCGTTCCCACAAAGCCGGAAAGAGGCGCGGATGCCATCATTCAGGATATGGCAGATCTGGCCCGCAAGCTGATCGCGGAAGAAGGCCTGACTCTGGCGGATATCGAATTCGCAGGCGTGGCATCTCCCGGAACCGCTAACAATGTAACCGGCGTTATCGAATACGCGAACAATATTCCCTTCGTAAACTACCCCGTAGCGGACAACCTGTCCAAGCTGCTGGACGGCAAGAAGGTATATCTGGAAAACGACGCCAACGCAGCGGCAAAGGCTGAATCCATCGCCGGTGTTGCAGCAGGTGCGGACATTTCCGTTATGATCACCCTCGGTACCGGCCTGGGCGGCGGTATTATCATCAACGGTCAGGTATACAGCGGTTTCAACTTCGCAGGCGCCGAACTGGGTCACATCGTAATCCAGAAGGACGGACGTCATTGCTCCTGCGGCCGTAACGGATGCTGGGAAGCTTACAGCTCCGCAACCGGTCTGGTAAACATCACCAAGGACCGCATCAACGACGCAAAGGCAGCCGGCCGCGCTACCATCATGGACGAAATGACCGGCGGCGATCTGTCCAAGGTAAGCGCACGTACCGCATTCGCCGCTATGAAGCAGGGCGACGCCGTTGCAGCCGAAGTAGTGGACGAATTCATCAGCTACTTGGCCTGCGGTATCGTAAACATCATCAATATCTTCCAGCCCAATGTGCTCTCCATCGGCGGCGGCATCTGCAACGAAGGTGACTACCTCATGAAGCCCCTGGAAGAAAAAATCTGGTCCGAAACCTACTCCCGCGAAGGTACACCCCGTACCAAGATCATGATCGCCAAACTCGGCAACGACGCCGGTATCATCGGCGCAGGCGTGCTTGGGTTTTAATTGAATATTTGTATCAGGGGAGGGAAGAAAACTTTTTTGCGAAAAAGCTTTCTTCCCTCCCCTGACCCCTCCCTTCTTTCAAAAAACTTTGGGAAGGGTGGCTTGCATATGTTGTCGGGGGCGGCCATAGGATGTGGTATGGTGGTTGTCCGGGCGTTTGGGCTTTGGGGTGTGAGTGAGCGTATAACGGCTCGGATTGTGCGGAAAATTACCATAAAATGGCGTAAATTCCCTGAAATTGGAAGTTTTTGCGAAAGTTTGTGCAAAATGTCAAGACGTAGAAAAATATGGACGAATTTTGTGCAGAATCATGTGGACAAATGTTCGGTTTTTACGCGTCCGACACATGGCGATTTGCCTGCTTCCCCATGGAATGGTAAAATTGGTTTACTTATTTATGACAGGAACTGTATTTTGTGTCCCAAACTTCTGAAAATACGTAAATATGGCGGTTTTTTGGTGTTTTTTGGGGTTGGAAGGTAAAAATAACTTACATATCATATTTTCCACAAATTCCCGCCGGATGAGCGACGGAAAAACTTCAATTGTGAATAAAGTGTGAATACCCAAAACGGGCCGTAAATGAACGGAGAAACTGCCGAAAATTGCCCGTTGAACGACGATTGTGCTTGACTTTTTTGTGCGTATATGCTATTATTATGACATATAATTACGGAAAGAGGGACAACTGTCTTTTCGTGACAAGGATAAAATGACTGCCCCGGAGGAATCTGACGAAAAAATCAGAGGGTATCGGTGCGGTTTTTGCGCCCTTGTTTATGTGTTTCCCGTGCGGTTTTTCATTTT
The DNA here is from genome assembly GCA_015063745.1 of Oscillospiraceae bacterium. Lineage (GTDB taxonomy): Bacteria > Bacillota > Clostridia > Oscillospirales > CAG-272 > UMGS1696. The sequence continues at coordinate 17,463 of SVTO01000013.1, read as the reverse complement.
CTTACATTTATATATAAGAGAGTGTATACGGCACAGGGCACAACCCCACCGGGGCTGGATCGGAAAAACTGTTCCGAACGGTCAACGGAATCCAATTTCCCGATCCGAAAAAAATGCAGGAGGAAGGTTCTATGAGAAAAACCACAAGCAAACGGCTGATCTGTGCGGCTCTGTCTATGCTGCTTGCCCTCGGCTCTGCACCGATGGTGATGGCGGCAGATGAAACCGCGGCTGTTGAGCAGGCGCAAAAGGGTCTGCAGCAGGTCAGCGAAAACATTGCGACGATTCCCTACGCCGAGTATCTGTCGCGGAATCCCGGTAAGAGAGGTACCGAAACCGTTACTGTCAAGGCTGTGGACTATGTTGCAGATCTGACAACGGCCGAAGTATCCGTTGAAGATAACTATCTCGGCAAAGAAGGCGAAAGTCTGATCATCGGTGACAGCGGTAATGTTACCTGGGCAGTGGAAGTTCCCGCCGCAGGCTACTACGCGATCAAGATCGACTACGCCTCCGTATCCGAAAAAACAAACTCCATCGAACGTGTGCTTTACATAAACGGTAAGGTTCCCTTTACCGAAACCCGTTTCCTTGAGCTGAAGAAGCACTGGGTAAGCACCTACACCGAAACCGAAGACGGTGAACTCCGCTTCGCAAAGGACGCCAACGGCAACGAAATGCGTCCCAAGGCAGTGCTGGAACACGTTTGGGAAGAGTATTCTTTCTCTGACCCCAACACCTGGTACTCCAATCCTTTTGAGTATTATCTGGAAAAGGGTGTGAACACCATCACCCTGCAGTCCGTTCGTGAATCCATGGCGGTTCAGAACATCACTGTATATCCTTACCAAGATAAGCTCACCTACGAAGAATACATCGCGGGCAAGACCGAGGCAGTGGCTGATCCCATCCACATCAACGCCGAAACGCCCGTTGCTACTTCCGACTACACGATTTATCCGATTTATGACCGTAAGTCGGCTATCTCCGAACCCCAGCATTCTACCGAAATCCGTCTGAACTGCATCGGTTCCGAAAAGTGGCAGAAACCCGGCCAGTGGGTTGAATACACCTTCAACGTAGAAACTGCCGGCCTGTACGAAATCGTAACCCGTTTCCGTCAGAATACCGTTTCCGGTATGTATGTAACCCGCAGAATTTACATTGACGGCGAAGTTCCCTTCGAGGAAGCCAACAACTGTAAGTTCCAGTACGGTTCCAACTGGCAGGTTCAGCCTCTGAACAACGGTGCGGAAAACTTCCAGTTCTATTTTGAACCCGGTGAACACACCATCCGCTTCCAGGTTGCTCTGGGCGAAATGGGTCCCATCGTCCGTGACGTTACCAACGTGCTGAACTCCATCAACAACGACTATCTGGAAATCCTGAAGCTGACCGGTGCCGTACCCGATGCCAACAGAAGCTACGGTTTCGGCCGCGTAATGCCCCACGTTGTAACCGACTTGGTGGTTCAGTCCATCGCTCTGAATAAGGTTATCGACACCATCACCTCCGCAGGCGACATCAAGGGTGAAAACGCATCCACTCTGGAAAACATCGCCAGAATCCTGCAGAAGATGGGTACCGACGAAGACGAAATCGCCGGCAACGTAACCAACCTGAAGTCCTATGTAGGTACGCTGGGTACCTGGATCAACACCGTAAGCAACCAGCCCGTTGAAATCGACTACATCCAGATCCAGCCCGCATCCACCGAACTGCCCAGAGCAGAAGCAGGCTTCGTTGATGCCTTCCTGCACGAAATGAAGCAGTTTATAGGTTCCTTCTTCACCGACTACAGCTCCATCGCAACCGGTACCGACGCCGCTGAAGATGCGGAAAAGTACATTGAAGTATGGGTTGCAACCGGTCGTGACCAGGCTCAGATCATGAGATCCCTGATCGACAATAAGTTCATCGCAGAAACCGGCATCAATGCAGAAATGAAGCTGGTTGCAGGCGGTACCACCCTTCCTTCCGTACTGGCGGGCATCGGCCCCGATGTATCCCTGGAAGTTGGTAACTCCATCGAATTCGCAATCCGTAACGCCGTTATCGCCCTGAACCCCGAAGGCTACGTTGACAAGCCCGATGACGACGAAAAGACCAAGGAATACAACGCAAAGATGCGTGAAATCTTCGCAGACTTCGACGAATACACCTCCGCAAGATTCAACGAAGCTGCACTGGTTCCCCTGACCCTGTACGGCAAGACCTACGGTCTGCCCCAGAGCCAGTCCTGGAACATGATGTTCTACCGTACCGACATCCTGGCTGACCTGGGTCTGGAAGTTCCCAAGACATGGGATGACCTGATGGCCATGGTTCCCGTACTCCAGTTCAACAACATGGAAATCGGTATGCCCAACGACTTTAAGATGTTCATGTACCAGATGGGCGGCGAGCTGTGGGCCGACGACGGTATGAGAATCAACCTGGACACCAACATTTCTCTGGACGCATTCGAGTCCATGTGTAACATGTTTACCCAGTACTCTCTGCCCGTAGCTTACGATGCTACCAACCGTTTCAAGACCGGTGAACTTCCGATCTTCATCTCCAGCTACCTGACCTACAACAATATCGTAATCTTCGGTACCGAACTTGCAGGTCTGTGGGACTTCGGTCCGATCCCCGGCATGATGGACGAAGACGGCAACATCAACAATGTATGTCTGTCCAGCGTAGACGCTCTGGAAATCCTGACCGGTGCCAACGACGTGGAATCCTCCTGGGAATTCCTGAAGTGGTACTGCGATACCGAATTCCAGATTGAATACGCGAACGAAATGGTTGCTCTGCTGGGTGACGCAGGTAAGAGTGCTACCGCGAACATGAACGCGCTGGCAGAAATGCCCTGGTCCTCCCACGAGTACGAACAGCTGATGGCACAGATGGAAAATCTGGTAGCCATCCCCAACTACCCCGGCACTTACTACGTTGACCGTTACATCAGCTTCGCATTCAACGACGCCTACAACAGCGGTCTGGACCCGGTTGATTCCCTGCTCCAGAACATCAACGTTATTAATAAGGAAGTTTCCCGTAAGAGAACAGAGTTCGATCTGGAAACTCTGGAAATCGGCCAGACTCTGGCAGATAAGCGTATCGGTCAGGCTCTCGAAGTGATCGAAGACATGGACGAAAGCGTAAAGAACGCCAACGCCGCTGCTCTGGAAGCTGCCATCAGTGCTATGGAAGCAAAAGACATCGAACTGATGAAGGCTGCCGCCGCAGGTCTGACATCCGCCGACGAAGATATCAAGCAGGTCGTAACCTACATGACCGACGCATACAACGCACTGATATCCTACATCGGTAAGTGATCCCGTTTAACTCAAAAATCTGTAAAGGAGAGCGTTCATGTCTAAAAATACCGATAAAAACGTCAAGACACGCCGTGAGATGACAAAAGCGGAATGGACATGGTTCCTGATCAAGAGAAATAAGACGGCCTACTTCATGGTAGCACCCTTCTTCATCCTCTTCTTCTTATTCACCATCATCCCCGTTGTACTGTCTCTGGTGCTCAGTCTTACCAACTTCAATATGCTTGAGTTCCCGGATTTCGTTTTCATGGACAACTACGTAACCCTGTTCCTCGATGACGAATACTTCATCACCGGTCTCAAGAACACCATCATCTTCGCAATCATCGTAGGTCCCGTATCCTACATTCAGTCCTTCATCGTTGCATGGTTCATCAACGAGCTGGCGCCCAAGATCCGTGCGATCGTAACCTTCGTGTTCTACGCACCTTCCATCGCCGGCGGTGCCTCAATGATCTGGACGGTCATGTTCTCAAACGACTCCTACGGTTGGGCAAACGGTACTCTGATGAAGATAGGTATCATCGACACGCCCATCCTGTGGTTCCAGGACGAAAGATTCATCATGCCGCTGTGTATTTTCGTAGCGCTGTGGATGTCCCTGGGTACTGCGTTCCTGTCCTTCATCGCCGGTCTGCAGGGTATCAACAAGTCCCTGTTTGAAGCAGGCGCCATCGACGGTGTAAAGAACCGCTGGCAGGAACTGTGGTACATCACCCTGCCTTCCATGAAGCCCCAGCTGATGTTCGGTGCGATCCTTTCCATCACCGGCGCGTTCGGCTTCGGCGGCACGGTTATGTCCCTGGCAGGTCACCCGACTCAGAACTACGTAGCGTACACCCTGACCCACCACCTGTCCGAATATCAGGGCACCCGTTGGGAGGTTGGTTACGCTTCCGCCATTTCGTTCATCCTGTTCCTTCTGATGATCGGATGTAACGTATTGTTCTCTAAACTCATAGCAAAGGTGGGACAGTAACATGAAGAAATTACGTACAAGAAAACATGAAGTTGTCCTGAACCGTTCTGTGGGCGGTGACTCCGCGATTACCGTGGTACTTGCGATCTTCGGTTTCGTAATGATCCTGCCCCTGTACTACACTGTGATTCAGGCCCTCAAGCCCCTGGACGAACTGTTCTACTTCCCGCCCCGTTTCTACGTGGTAAATCCCACCCTCGGCAACTTCAGAATGCTGTTTGACCTGATGGGTGACTCCTGGGTTCCCTTCTCCCGTTACATCTTCAACACCGTACTGATCTCCGTAGCCGGTACCCTGGGTAACCTGATCTTCTCCTCTCTGGCAGCATATGCTCTGGCGAAGATCGACTTCCCCGGCGGCAAGGCAATCTTCTGGCTGATCCAGAAGTCCCTGATGATCGGCGGTACCGTAACCGGACTTGTAAACTTCATCACTCTGTCCTGGCTGGGCTGGGTTGATACCTATGCGGCTGTAATCGTTCCCGCATTCGCCTCCTCCCTGGGTCTGTACCTGATGAAGCAGTTCATGGAATCCAACGTAACCACCGAAATTCTGGAATCCGCCCGACTGGACGGTGCATCCGAACTGAGAACCTTCTGGTCCATCGCAATGCCCATGGTTAAGCCCGCATGGCTGACTCTGATCATCTATGCATTCCAGGGTCTGTGGGGCCAGGGTTCCACCAACCTGATTTATTCCGAACAGCTGAAAACGCTGAACTACGCCATCGGTCAGATTCTGTCTGCCGGTATCACCCGTACAGGCGCTTCCTGTGCGTCCACTGTTATCATGATGATGGTACCGATTATCGTATTTATCGTGTCCCAGTCCAACATCATCGAAACCATGGGCTCCAGTGGTATGAAGGACTAAGGAGGATTATATGAAAAAATTAAGAATTGTACTCCTGTCCGTTCTGGTAGCGGTCATGCTCCTGCCCACCCTCGTGGCTGCAGGTACCCCCTACGGTACATACACCTACTCCTCCGAAGGTAAGATGCTGGCATCTCCCACCGCTTATGTGCCGGATATGGTCATCGACTCCGCGTACATGGGTCTGGAATTGCCGATCGACGAACCCCGTGACGTTGAAATCGGTCCCGATGACAAGCTGTACATCGCCGACACCGTAAACAACCGTATCGTTGTATGTGACCGTTATTTCAAGTTCGACTTCGAAATCAAGGAATTTACCAACGAATTCGGCGTACCGGACAGCTTCAATAAGCCCTCCGGCGTGTTCGTAAACAAGGAATTCATCTACGTCTGCGACACCGACAACGACCGTATCGTTAAGTTCGATACCGAAGGTAACTATGTACGCATCATCAAGAGACCCGAATCCAACCTCTTCGAAGAAGGCGACTTCTATAAGCCTGTAGCCGTTGCGGTTGACGAATACGGCCGTCTGTTCGTAGTATCCTCCGCTACCTACCAGGGTATTATCGTAATCAACGATAACTCCGATTTCTTCGGTTTCATCGGTGCGACCAAGACCGTAGGCGGCGTTCTGGAATCCCTGTTCTCCGTATTCCTGACCGAAGAACAGAAGGAAAACCAGGAAGAAAACGTATCCACCGAATTCAACAACATCACCATCGACGACCAGAACTTCATTTACGTAACCACCTCCTCCATTGACGCCAAGCAGATGGAAGAAGCCATCACCTCCAAGAGCAAGAGTGGTGACTTCGCCCCCGTCAGAAAGCTGAACGCAAACGGTGTGGACGTTCTGAAGCGTAACGGTTTCTACCCGCCGTCCGGTGAAATTGCATTCTCCACTCTGTCCACCGCAAAGATCAAGGGTGCTTCCACCATCGTTGACGCGGCCATCGGTCCCGAAGGAACCTGGTCCATCATCGACTCCGCCCGTTCCAAGATCTTCACCTACGACGAAAACGGTATCCTGCTGTTCGCCTTCGGTGACCTTGGTAACCAGACCGGTAACATCGAGCTCATCGCCGGTGTAACCTATCAGGGCGACAAGATCCTGGCACTGGACAAGGCCAACGACAACATCGTGGTATTCAGAAGAACCGAGTACGGCGACCTTCTGATGACCGCTCTGGAAAACAACAATGACCGTAAGTACGACCTGGCCATCAGTGACTGGACAGAAGTGCTGAAGAGAAACAACAACTTCGACTCCGCATACGTACAGATCGGCCGTTCCCTGTACCGTCAGGGTAAGTACGAAGAAGCCATGGAATACTACAAGGCTTCCTACGAAATCAAGAGCTATTCCGATGCATACAAGGAAATCCGTAAGGATTGGGCTTCCACCTACTTCTGGATGATCCCCGTACTCATCGTAGTGATCTTCTTACTGTTCCTGAAGTTCATGGGCTACACAAAGAAGGTCAACACCAGAGCAGCCCTGAAGGTAGGTCGAAAGAGCCTGAAGGAAGAGCTACTCTACGCATTCCACGTAATCTTCCATCCCTTCGACGGTTTCTGGGACCTGAAGCACGAAAAGCGCGGTTCCATCCGTTCCGCTCTGACCATCCTGATCATTACCGTTGTTGTATACTTCTACAACTCCATCGGTAAGGGCTGGATCTTCAATCCCCACATTACCTACGCAAACGTGTTCGGCTCCGTAACAGCGGTTGTAGCACCTCTGCTGCTGTGGGTTATCGCCAACTGGTGTCTCACCACTCTGTTCGAAGGTGAAGGTACCATGACCGATATCTTCATCGCATGCTGCTACTGTCTGACTCCTCTGATCCTGCTGGTATTCCCCTCCACACTGCTGTCCAACGTAATGCTGCAGTCCGAACAGTCCGTACTGACCCTGATGAACACTCTGGCGTATATCTGGCTGGGTATTCTGCTGGTAATCGCCATGATGTCCACACACGACTATTCCGTAGGCAAGAACATTCTGACCTGTATCTCCACCATCGTGGGTATGGCGTTCCTTATGTTCCTCGGCATCCTCTTCACCTCTCTGATTGGTAAGATCATCATGTTTATCATTCAGATTGTGGAAGAAATCATGTACCGCTTGTAAGTATAACAGAGATAGGAGAGATAAATAATGAAAAAATATAGAATTTTATCGGCGATCTTAACTCTGATTATGCTGATGGGCGCCATGACCACCGGCGTAAGCGCTGCCTGGGCAGATAAGGTCGATGAAGACGGCAAACCCCTCATCGACTACATGTATCAGGTATACAATAACCCCGAGGAAAAGCTTGCCGACATGATCAAGGTTAAGGAAGAAAAGGGCTTTGAACTGTGGTACGAAGAATTTACCGGTGAAGTTGCACTGGTAAATCAGACCACCGGTCAGATCCTCTTCTCCAACCCCTTTGATATCGCACAGAACAAATCCATTTCTTCCAGCGTTAAGCAGAAGCTGTACTCCCAGCTGCTCATCAGCTTTTACGAAAAGGGCGTTAAGAAGGAATACAACAGCTACACTGAAGCAGCACTGCGCGGTCAGATCACCCTGAAGAACATCAAGGGCGGTATCCGTGTGGAATATGCTATCGGTGAACCCAACATCACTCGTCTGGTTCCCCGTCTGATTTCCGTAGACCGTATGGAAAAGCTGATTCTGGCGAACATCGACAACGACTGGAACCGTGACAAGCTTCTGTCCTACTACGACAAGAAGGACCCCAAGGACCCCAAGGAAACCGCGGTAACCATCGAGGAAATGTACCTCAAGTTCCCGATCACCAAGGATTACCCCGTATACGCCTGCACGGATGAAATCACCCGTAAGCAGCTGATCGAATGTGAAGCCATCATCAAGCAGTATGCACCCGCATACACCATGGAACAGATGGAAAACGACCACGCCGACACCGGTTACGTAAGCACCGACGTTGCGCCGCCGCGTTTCCGTATGGCTCTGGAATACATCATCGAAGACGACGGCCTGAGCGTAACGCTTCCTGCCAACAGTATCGAATTCGACGAATCCCTGTACTCCTTTGATACCGTTACCCTGCTTCCTTACTTCGGCACCGGCAGCAACACCTACCTGGGCTACACCATGCTCATGGACGGTTCCGGTACCCTGGTACGCTTTGAAGATGTAAAGGATACCTTCTATAACATCGCCGGCCAGGTTTACGGTGCGGACTATGCGTACCACACCATCTCCGGTCAGCACGCAGAAGTTATCCGCTGGCCCGTATGGGGCGTTATGACCGACTACGGTACCACCTATGAATCCGTATACGGTCCCTCCACTCCTCTGGAAAATGCAGCCGCCGATACCACTGCTGCAGCAACTGATGCGGCAGCCACCGCAGCGACCGAAACCACCACCGCAGTGGAAGAAGAACCTGTAGACCGCATTGATTATACCAACGGTTTCGTTGCAATGATCACCGAGGGTGACTCCCTGGCAACCATCATGAGTGAGCATGGCGGCCGTCAGCATCCTTACAACTCCGTATATCCCAAGTTCACTCCTCGTCCGACCGACTCTTACGAACTGAACACCGGCGTATCCGCCAATGAAGGAAGCGCAGTATGGTCCGTAAGCTCTGACCGTAAGTACACCGGCAAGTACTCTGTACGCTACATCATGCTGACCGACCCGGAAATCGCCGAGGAAAAGAACCTGAAGGATACCTTCTCTACCGACTGGGTAGGCATGGCTCTGGCGACCCGTGACTACTACACCGACAACGGTGTTCTGACCAAGATCACCGAAGCCAAGGACGACATTCCTCTGTTCATCGAGACCTTCGGTTCTCTGCAGACTCTGGAAAAGGTTGCTTCCTTCCCGGTAGATGTAGACATTCCTCTGACCACCTTCGAAGACATCAAGACCATGCATTCCGAGCTGACCGAACTGGGCGTCGGCAACCTTGCCTTCAAGCTCACCGGTTATGCAAACGGTACCATCAACTACACCACCTACCCCGCAAAGCTGAACTGGAATAAGGCAGTAGGCGGCGGTGACGGTTTCGCTGAACTGGTAACCTACGCGGAAGAAAACGGCTTCGAGCTGTATCCTGACTTCGACTTCGCATACGTATCCTTCACCGACGCATTCGACGGCGTATCCCTGAAGACCGATGCAGTCAGAACCATCGACAACCGTTACTCCGCACGCAGAATCTATGATGCATCCACACAGAGCTTTGCGACCAGCATGGCAATCTGTATCGCCCCCAGCGTATATGACAACTTCTATGAAAAGTTTGGTCCCGAATATCTGAAGTACAACAACACAGGCATTTCCGTATCCAGCCTTGGTACCGACCTGAACTCCGACTTTGACGACGACGAGCCGTACCACCGCGAAGATAACAAGGAATACACCATGGAATTCCTGTCCAAACTGGACGCAGATTACAAGAACGTAATGGTAGCCGGCGGCAACGCATACACCATGAAGTACGCCGACATCATCACCAACGCTTCTCTGACCTCCAGTAAGTACATCAAGGCTTCCGAAACCATTCCCTTCACCGGTGTGGTTCTCCACGGTTCCAAGGTATTTACCGGTACCACCACCAACATGGAAGGTGACATCAACGAAGCAATCCTGCACTCCATCGAAAACGGTGCTTACCTGTACTTCACTCTGTCCTATCAGAACACCAACCGTCTGAAGGAAGACGAACGTACCAGCAGTTACTACTCCGTAAACTACGAAATCTGGAAGGAAGACGTAGCGAAGTACTACAACACGTTGAACGAAGCACTGCACGATCTGCAGACCTCCTATATTGTAGACCACGAATTCATTAAGGCAAACCGTGTTCCCGACGCTGACGAAGTGGAAGCTGACGCATCCTTCATCGCAGCCGGCGAACAGGAAAGAGCAGAAGCTCTGGCGGCAGCCGAATTGAAGATCGAACGCGCTAAGCGTCTCCAGACCCGTCTGCTGGCACAGGGACTGCTGACCGCCGACGATATGGTGGACTATGATGCGGAATGGGAAGTAATCCAGGCTGAATTTGCCGCAGCTGAAGAAGCCGCTGCAGAAGAAGCTGCAAAGCTTTCCGACAAGTATCTGACCGAAAGCGGTTCCGTTATCCGCGTGGAATACGAAGGCGATGTAAACTTCTTACTGAACTACAACTCCTTCAGCGTTACCATCGAGTATAACGGTGAAACCTATGAACTGAAGCCTGTAAGCTTCATCAGAATTGACTGAGAAAGGGGAGCGCATATATGAACAGCAACGCAAAAGCGCCTGCAGCAGCAGGAAAAAAGAAGAGACGCGGCGCCTCCCTGGACGTCCGTAAAGCAAGAGCCGGCTGGTGGTTCATCCTGCCCTTCCTGATCGGATTTGTCCTGATCTACCTGCCCATCATCATTGACTCCATCCGTTACTCCTTCCACGAGATCCGAATTCTCGGCGGTGGTGGTTTCGAGCTGACCTATGTTGGATGGGAAAACTACCGTAAAGCCCTGTTTGTAGACCCCGAATTTACCACCACGCTGGTAACGGGTCTGAAACAGCTGATTCTGGACATTCCGTCCATCGTACTGTTCTCCCTGTTCGTAGCGATCGTTCTGAACCAGAAGATCGCAGGACGTGCGGCATTCCGAGCCATCTTCTTCATTCCGGTTATTCTGACCACCGGTCTGATCGGCGAAATCGACGCACAGAACACCATGAACTCTTACATGAGCAACATGGAAGGTATTGATGACGGTGTTGGCGGAGAAAGCACGGCTGCGGAAATCATTTCCGTAATCGACATGGAAAACCTGTTTGCGAACATGATGATCGGTACTGAGATTGTTACCTACGTAGTAGGCCTGGTAAACAACATCTTCAACATCATCAACCGCTGCGGTGTACAGATGCTGATCTTCCTGTCCGGTCTGCAGGGCATTTCCCCGGCGATTTACGAATCCTGTTCCATCGACGGTGCATCCGGTTGGGAAACCTTCTGGAAGATCACCCTGCCGATGGTATCCCCCATCATTCTGGTTAATACGATTTACACAATCATCGACGCCTTTACCGCAACGGACAACCAGGTAATGGCATACATCGATGGTATTTACGGCAGCACCGGCGGTGACGTACTGTCCTCTGCAATGTCCTGGATGTACTTCCTGATCGTAATCCTGATCATTGCAGCCGTATCCGGTATCCTGAGTGCATTCGTATTCTACCAGAGAAGAGACTAAGAGAAGGAGGTACTGAATAATGGATAACAACACCAGAATTGTAAAAGAATCCAAAAACAGAATTCGCGCTGAATTTGAACGTACCCCTTTGATTGACAGACTGCGTTCCAAGTTCCTCAACCTGTACACCATTCAGAGAGTGGCATGGTATGCATTCCGTTTCCTCTTCTTGCTGGGTATTTCCTACGTAATTCTGTTCCCGTTCTTCTCCAAGATCTCCTCCTCCTTCATGAGTGGTGAAGACTTCGTAGACGTAACTGTACGTCTGCTGCCGAAGAACCCGACACTGGAAACCTACGCCGCAGTAATCAAGCACAACGGATATTTTGAAGCACTGTTCAACAGCTTCATTCTGTCCCTGGTATGTGGTATTGCACAGACCTTCATCTGCTGTCTGATCGGCTACGGTTTCGCAAAGTTCAAGTTCAAATTCAACAGCCTGCTGTTTGCGCTTGTAATCTTCACGATGGTAGTTCCGCACTCTACTCTGCAGCTGTCCATGTTCATGGAATTCCGTTTCTTTGACGTACTGGGTATCTGCAAGCTGCTGAACCATTTCGGCGTGATAGAAGAAGCAACGATAAGCTTGCTGAACACGAACATCCCGCTTTATATCCTGTCCTTCACGGGTCTGGCGTATAAGAACGGTCTGTTCATCTTCCTGATGAGACAGTTCTTCCGCGGCATCCCGGACGAACTGGAAGAATCCGCATACCTGGACGGCTCCGGTGTATTCTCCACATACGTACGGATTATCCTTCCCCTGTCCGTAACCATGATGGTAACAGTATTCATGTTCTCCTTCTGCTGGCAGTGGACCGATAACTTCTATACCAATATGTTCTACACCTCCGCCGGTCCCTACCTCCTGCCCGACATCGTAAAGGTGCCCAAGGGTCTGATCGATAACTACGGAGCTGCATCCAATTACTTCAGCGCTGCTGCACGTAATGCCTGCGGTATCCTGATTCTGATCCCCCTGATCATCCTCTACCTCTTCGGCCAGAGATACATCGTAGAAGGTATCGAACGCTCCGGTATCACCGGCTAAACCCAACAACAAAAGCACTGCAGTCTGACTGCGGTGCTTTTTTGTGTTTATTGGGGGAAGAATCGGGGGGAGGGAAACTTTTTGCGAAAAAGTTTTCCTCCCCCCGAACCCCCCATCTTTCAAAAAACTTTGGAAAAGGGGATGGGTTGACAGTATTGGGGTTGGAGTACAGGGGGATATGCCCAACGGATGTGTCCCGTCCCCCGTAAACGAAAAATCCCCATAAACCCACGGGATGGGCTTACGGGGATTGGGTAATCCATATCTCAGATAACGGAGTCGGTTTTTGGCATATCCGAAGGGATTACAGAGAATCAGCGATGTCGATATTTTCGCCGACGATACCGATATATGCGCCGTCAGCAGCTTCGGGAGCATCCTTGTGGGCATAGAGCCACTTGTTGCAGGCACGCAGACGGGCATCTTCTTCGTTCACGGGGTTGATCTTGGGCATGGGGCCGTTTGTTCCCTTGGGGAGAACGATGATCACCTTGAACGCGCCGTCCTTGGTTGCCTGGCAGGGGGTATAATGGAAGGTAGTTGCGTAAACTTCCACAACCTGACCGGCTTCGGCCTTGAAAGCCTTAACCTTGGAGGAATCGAGAACGCCGTCCACCAGATCGTCTTCCTTGGCAACCAGCAGAATGAAGTCATACAGACCGATATTCAGCTCGGTATCGCGGTGGTATTCGAGGCAGTTGAGAACGGTGTTATGGCCGTTGCACCAGCCGATCTGGATGGGCATACCGCCGTAAGCATTGTTCTGGAGCTGACCGAAGATAGCGGTATATTCCAGGGAAGGAACGCTGGGTTCATAGCCGGCGCCGTCGGGCAGGGGGGTGGTTTCATCGAGAGCCTTCAGCAGTTCGGTGGTATCGTAACCGGTGAGAACCTTACCGTAAGGCGCGAATTCTTTGTCAAGTACAGAATAAATTTTCATAGAAAAGCATCCTTTCTGTTGTTATATCTAAATGATACCATATTTTCCCCCGACAGTCAACACCCGCGGCCCAATTCCGCAGACAGAATCGGCAAGCGCGGCGCGGGAGGGGCAGATTTCCGGCATAGGGTTAAGGTTTTTTCATAATGACGATCAGATTATCGTACTGGGCGTGCACCCGGTATCCCATATTGAAATACGCGGCATAGTACGAAGAATAGCGATCCTCATACCGGGCATCGAGCACCACATAATCCACATCGGGCTTATTGCCGTGGAAGTTGGTGGCATAGACCACTTCTCTGTCCGCGATATGGGCGAGCAGTTCACTGGTCACGTTCACGGAAGCATCCTCGGGGATCGTATCCAGAATCTCCTCCATCTGCTGGTATCTCTCATAGCCGCTGCGGTACATATTGACATAATTCTCGCACCGCGGCAGGATCATGGTGATATACAGGCAGCAGGCGAACACCGTACCGATGGCCAGCAGGGTATTCCGTGCGGGGCGGCGCAGATCGGGGAGATTTACGGTAACCGCATAGAACAAGAAGGCGCAGATGCCGAAATTGTACTGGAAATTGATGTTGTACTGATACACATAATTGGTCAGCAGATTCATCAGAATGGGTGTCACCAGCAGCCAGCGGGAGGCTTTGCCGGAGCAGAGGGGGATCATACCGAGGGGCAGGAGGATCTGCAGGAAATAGACGAATTTATCCCATCCGTTGTTGGAGCCGGTGGTAAACAGCTGGGTCAGGAGGTAGCCGGGATTGAGCAGCGCCGTCTTGACCGCACCGACGAGTCCGTCCTCCTCATTGAGAATCAGATTTTCGAACCGGTTGGACATAACGCCCGTGCCGTAGGTATCCAGAAGCCACGTAGCGGTCAGGAAATACGCCACAGCGGCGGACAGCAGGATGGTACCGTGCACGAACTTCTTCCGGGAAAGGATCACGTACAGGGCGAAAATCATGATATACATCGCCGCATCTTCCTTGACCATAAGCACACCGGCGGCGAATATATACATGGGCACATACTTTTCCCGTTCGAAGAAATAGAACATCCAGAGAAGCAGGGGCAAAAGGAAGCAGTTTTCGTGAATATCATAGAAGCAGCCGTTGGTGACAGCGGGATTCAGGGCATACATAAGGGACAACACCATCTGTACTTTGCCGGACAGCTTGAAATGCCGTGCCAGCAGGACAACGGGAACGATACCCAGCGCCACGACCACCGCCTGACCGATCTGGAGGGTCATGGGGGAGGGGAAGAGGTAATAGAAGGGGAGGAGCACATAATAGATGGGGGAAATATGTACGGCAAAATGGGAAAGGAGGCGGTCTCTCTCGCAGGTAACCATGGGCAGGCCGGTTTCCTTCATATAGTGGAACATATTGCAGAACAGGCCGAAATCGAAATTGGGGGAGGTGAAGGTGAGATACCGCAGGCAGGTAGTGAGGGCAATGATCCCACATGCGAAAATACCGCAGAGAGCCGTAAACACCGCCACGGTTTTCCCGCCGGGATGCCAGGAAGCGAAGAGATCCCTGTTGCACCGCAGAAACCCGAAGAGGAAGAGGCAGAAAGCGAGGGTCATAGCGGCCTGGATATGGAATGGCGTTTTGTTGCCGTCATAGGTATTCAGCCACCGGCAGATGCAGACGCCTGCGGAGAGCAAGAGGAACCAGCTGTCGGAATGGATATGCTTCGGCAGAACGAGGGCGCAGGCGGAATAGAGGAGGAAGAAGAGCAGCACACCGACGGCCAGATGGGACAGGGGTGTATCCTGTGCAAAGGCCAGATCGGCGAAATTGCCCTTTCCGAAAGCCAGCACAGCGGCGAAGGAACTCCAGGCAGCGATTCCCCGGCAGACCACCCGATCGAACCGGAAGGCGCTGCGGAATCTGCCGGATTTAGCGGTAGTATTCATGAACGACTCCTTAAATGAGAAGAAAACCCGGGAATGGATTTTCGGGATATTTTGGGAAAAATGCGGATCAGGTACATTATAGCACAAAACGGGGGCCAAGGCAAGAGGGAAGGTGGGGTTCTGCAAATGTTACACAAATGTAATATATTGAAGAATCCCACGAACGGGACAAATCGCTCGTGGGATAGGAAGATGGGGTTTGGGATATGGGACGGGGAGTCGAACCCGGGAGAGCTTTCACTTTTTTTGTAATCACAGTATACAGGGGTTGTTTCTTAAATTTTCGACAAGAGTTCGGATTTTTTTCTGTTCAAAGACAGAATGAAAAATAAGGGGAAAAAGAGAACGAATATACATAACTGTACAGTATTCCCGTTCTCTGCGGAATTTTATCCGAGGTATTCTTTTTTCATCTGCAGATATTCCCCGTCGTCACCAAAAAAGGTATCAAAAGCGGAAAACATCGTACCGCAGGAAAAACCGGTCATATATTCCTCACAGGCCTCCCCATCCCCGGTATGGGAAAAATACAGAGGATTCCGGGCGGAAATACGGTGATCCGAGCATTCGGCAATCGGATCAAACTGTCTGATAATGGGAAACAGCATTTTCAGAGCTTCCAGACACCCGTCTCTGTCCCCCAGCTTCCGATAATTGTGGGCAAGCTGATGACAGGCAAAAAATTTGTGGGCTGCATAGAAATTACGGCATCCGTCATCAAATACGGAAAGCAGTTTCAGATGGGCGCGGTTGAAAGCGGCGGCTTCTTCGTATTTCCCGGTTTCTGCCAGCCGGGAGGTAAGAACCTCCAGATTGAGATCCATGGCGAGCCAGCACCGGAACAGATTCTCTTCTGCATATTTCTGCAATTCCGCATCGTTATGCTCATATCCAAGGGTACGTGCAGTACCGACAATACGGAAGAAGTAGTTTTCTCCGCTCATTTTCTCAATGGCAGAATAGGCTTTTTTGTATTCTCCCGTTTCCCCGTAAATCCGTGCCAGCATATTCAGTGCATCATCCACATACTTGTTGTCACCGCAGGTATCAACCACTTCTCTGCAAAGCCGGACAGCCTTATCCACAGCTTCTTTCCGTTCATTCGCATCTTCGGAAATACGGTTCACCATGGAGAGAGAAAATGCAAGAGAGATTTTCAGATCCGGACTGTTGGGGAATTTTTCAAGTCCTTTGGTGAAAATGGCAATTTCCTTGTATGTATCCAGGGAGTCATCGGCTTCTTTCAGGATTTTCTTTACTTCCTCGGTATAACTGTTCATGTGATAACCGAATAAACGGTCAATGGACACACCGAAAAACTCTGCAATAATGGGAAACAGGCTGACATCCGGTGCACACTGGTCATTTTCCCATTTGGAGATTGCCTGTTCTGATACGCCCAATTTTTCCGCCAGCTGTCCCTGGGTGATTTTTCGGGATTTACGTAAGGTGTATATATTGGTTCCGATACTCATTTGTGTATCTCCTTTACATTTCGGATTGGTGGTGGCCACAGTATTATTGTATCACAAGACCGGTCGGAAGCCAATATATTAAAAATTGATTTTTTTCTTCAGGGGGTCAACCGTTGGTTGTTTTTTGAGAATTTGTGAGGTAAATGGGGTATCTAAGGAGGACGGTCGAACCCGGGAACAATTTCCTGCGGAAATAGTTCCAAAAGTTCCTCGGAAGTATCGTCGGTTGATGCAGTATGGCAGAATTGGTATGCTTTGGTTTATTGGTGGAGACAACCCACAGGAACTTTCACAGGGATTCTCGTTCACCATAGTCTTCACCAAATAAAAAACAGTCCTCGTAAGGACTGCTTTTTTATTTGCCTTAAACGTGATAAAAGGTCAAAAACCGAGGAAAAAGCGAAGAAAAGGTCAACTTAATAAGTACCGATGCGCTTCTGTTAAAATACGCTTTGAGCTTTCAAATTGAAATGAAGATAATGCTGTTTCATAGTTCATCAAATGAATACTGTTCAATTCTGTTTCTTGTGCCACAGGAATCTGATTAGAAAACTTTGCCAAGAAGTACACAATGTGCTTCATTCGGGTCTCGCCGTTGCGCTTAAACGGGTGAGAATCTTCCGTTCGGAA
>SVTO01000012.1 GCA_015063745.1 Oscillospiraceae bacterium | reverse complement strand
TCTTTCCTATTGTACCACCTTAGGAGTTTTTTTGGTATAACCTTTTGTTGCCCACCCGCATAGCGGGTGGTTGTCTGTTTCGCACTTCGTGCTCAACTGCCTAAAGGCATTAAAACAAAAATCGTCCGTACAAATACCGTACAGACGATTTTTCTATTCAGATTATGCTTATGCTTCCAGAGACTTCAGGTATTCGATACATACCTTGGCTTCTTCCAACCCGCTGGGATTCAGGCTTTCGCTTTCCACAACCATTCTGATGTTGTTCTTGGAAGCGTATTCCACAACTGCCTTAACAGGTGCTTCACCCTTGCCGAGAGCAGTGCCCTTGCCGCCCATGAAACCGTCCTTAACGTGGATAACATGGATTCTGTTCTTCAGTCTTTCCAGAACCTGAATCGGATCCAGACCCGCATTGAATGCCCAGAAGGTGTCGATTTCGAAGTCTACACCGCAGCCCTTTTCCATTTCGCTGTGCATGGTGGAACCCCAGGGCATGATCTGGAATTCGCCGGAGTGGTTATGGAAGCCTACATTGATGCCTTCCGCAGCCATGATGGGCTTGGCATAATTTACGATGTCACAGAATCTCTTGATCTTTTCCAGAGTTCCTACGTCAGCGCTGGGCATGATGTAGTTGGAGTTGCCGATGGTCTTGTGGTATTCAATGGTTTCCATGATATTGGTGGGAAGCAGACCGCTGATGTCGGAGTGGGTACCGGAGCAGATCAGACCGTTGTCGTCCAGCATCTTCTTTACTTCTGCGGCAGAGCGGCCGTAAAAGCCTGCAAATTCCACATACTTGTAACCCATTTCAGCAACCTTTGCGATTGCATTTTCCATATTTTCACCCATAGCGTCACGTACGCTGTAAAGCTGAAGACCGTATTCGTTTTTCATGATCATTATCCTTTCAGAAATTGGTTTGAATCGTTCATGGACTCTTCTGTTATTATACAACCGGCGGAAATAATTGTCAAGATATTTCCGATAATCCGGTTTATTTTGTTATTCCGACAGAGGCATATCAAGCACTCTGTATTCGCCGAACCTCAATGCTTCCGCCTCCGGCATTTCCGTCTGTACCGCACGCAGATGCACCTCTGTCCAGATGCCGTCGATCTTCCGGCGTGCATCGTCCATGTGTCCGATCAGAACACGGGAAGCCCCGAAACCGCGGACGAAATCGCAGAATTCACCGATATACCGGTTATCGTACAGATTCAGCGCATTTCTGCCGAGCCACAGATGGGCGATCAGTATATCCGCCTTGCGGCCACGGAAACAGTCGGCACGGTAATCACGGACATCCACGGGCATGACAAGGGTTTTGCCGCGGTATGTGAGTGTCAGTCCGTATTCGGGGAAAAAGTTTCTGCCCGGTTCGGTATGGCAGCTGGAAAACGCCCTAACGCACAGTTCGCCAAGCTGTATCTCTTCCCCGTCGGTATAGGGAATTGTATTCGCACACTCCATAAAATCCGGAACCCAGCATTTTACGTGTTTTCCAAGCTCCTCAAGCAATGCGGGATCATAATGGTCTCCATGGCTGTGGGTGACAAACACCCCATCGAAATCCGCCAGTTTGCGAATCAGCCATGCACGGTTTTCCTCGATCGGCGGAGTTTCCCACATACTGGGATCCACAGCAATTTTTATGTTTCCGAATCTCAGGACATAGGCTGCGGGGGCGATTGCGCCGATCATGCAGTCTTGTGTTTCCAGTTTTTCAAAAACCGGTTCGGCATATTCACGGTACCGACTGAGTTTTTCACCGGCGGCAAGCATGGCTCTTGCCTGTGCTGCAGCGGTTTTCAGGATACTTACGGAACGGACAAAGCCTTCTCTGCCATCAAACAAGCCGCAGAAACGGGCAGGACACAGTTCCAGATTCAGAACACCGTCGTAGTCCCGGCGGAACAGATTCAGCAGATTCTTCTCCAACTCCACCTTACCTGTGTGAAGGGGGAAATGGGTCGTTCCCTCATACCAGCTGTGGATATGGGTATGAGCCACACAGTCGAAAAATGCATCCGACACAACATCTGCTTCCTTGCTGTACTTTTGCGCATTGGATTTGCGGTGGCCGAAGTCAAAGCATATTTTCAGTCTGTCCGTATGCACCCGACTTACGATCTCCAGCACATCGGTACAGATGCCTTCGGTCATTCTGTCGTTTACGACACGCTGGTTTTCCAGACAGAACAGAACCGGGAAATTCCGCTCATCGGCATAGTCACACACCTCCTGCAAAACTTCAGCGATCCGTTCGTACTGATCCTGTGGATGCAGGGTTACGGTAAAATCATTTTCCAGACCTTTGTCCAGCAGATATACATAGGGAGCAAAGAATTTTTCCGGCGTCGTGTACTTTTTCAGTGAACCGTGATAGGTACAGGCAAGGCCGTATTCCCGGCAGGTCAGCACGGCTTTTTCCAGCTCAGCCAGATCCGTATCGACACGTACAGTATGCAGTTCCACGGAATCTACATTGATTCCGAGCCAGTCAAACAGATTTTCGAGACTACCGAAGGCATTGTAAAGTTCCAGCGCATCACCGGTTCTGTTTTCCGAAAAAATACCAAGATTGACTGTACAACCGTATTTCATCTGTTATCTCCTTTGCCTCTGTCTTTGGAAATACATTATGCCTCAAGTACAGCGCAGATAGCACATTCGTGGTACTTTTCCCACATTTCGGGTGTCAAGTCGCAATGTCCTCTATCGGGAACCGTAAAATATTCTATTGTATGGCTATTCTTCATTTTTTCCACCAAACGGTCACTATGCTTTTCCTTATTTACAGCTCCGTCTTTTTCACAGTGGAAGATGTAGTATCTGGCTTTGTTGGGCAGTTTATCAGTCAGATGCAGAGGAGACAGACTACGCAGTGCTTCGTCCAATGTACAGTCGTAATTGTAAACCGCACTGTAAATGGTACGGGGTAAGTCAGCACGTTCCGTGAAATGGAAAGGCATATCGCACACGGGACAGTTGGCTACACAGGCCGCGGGAATGCGTTTGCTATATGCCATATACACAAGCGCAGATAAACCACCCATACTGCAGCCTGTAGAAATCACGGGCAGGTCTTCAGGCAGATCATAGGCTTTGAACAGTACATCCATCAGCTCGTCGGTAAATGCTACACACTGTTTGTTCATCCACGCCCAAGGATTCTGGTAGGGTACAAGATAGAGAATCCCCTCCCCGGCATAACGTTCTCCTTCGGGAGTGTCTGTGTCGTACATATCACAGCCATACAGGCCAAAGAAGGAAACAACAAGACCTTTGATGGGCTTTTTGCAGATTCTATGGTTACAGTAAGCAAAATTGTGGAGATTCTCCATTGTGATAATTTTTTCCATATCATATACCTTTCTTGATTGTATTTTTCTTCCCTTATTAAAAGGGCAATGATCCATAATCGAATATATATCTGGGATTGGTTTTATAATATTGCAATTATCTCCGTCATTGGAAATACGTTATGCCTCAAGCACGGCACGGATAGCCCATTCGTGATACTCATCCCATGTTTCAAGTGCCATATCGCAGTGATCCCGGTCGGGAACCACAACATAATCCATCTTGAAATCGTCCCCCATCTTCTCTATCAGACGGTCGCTGTGTTTATTTTTGAGTACAGTTCTGTCCTGCTCGCACTGATAAATACAATAGGCGGCATCTTTCGGCAGTTTGTCAATCAGGTGTATGGGGGAAAGAGAAAGAATGGCTTCTTCCAGCGTACAGTCGTAATGGAAAACAGCACTGTAGATAGCACGGCGTGTTTCGGGGAGTTCGTTGTAAATAACCGTGAGATCACACACAGGACAGTTGGCAAGGCAGGCAATGGGTTTCCGCTTGGCTTCAATCATGTACACCAGCGCGGACATACCACCCATACTGCAGCCGGAAGAAACGATCGGCAGATCTGCGGGCAGGTCCAGTTCCCGGAACAGCAAATCAAACAGTTCCTCGGTGAACTCCACATTCTGTCTGTTCATCCACGCCCAGGGGTTCTGGTAGGGGACGAGAAAAAGGATTCCCTGCTCGCCGTAACGCTGACCGTCGCGGTAGCTGTCGTCATACATATCGCAGGTACCGAAGCCGAAGAAGGAAACGACGAGACCTTTGATGGGCTTTTTGCAGATTTTGTGGTTGCAGTAAGCAAAATTGTGGAGATTCTCCATTGTGATGATTTTTTCCATAATGTACGCCTTTCGTGATTGGATTTCCACATGGTGGAGAATTTAATAAGATTATACCATATTTGGGTTGGTTTTACAAGATGGAAATGTGGAGATTGTGACGGCAGGGTCCCCTCTTATGACAGAAAAAACTTCTCCCGAAAATTTCACCATACAACTTGACATTCCCGGTAGCCTGTGATAATATAAAGCAAACAGTATATTTACTGGAAACGGAGGTATAAAAAATGAAAAAACTGAATGTTGCCATTATTGGTACCGGTGGTATCAGCAACTCTCATATGGACGGTTACAAGCAACTGACCGACCGCGCAGAGGTTGTGGCTGTATGTGACATTGACGGTGCCAAAGCCAAGCGGTATGCCGAAAAATACAATGTTCCGAGAGTATACACCGACTATAATGAAATGATGGCGAAGGAAAAACTGGACTGTGTCAGTGTTACTACATGGAACAGTGCCCATAAAGGTGCGACCATCGCAGCACTCCGCGGCGGTGCCAATGTGCTCTGCGAAAAGCCCATGGCTATGAATGCCGCAGAAGCCGAAGAAATGAGAGCAGCTGCCAAGGAAGCCGGCAAAATTCTGCAGATCGGTTTTGTACGCCGTTTCGGTGCGGATGCGGCGCGTATGTGTCAGCTTCGCGACGAGGGTCTGCTGGGCGATATTTATTATTCCAAGGTTTCCTACCTGCGTAAGGACGGATGCCCCGGCGGCTGGTTTGGTGACAAGGCATATTCCGGTGGCGGTCCTCTGATCGACCTGGGTGTGCACGTAATCGACATGGCCCGCTATATTGCAGGTTCTCCCAAGCCGGTATCCGCGTACGGTGTTACCTTCGACAATCTGGGCTGCAAGCGCGCGTCCGGCGGTCAGGTTGCATGGGCCGGCCCCGACAAGAAGACCGGTTATCAGTACACCGTTGAAGACTTCGCTTCCGCGCTGATCCGCTTTGATAACGGTTTTACCATCAGCGTAGAGACCAGCTTCAATCTGAACATTGACGGCGACCGCGGAAATGTGGAAATCTTCGGCACCAAGGCCGGCGTGAATGTAAACAACGGCGAAATGTACACCACCATGGCCGGCAAATATGTCAAGGTTGGTACATACGGTTACAGAGGTTTCGGCTTCGAAAACGAATTCCAGCAGGAAGTCAAGGAATTCATCGATGCTTCCCAGGGACTCTGCCCCTGCCGTGCAACCGCTGAAGACGGTGTATGGCTGATGAAGATTCTGGATGCCATCTATGAATCCGCAAGAACCGGCAAGAGCGTGGACATTACACCCATTGCTGACTGAGAAACAGAAAGTTAATATTGAAAATGGGGATGGGGAAAATCCGACAAGGACTTTCTCCATCCCCTCTTTTGGGTATCATAAAACATAAAAAACACCCGAAATCTTGCGATTTCAGGTGTTTTCCTGGCAGGGGCACTAGGAATCGAACCCAGGACACGTGGTTTTGGAGACCACTGCTCTACCAGCTGAGCTATACCCCTTTATTCAGAACGGTGATATTATACCATATCCATTCTGAAAAAGCAATACTTTTCTGCGAAAAAATCAAAAAATTTTTTCAATTGTCTTCTTCCGTTCCGTTTTTCTTCAAAAATCACCGCGGATACTGACCTCTCCGGTGGATAAAGCACGGATTTCCCCGTCCGTCATACGTACGATCAGACGCAGTTCATCGTCCAGATCCAGACATTCGCCCTCTCCCAGCACTTCTCCGACAGCGGAATGGACGCTTACCGTTTTCCCGAACAGGATCATACGGTCTCTGTAAGCCTGCATGTAATCCTTTCTCTCCAGATGTTCGTAATACCCGAGAAAACGGGAAACGATCTCTGCGGCCAGGGAGGCACGGATGTCCCCGTCAGGCTTTTCGGAAAACACTGCACCGGCGATCTGCCGTATCTCCTCCGGAAAATCTTCCACCGGTACAAATATGTTGACACCGATACCCAGAACCGCATAAGCCAGTCTTCCCTTTTCCGCAGACAGTGCGGCTTCCGTCAGTATACCGCAGACCTTACGGCCGTTCATGTAAATGTCGTTCACCCACTTGATACCCGTTTTCTGACCGGAAAGTGCTTCAATGGCTTCCGCAGTTGCCGCAGCTGCACAGGTGGTGATGTCCAATGCCGCTTCCGGAGCACAGTCGGGACGCAGCAGCAGGCTCATATACAATCCCGTTCCGTCCGGTGAGTGAAAGGTTCTGCCGCGCCGGCCTCTGCCGCCTGTCTGGTGTTCCGCAATGACAAGCAGACCCTCGGCTTCCCCTTTATCTCCTGCACGCTTGGCAAAGGTATTGGTGGAATCCAGTACAGGATACACCTCCGGGCGAACGGCAACGTGCAGTTCCCGGTCGGCGAGGTATTGCTTTACTGCCGCGGCGGTCAGGCCCTTATTCATGTATTTTCCTCCGTCAGGATCTCGGCGGTGTGGATAATATCCCCTGCGCCCATGACCAGGATCATATCCCCTTTTCCGGTGCAGGTATTGCAGTATGCCGCGGCTTCTGCGAAGGTATCGATCACATGACAGGGTTTACCGGAGGCTGTGATGGCTTCGCTGAGCTTTTCCGAGGAGATGCCGTAGATATTCGTTTCTCTGGCGGGATAGATCGGGCACAGCACCAGTTCATCAAGAGGGGAACCCGATAAGGCTTTCACAAAATCATCGAACAGTTCATGGGTTCTGGAGAAAGTATGGGGCTGGAAAACCACAAGCATTTTGTTGTATTCCATTTCGCCCGCACCGGCAAGTGTACCGGTCAGTTCCGTGGGATGGTGAGCGTAGTCGCTGTATACATCCGCACCGGATGCCGATTGGCCCATGAAATCCATACGTCTGCTGATTCCGCGATACTCTTCCAGACCCTTGGCGATCACATCCGGGGCGATACCGTTAACATAACAGGCACAGAATGCCGCAACAGCATCGCTGACCGTATGGCGACCGGGAATCTGCAGGGCCACTTCACACAAAATTTCGCCTTTATGGCAGATATGGAAACGGTTTCTGCCGTGTTCGGAACGGATATCGGCAGCGTAGAAATCGCAGGAGGGATTTTCCACACCGAAGGTTACTTTATGACCCTCGTAAGCTTCCGCCGCACTCAGGCAATCCGGATCGTCACCGTTGATCACCGCATAACCTCCCCTGCCCGTAATGGCCATGAATTTCCCGAAGGATTCACGGATCTGCGCCAGAGAGGAGAAATAGTCCACGTGGTCCAGCTCGATATTCAGCACAACAGCGGTTGTAGGGCAGAAATCCAGGAAGGAGTCCATATATTCACAGGCTTCAAACACGAAGTATTCATCCTTGCCGATGATATCCACGCTGCCGCACTGCTTCATTTCCGCACCGTTGAATACGGTTGGCTGTACGGCTGCGGTGGTCAGGATCTGGCTGACCATACCGGTAGTGGTGCTCTTTCCGTGGGTACCGGAGATACCGATGCGCTTTTCGTAACCGCTCATCAGGTAGCCCAGATAATCCGCACGGGAAATCCTGGGAATATGGTGTTCTCCCGCAAAGCAGTATTCAGGGTTGTCATCTCCCAGAGCCACGGTATAGATCAGGGCATCAATGTCCGCGGCGTGGGCAGATTCGGAGGTATAGTAGATCTTCACGCCCATGTCCTCCAGCTTCTTGGTCAGCGGAGACGGGGTTCTGTCGTAGCCGGAGACAATATGTCCGCGGAGATGGCTGATATGGGCCAGGGCGTTCATACTGATACCGCCGATACCGTCGAAAAACAGTTTCTTCGGGGTATCTCCGTCCAGCAGCTTCTGTATATAGGTAGCACCGAGGTGCGTGTTCGGCAATGCCATATTCGTTATCCTTTCCTGTGTCCTTCCGGTGTGGGATATCTTTTCTATATTATACCACATTCCCCTTTTCTATGCAAGCGGATTTGCATACCGAAACCCCTTACTTCCCCCATTTTCCTTTCCTAATGGGGGCAGGAAGGACGTAAATTGTAAAACTGCCTTATTTTTGAATTCTTATTCGGATGATTCTGTATAAATATCCCATTGACAACACCGCAAATTTTTCATATAATATAATGTACTAAATGATAAAATCGAGGATAGAGCTGTGGACAGACAAATGAAAGAAATCGGCGGTCAGCCGGTACAAGTAAAGGTTTTGAAATTCGGCGGCAGTTCCCTTGCGGATGCCGAACATTTTGCCAAGGTGAAGGAGATCGTTTTTGCCGATCCTTCCCGTCGTTTTGTAATCCCTTCCGCGCCCGGTAAGCGTTTCGGGAACGACACCAAGGTTACGGATATGCTGTACGAATGCTACAACACTTCCGCCGAAGGTAAGGATATCTCCGAAATTTTCGGAAAAATCCAGGAAAGATACAACCTCATCATCGAAGGACTGGGTCTCGATCTGGATCTGACGGAAGAATACGAACACATTCAGTGGGCCATCACCCATCATGCAGGCCGTGACTATGCCGCAAGCCGCGGTGAATATCTCAACGGTATCATTCTGGCTGCGTATCTGAACTATGATTTCATTGACCCCGCCCACTTCATTCATTTTGCCGACAACGGCGTTTTCGATGCAGAAAAGACCAATACGCTCCTTTCCGCGGAAATGGCTAAGCATGAAAACGGTGTAATTCCCGGTTTCTACGGTTCCATGCCCAACGGTACCATCCGTACCTTCTCCAGAGGCGGTTCCGATATCACCGGTTCCATCGTGGCAAGAGCGGTTCTGGCAGACATTTACGAAAACTGGACCGATGTAAACGGTTTCCTGATGGCGGATCCCCGCATCGTGGACAATCCCAAGGGTATCGATCTGATCACCTACAAGGAACTGCGTGAGCTGTCCTACATGGGTGCCAGCGTACTGCACGAGGATGCTATCTTCCCCGTCCGCTCCGCCGGTATTCCGGTAAACATCCGCAACACCAACAATCCCACCGACAACGGCACCATGATCGTTCCCCATACCGACAAGTATGACACCAAGAACATCATCACCGGCGTAACCGGCAAGAAGGGCTTCTCCGTTATCAACATTGAGAAGGCTATGATGAACTCCGAAAAGGGATTCGGCAGAAAGGTTCTGGAAGCCATCGAAAACGAAGGCATTTCCTTCGAGCATATGCCCTCCGGTATCGATACCATGAGTGTTGTCCTCAACTCCCATGAAATCGAACACTGCAAGGAACGCATCGTAAACCGCATCTGCAGCCTCGTTGAACCCGATTCCGTAACCGTGGAAGAAGGTCTGGCACTGATTGCCGTAGTAGGACGCAGCATGGTCAAGGCAAAGGGTACTGCACTCCGCGTATTCAAGGCCTGCGCTGCCGCCGATGTCAACATCCGTATGATCGACCAGGGTTCCTCCGAATTCAACATCATCATCGGTATCATGGAAGAGGACTTCGAAAAAGCTCTCGGCGCTATCTACCACGAATTTGTTAAATAATCCGAAAGCAGGAGAGCGTCGTTTCCGACAACCCTCCTGCTTTTTGCTTTTTATACGATGTGAACGGGCAGCTTGGTTCCGCCTACGATATGGAAATGCAGGTGATGCACGGTCTGTCCGGCATCCTCACCGCAGTTGGAGATCACTCTGTAGCCGTTGGTAACGCCCGCGGCCTTTGCGATTTCCGGGATCTTTTCAAAGATCTTTGCTACCGCCGCGCTGTTTTCCGCCGTTACGCCATCCATGGACGGAATGTGCATTTTGGGAATCACCAGCACGTGCACGGGTGCTTCCGGGTTGATGTCGTGGAAAGCCAGCATGTCGTCGTCTTCGTAAACTTTTTTGGAGGGGATATCCCCTGCGATAATTTTGCAGAACAGGCAGTCTGTCATATTTGTATCCTCCAGAAGTGCATCGGTATTCCGATGGAATTGATTTATACCATTTTACCACATCCATACTGAAAAATCAAGGACTGAATTATGTACAAGATATTCGATATTCACACACACACCTATCCCGAAAAGATTGCGGACAAGGCTACCGTCAATCTGGGAAATTTCTATAATTTCCGTGTGGAAGGCAAGGGAACCTACGCCCATCTGGAAAGTCAGGCGGAAGCAAACGGTGTACACGGTTATCTTCTGTTCTCCGTAGCCACCAATGCCCATCAGGTTTCCAAGGTCAACGACTCCATTGCCTCTCTGGCG
The DNA here is from genome assembly GCA_015063745.1 of Oscillospiraceae bacterium. Classification (GTDB taxonomy): domain Bacteria; phylum Bacillota; class Clostridia; order Oscillospirales; family CAG-272; genus UMGS1696. Next base: position 43,686 of record SVTO01000012.1, on the reverse strand, counting down.
GAATATTCCCGTTCCAAAGGCTTTCTGACCGTGGGATTTGCCGGGATGCATCAGGATTTCGAGGATTTTGAAGGAGAACTGAACCGGGCATGGGACATCGGACTCCGCGGCGTGAAGCTGCATCCGGACATCCAGGGTGTGGATGCGGACGACGCCAGACTCTTCCCGCTTTATGAACTGATGGAAGGCAAAATGCCCTTATACCTGCATGTAGGCGACAACCGTCCCGAATACCGTTTTTCCGAAGCGAAAAAGATCGTACGGATTCTGGAAAATTTCCCGAAGCTGGAAGTGGTTGCGGCACACCTCGGCGGCTACAAGGCCTGGGACGATGCACTGACCTATCTGGCCGGCAGAGAACGGGTATGGTATGACACATCCAGTGCGGTATGGGCTATGACGCCCGAATATGCGGGTATGCTCATCGGAAAACTGGGTGCGGAAAACATCATGTTCGGCACGGACTATCCCGTCATGAACACCGCCGAAGAAGTGGAAAGATTCTTGCGTATTGATCTGACAGATGATCAAAGAGAAGATATTTTCTGGAACAATGCCATTCGTTTTCTGCATCTGGAAGAGGAAGCGAAGGCTTTGGGGTACTGATGATGGATTTATGGAAGACACTGGCGGCGGAAACACGGCCGATCTTTCTGTACGGTACGGGCAACGGCGGGGACAAGATCATTGATGCCTGTCATGCCGCCGGGGTACAGCTGACGGGTGTATTCGCTTCCGACGGATTTGTACGCAGCCGCACCTTCCGGGATATGCCGGTTCAGGCGTACAGCGATGTGGTTTCGGCTTACGGGGAGGATATTGTCATCCTGCTGGCTTTCGGTACCACGCTGCCCGAGGTTCGTGCGTTTATGGATATGCTGGACGAAAAGCACACCTTATATATTCCCGAGGTGCCTCTGTACGGCGGCGAAGTGTTCGGTGAAGACTGTTACGACAGGCATCGGACAGAAATCGAGACGGTTCGCGGACTGCTCGGCGATGAAGAATCCAGAAAAATATTCGATGATGCCCTGCAGTTCCGGCTGACGGGGAAACAGGAATATCTGCGCCGTACCTGTGGGAATACGGATGCCATACGGGAAATGCTCGGGACAAGCGGTATCCGGGTAATTCTGGACGGCGGTGCATTCCGTGGGGACAGTGCCGCGGATTTCTGCACGGCTCTTCCCGATGCGGAGATCATTTACGCCGCCGAAGCCGACAGCCGCACCTTCCGGCATCTGGAAGCCTATGCGGCCGCCGAAACGAGATGCAGTATCCGTCCGGTAAACTGTGCCCTGTGGAACACGGAAGAACTGCTGCAGTATACCTCATCCGCCAGCCGTGGATCAGGGGAAAGCGGCAGAAACCGCCGGGCTAAGGAAACCGTTGTACAGGCTCGCACCATCGACGGTCTTTTCCCCGGAGATGCACCTGTGGATCTGATCAAGCTGGACGTGGAAGGGGCCGAGAAGAAGGCTTTATACGGCGGCAGAGAGACGATTTGCACCAAGGCTCCGGCCATGATGGTATCTCTGTACCACCGCACGGAGGATCTGTGGGAGCTGCCGCTTCTGCTCCACGACTGGCTGCCGGGTCACAGTCTGCACCTGCGCCGTCCGGACTGCGTGCCGTTCTGGGATCTGTCCCTGTACATGGTAAATAACGGATAAGGAAAACCATCCTTTGTACAGCTTTTAAAGCACTGTACGCAGGATGGTTTCTTTTTTCATTTTTCTGTTTATCCGATCACGGATGTGTACGGTTCATATTCCAGCACTGCACATCTCTCGCCTGTGAAGCTGCGGATCACTTCCGCCAGTTCATGGCATACGGGTGCTTCCGTATGGTAATGGCCCGCTTCCACGGTTACAAGACCTTCTTCTGCGGCATCCAGCGCCATATTGTATCCGGCATCCCCTGTGAGGAACAGATCCGCTCCTGCCGCCGTTGCGGGGAAAATGAAATCCTTTCCGTCACCGCCGCATACTGCGATCCTCTGTACCATTTTTCCGCCGTCACCGTTCAGACGCACGGAGGGACAGCCCAGCTTTTCACAGATCTGGGATGCCATCATGGATGCGGGAATGGCAAAGGGCAGCTCGAAAATCCGTCCCAGCGTGGGGGCTTCCGCATCACCGAAGGATGCCGATGCCGTATAGCCCAGCCGTCTGCACAGCGTATCGTTCACGCCGCCTTCCGCCGCATCCAGTCGGGTGTGGTAGGACAGGACCGTAATTCCGGCGGACAGGGATTTCAAAATCCGTCTGCCGCCCGCATTGCCGGGTGTGATGGACTTCGGTCCTCTGAACAGCATTGGATGGTGGGTCACAACGGTCTTGTAGCCCTTGGCAACTGCGTAATTCAGTGTATATTCCGTGGCGTCCAGGCAGATCAGGATCCGTCCGGTTTCCGCTTCCGGGTCCGGGCAGAGCATCATACCGTCGTTGTCCCAGGAACAGGACAGTTCTCTCGGATATTTTTCTTCCAGAAATGCATACAGTTCCGCAATTTTCATATTTTTATCCTTCCTTACCGATGATTTCCGTCAATTCTCTATGCAGGGCGGTTTCGTAGGAAATATCCAGTCCGCCCGCCGTTCTTCCGCGGATTTTCTTCTCCAGCGAAGCCAGATGCCGCTTGACATATTCCGCAAACAACGGTTCTCTTTTCTCGATATTCCGTTTCCCGAGCAGCAGTTCCGCTTCGGTATATTCTTCCTTCTGCCCGGTGTAGTACACGGACATACAGCTGTAGATTTTCCCGTTGGCTTCGCACAGTTTTTCGTCCCTGATGCTGTATCCTGCGGCTGTGCAGTATGTCCTCAGTTCGTAGGCGCTGGACATGGGCTGCAGGATCAGCTGAATGTTCTCCCGGCGGGTATACTCACCTCTTTCCAGAATGGAAGCCGTCAGTTCTCCGCCCATTCCGCAGATGCAGATATCCGTTACGCCGTTCTTTTCCGGTTCCACGGTATCCAGTCCGTCGGAGAGGTAGAATGCGATCTTTTCCGCTGTGCCGTATTCGCCGGCATGCTGTCTGGCTCTTGCCAACGGGCCTTCATTTACGTCCGATGCAACCGCATGACTGCAGATGCCGCGGCACAAAAGATATATGGGAATATACGCGTGGTCCGTTCCGATGTCGCATACGACCCCGCCCTGTCTCACGTAAGCAGCCGCCGTGGATAGTCTGTCATCCAGTACCGGGCATCTGCTTGTTTTTTCTGTTTCCGTCATCATATTGTCCCTCTGTCCGTACACAAAAAATGACGAACCGCATTACGGATCGCCACATTTTGTTTTTGGTTTATTTCTTGGATTCGAAATATGCATTCAGCTTTGCGATCAGTTCATCGGCATCGATACCGTGAACATCGCAGGCATCCTCGATGCATTCGCTGCGGGATACAGGGCAATCCAGGCAGTGCATACCCGCTTCCAGGAAGATCTCACTGCAGTCTTCGTCGAAATCGATGATATCACCGATAATGGTTTCTTTGGTAACTTTCATTTTTTATTCCTCCGCAGCCGGACAGGGCTTTTAGTATTCTCCCGCGATCCGGTTTATTTTATACATAATACGTCAGTTGGCTTTCTTGGTGACCACCGGTTCGGGACAGTCCACCTTGCGGATATCCGCGCCGAGGCCTCTCAGCTTACCGCAGATATCGTCGTATCCTCTTTCAATCAGCCGGCACTCGCCGATCTCGGTCTGGCCTTCACACATCAGTGCCGCAATCATCACGGCAATACCGCCGCGCAGGTCCGTTGCCACTACAGGAGCCGCAGACAGAGGCTGACCGCCTTCGATGGACACAATCCGTCCGTCCACCTTGATCTTTGCGCCCATACGCTTCAGCTCTTCCACATAACGGAAACGGTTTTCGTAAATGCTTTCGTTGATGGAGCTGACGCCTTCCGCTTTGCACAGCATGGCACACATCTGGGGATGCATATCCGTGGGAAAACCGGGGTAAGGCAGTGTTTTGACACTCGTCTTACGAAGCTTATCCGGTGCGGTTACATGAACGGCATCGTCAAATTCTTCCACTTCCGCACCCACTTCCAAGAGCTTTGCGGTGATGGATTCCAGATGCTTGGGGATTACGTTATTGATACGAACGGAACCGCCGGTTGCCGCTGTGGCTACCATGAAGGACCCCGCTTCGATCATATCGGGAATGATGGCGTAGGAACAGCCGTGGAGCTCAGGTACGCCCTTGATACGGATCATATCGGAACCGGCACCGCTGATGTTTGCACCGCAGGTATTCAGGAAGTTGGCACAGTCCACCACGTGGGGTTCTTTTGCTGCGTTGTCAATGAGGGTGATGCCCTTTCCGGTTGCGGCGGCAATCATGATATTGATGGTCGCGCCTACGCTGGATACGTCAAAATAGATGGTTGTGCCGTTTACACCGTTTTCGGAATCGATTTCGATATAACCGCCTTCGGTATTCACAACACCGCCCAGTGCTTCAAAGCCCTTGATATGCTGGTCGATGGGACGAACACCAAAATCGCATCCGCCGGGGAAACCGACCTTAGCCTTACCGAAACGGCCGAATTCCGCGCCCAGCAGATAATAGGAACCGCGCAGTTTGCGGACCAGTTCATACTTGGCGGTACCGGGTCTCAGATCGGTACAGTCCACCTCGTAGGTAGTACGGTCCAGCATACGTACACTGGCGCCCATGCCTTTCAGTATTTCAAAAGAGCACTGAATGTCTCTGATATTCGGTATGTTTTCGAGTACGCACTTGCCCGGAACCAGGGCACACGCGTAGATGATCGGAAGAGCCGCATTCTTGAAGCCGCTGACCTCAACGCTTCCCATTAGCGGCACGCCTCCACGCACCAGGATTTTCTCCATTCACAGTACCGTGCCTTTCTTTGGAGTATCTATGATTATGTGCATCCACCGACCGGCTCACTTGAAAACCGCGGGAATCGTATAATACTGTATTTTTGTACCCGGCACACGATCTGTTCAGACAATGCACCAGATTAACCTCTTAATATTATAACAGTTTATTTCAAAAATTGGAAGAGTTTTTTTAAGGATTTTCACATATTTCATACAAATTGATATTTTTACCGATTATTTCCGCTTATTTCTCACTGATTGTTGTGTACAATGTACCATTCAATGCGTTATACACCAGTATTCCATAGGGTTCAGCGGATATTTTTACGCAGGGAATCAGGCAGAATCCGTCGTCTCCGCTGAGAAAATACAGGGAATAACAGCGGCTGACATCACGGATCCGTATCTCCTGTGCATCTCCCGTAATATCCCGGATATCACGTTTCATCGTAAACAGGATATTCGTAATATCCGAAAGTTGTGCCTGCCAGGCTTCACCGAAGGTCAGGAAACACCATTCTCCGGCCGCTTCCGTCACCGTCTCCCCCCGGATCACACAGATCACTTCGTTTCCGTTGATTTCCATGCCGTCCATCAGGCGTACACACCGTACGTATACGATGCCGTCCTCCGCCTGTCTGACCGCTTCCACCCGGATACCTGCCTGAGGGGCTGTGGGACCGCCTTCAAAAGCACTGTCCCCTCTTTCCAGGAATTTCGCTGCGATTTTGGCGTATTCCCCATCGGTATCCAGTCCGCGCATACCGGCGGTAAAGGTGTCGTAGACGAAATCTTCCGTCAGGGTCCAGTTGACGCCGACCGCACGGTAACGGAAGGAGAAGTCCGACATGAATTCCGTGACCCTGCCGTTCCGGTGTTCAAACAGAATACCATCGGGGATCACATAGGACGAACGGATCGGGCTTCCGCACAGCAGAACAGCCACATTCTCCCCGTAGGAATCGCCCGAACCCATGTAGATAATCCCGTCCGTTTTCTTACGGGATACAAGTTCCGGATCCAAAGCAATGCCGTCCTCCGCCAATGCCGCACAGAGGTCGGTCACTGCCTGCTCGGGTATGGTATTCACTTTATGGTGCAGAACGATCAGATTCACGGCAACAATACAAATGGCTGCCGCCAGAATACAGATCAGCACGATCATTACCCTTCTCTGCCGCATATAACCTCCTACGCCGTACAGCACGGCAAAACTTTTTGTATACTGATGCAGATATACTTACCGTTTGAAATCTCCAATATTGGTATAGGTTCCCTTCCGGGTATATTCCGTCCACAGAGGGAAAACGGCTTCATCATATGAATCTGCCGGATAGGTCAGAATCATACTGTCCTCCGCTTCATGCTTCTGATCCTGTACACCGGATTCCGTATAAACCGTTCTGTATTCCCCCCAACCCATTGCGGCAACAGCGGAAAACTGCAGGGAAAGAATACGGTGGTCTGCCGAAACCGTTATCACCAGAGCCGGTTCACAGTTACTGAACAGCAGATTGTCATACATATAGGAAAATATCAGGGTTGTCGATTCCGCATCGGTAGTGCAGGCTGTCAGAAGCATATCGGCTTCCCCGCCCTGATAATACTGGGTTGCACTGCGCAGACGCTGGGCAATGGTCCATGCGGCACGGACAATGTCGCACGCCGATTCGTATTCCCTGTAACCGATCACGCTGTTCAGAGATACACCGCCGTCCGCAGAGGCCGTATACCGGCACAGGTTGCCGCGATACTGGAGAACGCCGTGGGTTTCCACAAATACTTTGGTGCCGTCCGCTTCCGTGTGTCCCGCCAGTTTGTCCGGATTGAAATCCAGGAAGCGCAGGAAACGGACCATATGGGGGTTGCCGGTATCCGTAATATCCAGATTGCCCTCCGCCATGGAGATATTCTGCACGCGGATACGCTCCAAGAAAACCGGTTCCGTCCGTTCACCGCTGTTCTGCAGAGAGAAACGGTAGAAGTTGCCGGGGAAATTCTGCACCCATTCCGTAAGGGTTTCCAGAGAAGGATACTTTTCCCTCTCCGCCGGGTCACAGGTATACTGCAGTACCGTACCGTCCGTGGTTTTCACCAGCAGCTTCATGCCGCCGATTCTGTCCGGCAGGAAGAACAGGGATTCTGTCAGCAGAGTCGTATCGCCCACCGGCATTTCCTCGCCTTCCGCAGCACCGGATGCCTGCAGAAACTCAATGGGCATGGGCCCGTGGTACTGCACGAACACATAGGGATAGGTACTCATGGCCTTTTCCCAGTCGGCCTCCGTCATCTCCGCAGGCTGTGTCCGCAGACCGTGTACCAGACAGGGCAAAAGCTGACCGTACAGTTCATTGACCACATTGTCCCCGACGGAAATGCCTTTGCGGCTGTCTTCCGTCCCGATACCGATAAAGGCCGGGATAATACTGTTCCGGATGGAAACCGCACTGCCCTCTTCTTCCGAAAGCAGTACGGAAGGATCAAGAGGGGCACGGCTGTTCAGGCTTCCGCTGATCGCACTGGTCAGGATGACCGTTACCGTCATCAGCGTCAGCAGAAGCAGTGTGCACAGTGCCACGGCAATGGCCAGAGCTGTGGTGCCTTTTTCTTTTTTGATCTTATGTTCCATAATCTGTTATTCCGCTTTATGCGTAGATTTCAGTCTGCATTCATAGGGCAGTTCCACCACAACGGAGGTTCCTTCGCCCGTCTTGCTCTGCACGGATATCCGTCCGCCGTGGGCTTCCACGATTTCCTTGGCAATGGCAAGACCAAGGCCCGTGCCGCCCGCATCGGATGTACGGGATTTTTCCACGCGGTAGAATCTCTCGAACAGGTGGGCGATATCCTTTTCCGGAATACCCACACCGTTGTCCGTGATGGTTGTGATCACCCGGTTCTTCCCTTCGGTGACGGATATATCGATCTTACCGCCGTCGGGTGTATACTTGATGGCATTGGACAGAATATTCACAAATACCTGTTCCAGACGCTGTTTGTCCCCTGTGATCGGCGTTACGTCCGCCGCCTGCAGGGTCAGGATGTGGTTATGTTCTTTGGATTCCTTCTGCATGACATCCGCCAGACGCTGAAGCAGCATATGCATATCGAACTGCTCGATGTTCCACTGGGTACGGTTGTTGTCCAGACGGGACAGGGTCAGCAGGTCGGATACGATACGGGTCATACGGTCACATTCCGCCAGAATAAAGCTGTCGAGGAAGTATTCTCTGGTTTCCGCATCCATTTCGTTATCGCTGAGAATCGTTTCCGCCGCACCCTTGATGGAGGTAAGGGGCGTACGCAGCTCATGGGATACATTGGCCACAAATTCACGACGGCTTTCGTCCAGCTCGTAACGGCCGGTTACATCGTGGGAGATCAGTATGCAGCCGGGCACCATTCTGCCCTTTTCCGCATACCGGATAATCCCGAAGCTGACGTCGTATACGCGGTCGCCGAAAATACGGTCGCGGAAAACAAAACCGTCGCGGGTTCTTTCCACAGCCGCATCCGCAGAGGTCAGACGGATACTGTTGCCGTCCTTCTGCAGAGGAATATCCAGTTTTTCAAAGCACTGCTCCAGCGTCATTCTGCCCTGCTTCAGATCATCGCCGAACAATTCCGCCGCACTGTTGTTCCGCAGCAGAAGCCGTCCGTCGGTGGAGAAGGTCATGACCGCATCACGCATACAGGCAAGGATGGTTTCCAGTTTCTCCCGTTCGCTGTAGACTTCGTCCAGTGTTCCCTTCAGCCGTTCCTTCATGTGGTTGAAGTTTTCCGTCAGGATACCCAACTCGTCGCTGGAATTGACTTCGATGGCATGATCGAACCGCCCCGATGCCACAAGCTGGGTACCGTAGGTCAGGTTCTGGATGGGGGAGGTAATGGCTTTGGCAAGGAAGAAGGAAAGAAGGATGGCGATCAGAATACCGATGACCATGGCCTGCAGAATGATGGAAAATACCACCTGGTTCAGTTCCCTCATTTCTTCCAGCGTATCTTTTACGTAAATAATGCAATGGTTGTCGCCGTTGTCGATCCGTACCGCCCAGTCGGCATATTCGGTGCCGCTGATGATACGGTTTTTGTTCTCACCGCCGATGGCAGACAGCAGGTTCGGCGTCACTTCCAGAGAAGCACCCAGCTCCGCATCCGATCCGGCCAGCATTTCGGCATCCAGATTGAGGATATAGTAGTTTCTGTACCGGTCAATCCCCAGAATACCGCCGTAGGAAGTGAGAATGGACTTCATATCCGCAGAATACTCCTTACGGTCCGCCGCCGCTGTCAGTTCCTGCCGCAGCATGGTGTCGTCCCCGAAGCACTCTTCCATCTGATCCGCGAATGCATCGACATAGTACGTGGTAACGCCGTTCATCAGAATCGCCGCTACCGCACACATGACTGCCGCAATGAATATCAGCAGGATCAGCACGATCTTAAAATACAGACTTTTAAACATTCCTTATCTCCGGTCACAGTATTCCCGCGTCAATGTCTGGCAAGATAATAGCCAACACCGCGCTTGGTCATCAGGTATTCCGGTTTTGCCGGGTCGTCCTCAATCTTGTTGCGGATCCGGCATACGGTTACGTCCACAGTACGGATATCGCCGTAGTAGTCGTCATAACCCCAGATTTCTTCCAGCAGAACTTCTCTGGAGTAGGCCTTTCCTACATTGGCGGCCAGGAAAGCGATGAAATCGTAGTCTTTCTTGGACAGTTCGATGGGTTCGTCGTTTTTGGTCACCAGGTAGTGGCTGCTGTCCACCTTCAGTTCCCCGATACAGATCACATCCTGAGCACTCTTCTTTTCCGCCACCACTTCACCGGAACTGCGGCGGATATTGGCACGGATTCGGGACATCAGCTCCGCAAAGGAGAAGGGCTTGGTCACATAATCGTCGGCACCGGTATCCAGACCGAGAATCTTATCCTTTTCTTCCTCCTTAGCGGTCAGAAAAATGATCGGCACCTGACTGACCAGACGCACTTTTTCGCATACCTCATAACCGTTCATACGCGGCAGCATGATATCCAGTAAGATCAGGTCGTAACCGCCGCCCAATGCTTCCGTCAGGCCCGACTCACCGTCGAACACCGTAGTGCAGTCGTACCCTTCTTTTTTAATATTGTACGCCAGCATCTGGGCAATCTTTTTTTCGTCCTCCACTACGAGGATTTTCTTTTTTACGCTATCCATTCTGTTTCTCCGTTCTGTCAATACATTTTTGCCAACGCTTTTGTCCGGGGATTTTTCGGGAGGTGGGATGGTTTACTTACAGTTCAAAATAAACTATATCCATTCAAGCCATCCTCACCAAATTCCGGTACCAACTTTGGAGAATTTCTCGCCTGAGAAATTCTCGGAGAGTGGGACGGTTGTCTTACAGTTCAAAATGAACTATATCCCCACCAACCACGGTACCATCTTTGGAGAATTTCTCGCCTGAGAAATTCTCGGAGAGTGGGACGGTTTACTTACAGTTCAAAATGAACTATATCCCCACCAACCACGGTACCATCTTTGGAGAATTTCTCGCCTGAGAAATTCTCGGAGAGTGGGACGGTTGTCTTACAGTTCAAAATGAACTATATCCCACTCACTATTCCCATTCGGTCAGACTGACGGCTTTGTAGTTTTCGTTCCAGCTGAGGAGTTCTTTCAGCAATACCAGTATGCGCTGGGAACAGCCGTCGGTACCTACCTGCAGAACAGCGTGGTCGTTATCCTGAAAATGCTTCAGCATATCTTCAAAAACTACGTCCGGGTCCGTCTGATAGTTTACGGTGAAATCCGGGATGATCGGAATGTATCCGGCTTGCTTGAATGCTTCTGTATCGCCGTCGTCCGGCAATAATGCCATGGGCAGTCTGCGGCATAACAGCGCCTGTACCCGGTCATTCACCTGCTCGGCAGCAATTACCGTACCGTCTTCGGCAAAGACACCGCCGGTCACAATGCCCGCATCGGCAAGAATCCGGTCAGGTCCCGATTCCTTTACCAGAAATTCCGTGTAAGCCAATCCGTTTTTCTTCAGTAAAGCCGCAGGTGTGTTGTCCGTGCCGGGAGTGTCCGTACAGACAAGATAAATCTTTTTCACATGGTCGTCTTCCGGAATGACCGTTTCAATCGGTTCGGATTTGGTCTCTTCCTGTTCGGCTGTGCTGGTATAGTCGTCCACCAATTCGTCAAAGGAACGTCTCTGTTCCCCGTTGGTCAGACGAAGCAGCATATTGCCGGAACGATCCTTCTGGAACGTACATTCCAGTCCGCAGATACCGGCGATCCATTCCGCTCCGATATAATAGTACCCTTCCTGCCGGAATATATCCACGTCCCCCACAATCTCTCCGTTTACCGCAGCGGATGCCGTACTGTAAACAATGGAAGCATAACTGCCGCTGTTCGTATTGTGGATCAGCAGATTCTTTTTCTCTTCGTATTCCTGCACCGTAATGCCGGGAAACATTTCCAGAATGTCCGCCGGTATATGGTATACGCCGTCCTTCACAAGCAGCGGCGCCATGCTGTCCTTGTACCATGCTTCATCATTATGGTACAGACTGGATACATACCCCTCAGGTGTATCATAACCGCTGACGGGAATAACCAGAAGGACTGCCGCCAGCAAGAACAGCAAAATGTTCCGTATGGTCTGTCTCATCCGATATCTCCTGCCTTTTTATGATATGCCACCGCCAGATCCACAACCATACCGTAGCTTCTGGTGCCGTCTTCCTGGCCCTGCAGAACAAGGTAGGTGTTGTTCACCGCGTCGCTTACTTCGGAAGCTACGCTGTCACGGTATTTTTCAAAGAAAGCACTGTAACACGCAAGATCGTAGCGTACCCGTTCATCCAGCGCACCCTGGATTACTGTATACAGCCGGGGCGCGTTTTTGTGCAAAGGACTGGTCAGGTATTCGTACATATTCAGATAACCGCAGTACTGCATGTACGGGTCGTCGGACTGAATACATACAAGGTAAGCAATGAAGTTCGCTTCGTTTTCTCTGGCGATACCCCGCTGGTGGGCCATTTCGTGGGCTGTGGTGTATACGTTTACAAAATACGGATAATTGGTGTTCAGATTCGCTTCTCCGGTAAAATAGGTGTACATCCCGGAAATGTGGGTGTAGGTCATCCATTCGGACAGGGTGATCTGCTTTACCGGCGCGCGGAGTACGGGTAAGAAGCTGTATTCCTCCGCCAGTTTTTCATAGGATGCCAGACATTTTTCCACCGTCTCCTTATGGCTGTAAGGACGTACGGAACCAATCTCCTCAGCATAGTAAATCTGATCCGCCAGTTCGTTCAGCCGGGCAGTTACCACCTTGGTGGTATCGTACAGCTCGTCGGTGGTGATCTCCTTCCATTCCAGTCCCAGTTTGGTATCCAGCGTGGGGGCACGGTAGCCGGGAGCAAAGGTGAATACGAACAGGGCATACAGAAATACCGCAACGGACAGCAGAGCCAGCAGGCAGCGTACCATCTGCCGTTTTCCGCCCGCACTTTTCCGCAGACAGACCGCGAAAATTACCGGCAGCGTCACCGGCAGGGACAGAATGATCGTTTCTGCCAGAGACATGGGGATCCAGCAGGTCAGCTTGGCCGTAACCGTGCGCAGAAATGTGCCTGCGGTCAGATTGAAGGTGTCCGCAAAACCGGGAGACAGGAGAAAGCCGAGGTGACAGACAGCCGCCGCTATGCCGATAAAGAATATGATCAGGGAAGCAGTCGGTACCCAGCGTGTGATTTTCTTAAACATTCGGATCTGCATCCTTTCCGTTGTACATTTTCAGGTGATAGGCCTCGCAGTAGGCACTGCACCGTTTTTCGATTTCGTCCGCATCGTACCCTTCCGCCGTCAGAAGGCTGCGGATATCCTCCGGGATCGGTGCACGGACGGATACCTTTTCTCCGTTCTGCGGATGCGGGAAACAGGTGGATATGCAGTGAAGCGCATGACGGGAGATGTTTTCGTTTGCCTTCCAATACAGATCATCCCCCGCGATGGGACAGCCGATGCCGGTAAACTGTACCCGCAGCTGGTGCGTTCGTCCCGTTATGGGATGAGCCATCACTACGGCAGTATGCTCTCTGCGGTCGATGACAGTATATTCCGTTACGGCCTTTTTGGCGTCCGGTGTGTCCGGGGCGGTTTCTTCCCGCTCTATGATACTTCCCTCTTTCCGGTGCATATAACTGACCAGTTCCCCCTTTTCCTCTGCGGGAACACCGTCCAGTACGGCAAGGTAAGTCTTATATATTTTGCCCGTGGTCATGGAAGTGTACATTTTATAAGAGGCATCCCTTGTATTCGCCGTCAGCATACAGCCGCTTGTATCCCTGTCCAGCCGGTTTGCCGGTCGGAACACATACGGCTTCTCCCGGTACCGCCAGGCCAGTGCGTTGGATACCGTATCCAGCTGGTGTCCGAGAGAGGGATGGGCCGGCATATTCGCTGGCTTGTCCACTACTGTGATCCATTCGTCCTCGAACAATATCCCGATGGGTAATTCTGCCGGAATCGTGTAAGGACTGACATCCGCACCCGTATCCTCTACGGCAAGGGAAAGCAGATCCCCCTCCGCCAGCTCATACCGGACCGTTTTGAAAACACCGTTTACCAGGATGCCGTTTTCGCTGAATTTCAGTTTTTTGATCAGGTTGGAGGAATACCCCAGCTCCCGCTGCAGCAGTGTGCGTATGGTCATTCCCGCATACTGCCCGTCTATCAGAATATCCATGACTTATACTTTACTCTTCCATTTAATTTTATATACTATGCGCACGGGAGATGTTTCAGTCTTCCAGTTCGCGCCAGTAGCTGTAGTAGGCTACAATGGTTCTCTCTTCTCCGCCGTGCTCCTTGTCCGGTGCGGTGATGACAACACCTTCCAGAGAAAGCAGTTCCCACGCGGACAGCTCCAGCACATCCGCACGCATCACCACATCCTGGCTGGCGTATACAAGAAGCTCATCGTCCTTGCGGATAATGGACCCTTTCTTGGCAACGACTTCTTCAATCCCGTTCACTTTTTCCGTTACGCATTTCAAAGCTTTGCCGTGGAGGTAATTTGCCAGATCCTGCTTATATCGCTTACTGTTTACGTTTTTACTCTTCGTCCAATGCTTTGTCTTTTTAAACATATTTTATCCCCGTTTCCCATGCGTTTTTTGTGCAATACAACATAATTCCAAAAAATCAAAAAAACACTTGCTTTTTTGAAAATTTATTGTTATTATTAGGTAAACGCAGAAATAATGAAATGTGTCTTTTTAGGTGTACAAACACGGAAGATTTTTTCCTTATTACCTGCATTATAGCACAAAAGTGTCCTTCTGTGAATATATAAAGTGAAAATTTTTCCATGAATATGTTCACAAATGACGCAAATCCAACCAGAAAATGTCCCATTCGGGGCGCGGAGATGAGATTATGCTTCCGTTAGACAATTTATCAGAAGCCGCCGTTAAAGCCTTACAGGAATACGGGCTGGCGCAAGACGACATGTCGATCGCATTGAAGTTGGATCTGGATTATGACGGGGAATTCGGCGAAAGCTGGCTTGTATACAGCGCAAAAACCGATACCCTCATCCGACTCCTTGCCGATACCGACTCCATTCCCAAGATCAAAGCAGCCAATAAAAGCAAGGACTTCAAGGATTTCGACAAGAAACCAGATGCAAAGATTGTGTCCGTTCTGGATACCGTTGACCTGTCGTTCTTCTCCGACATGGTCGTGGATACCCTCGCTTCCAGTAATCGGCTGCTCATGAGAAAGCATCCGACAAAGAAGCCGGATACCACGGATCTGTCCGATGAAGAAAAGGATAAGATTCTTGAAAAATGGGATGAAGATTCCGACTACGAAATTCTCGGCCTCTGCACCAACTCCAAGAGACAGTACCTCTTCGCCTTCCGTGATATTGTGGGACGTCTGCGCAAGGGCGAGACCGTTAACGACGACGACCCGATCTTTGAACAGTTCTACGCCAAGTGTCCCAAGTGCGGTAAGATATACGAAAACCAGTATCGTAAACTCTGCTCCGACTGCGATGCGCTGGACACCAAGGCTATTCTGAAGCGTATCTTCGGATTCGTTACCCCCTATAAGCTATTTGTCGTACAGCTGCTCTTCTGCATGTTAATGTGTACGGTAATTTCCCTGGTAACGCCTATTCTGAGCGGTACCATTCTGTATGACGATGTCCTCAACACAAACGGTAAGTGGCACTCCCTGCCCATGCTGTTCGGACTGATCACCGCAATCATCCTTCTCGGTTTCGTTGCCCAGTTCTTTACTATCTGGAACAACCGTTTGAGCAGCCGTCTGACTACCCGTATTACATATGACGTTAAGCAGAAGATCTTCAAATCCATGCTTCCCCTCTCCCTAGGCTTCTTCAACTCCAAGTCCACCGGTTGGCTGAACAACCGTCTTGTCGGGGATGCAATGCTGATCTACAACTTCCTCGCCTACCTCCCTTATGTAGCCATTCAGGCCGTAACCCTGCTCGGTGTTGCTATCTTCCTGTTCAGACTGAATTTTGTTCTGACGCTGATCGTATTTATTCCCGTGCCGATCATCATCTTCATGTACCGTGTGGTTCTGCCGAAGATGAACGTACTGCACACCAAGCTCAATCGCGCAAGTTCCGGTCTGAACACGGTCCTTGCTGACTCTCTGGTCGGTGTCCGCGTAGTTAAGGCTTTCGCCAAGGAAGCAGAAGAAACCAACCGTTTCCACCAGCGTTCCGAGGTGCATTACGATGCCAACCTGAAGGTTAACATGATGTCCCTGACCATTTTCCCGGTCATCAACCTGCTCATCGGTATGTCCTCTCAGGCAATCTGGGGTATCGGCGGTCTGTCCGTTATGGGCGAGACCATGACATACGGTGAATGGTCCACCTATTTCGGTTACGTCGGTATGCTCTTCGGTCCTCTGCAGGCGTTCAACCAGTTTGTAAACCTGACCCTGAGTACCCTGAACGGTGCACAGCGTATTTTCGAGATCACCGACATGGTTCCCGAAATCCGCGACGCCGAAAATCCTGTTGAAATCAAGCAGTTCCGCGGCGACATCACCTTCGACAAGGTTAACTTCCATTATCTGCCCAACCGCCCGATCCTGAAGAATGTTTCCATCAACATCAAGGCCGGTGACAATATCGGTCTGGTAGGTCACACGGGCAGCGGTAAGAGTACCATCGCCAACCTGATCACACGTATGTATGACCCTGTTTCCGGTTCCATTCTCATCGACGGAGTGGATCTGAAGGACATCAAACTGGATGATATCCGCCGGAACATTGCCATTGTATCCCAGGAAGTATTCATTTTCCGCGGTACCATCGCCGACAACATCCGTTACGCCAAGCCCGAAGCTACCATGGAAGAAGTTATCGCCGCCGCCAAGGCTGCCAATGCACATGACTTCATCATACGTCTGCCCGAAGGCTACGAAACACAGGTCGGCAGCGGTAACCGTGCCATGTCCGGCGGTGAAAGACAGCGTGTTTCCATTGCCCGCGCACTGTTGATGTCTCCCTCCATTCTGATTCTTGACGAAGCAACAGCCGCTATGGACACGGAAACCGAACGTCTCATCGGTGACGCTCTTGCCGAGCTGATCAAGGGACGTACCTGTATTTCCATTGCCCACCGTCTCTCTACCCTGAAAGACTGCAACTATCTGTTCGCCATCGAAAACGGTGAAATCGCAGAAGAAGGCACTCCGGAAGAACTTCTTGCCAAGAAGGGTGTATACTACAAGCTGTATATGCTCCAGAGTGATGCCATGAAGAAAGTTCTGTCCGGCATGTAAGCCGCCCGGCAGACTGTTGTCTTACATAAGTCCAACACCATCAGGTGAAATAGGAGAAATTGATATGAGTACCACTGAAAAGAATGAAGCTATGAATAAGAACGAAAATACCAAGAAGCAGGTGCAGGCGGAAAACAAGAAGGAAGAAACCAAGGAAAAGGCAGCCGCTGCTCTGGAAGATGAAGAAGAGGATGACGACGAGGAAGAGGTGGATACCGATAAGCTCTTCCAGCATCGCGAGTCCATCAACATGACCCCGGAAAACACCTGGTTCAGCAAATCCGTCGGCGGGCTGATCTCCGCAAAGATCATCAATGCGGAAGGCGTGGAAGAATTCTTCGAAAGAGTAATCATCCGCCGTTCCTTCCCCATCACCGCACCCAACGAATTCCTCTCCGTCAGAGAACCGGACACCAAGAAGAACGGCCGCGGTCACGAAATCGGTATGATCCGTGATCTGGGCATCTTCGACAAGGACACCGTGGATCTTCTGAATGCGGAACTGGAAGTACGTTATTTCACCCCCGAAATCACGCACATTTACTCTGCCAAGGAAAAGTTCGGTTATACCTACATGGAGGCCGAAACCTCCGCAGGCCGTATTGCCATGGTTCTGAACAGCCCCTTCTACAACATCCGTTCTCTGGAAGACGGACGTATTATCATCAACGATATGGACGGTAACTGCTTTGTTATCCCGGATCCCAAGAAGCTGGACCGTCACAGCCTCAAATTCATCGAAGTATATATCTGACATCCGTATCAGGGTCTGTGTAAGAGAATCCTGCACAGAAAACCTTTGCAAGTAAGGAGATAACTCATGAAACTGTTTTATGATCTCCCGGCGGCGGATCAGGCTGCTTACGATGCCCGAGCTGTCGACGAGAAACTGATGTACTGTGTCCCCTTCAATATGTATGAAGACCGTTTTGTCAAAGGGTTCACAGTTGTTACCGACAAACACATTTACTGTATCCTGGACGGCGAGATTGTTACCGAAGTGGATCTGTCCCGCTGCACCGTCTTCTCCACCGAAGTATTATACGGTAACTGTGCATTCTACGGTGTGATTGACGGAATTACCACGCTGATCTGCCGTTTCCAGTCCGCCCGCAACCTGCCGAGATATTCCGTACTGGTCAACGCCTGCGAAAGTCTCGCTCTCAAACTGCGGGAACACCAAGCCCCCGGTGAACCCGTAACCAACGATGAACGCGAACGCTTCTGCCCCAAGTGTAACCGTCCGTTCATCCCCGGTACCGCCATCTGTCCCTTCTGCCGTGACCAGAAGGAAGTGTACAGAAAGCTCTGGGGGCTGACAAAGGGTATGCGGCTTATGCTGCTCTTCCCTCTGTTCGTATCCGTTATCTCTCTGGCAATTCAGTTCGTTCTGCCCTCCATTCAGAAGGTTGCCGTTAACGATTACATTGCCAACGAGTCCATCCGTCCCGTATCCTCTCTGACCGACCCCCATATGCGCGGGTTCATCGCCATCTTTGCCTGCATCATCTGCATTGACCTGTTCCAGAGAGCGATCGGTATCGTACACAGCCGTATCGCCACCATCACCGGCAGCCGGTCCACGATGCTTCTGCGTACCGTTGTGTATGAAAAAATCCAGTCCCTGTCCATTGCTTCGATCTCCCGCCGGGCTACCGGTGACCTGATCGGCCGTGTTCTGAACGACACCATTCAGGTACAGCACTTCTTAGTAAACGAAATGCCCAATCTGTTCACACAGATCTTCTCCTTCCTGCTGGCATCCGTTCTGCTGCTGTTCCTGAACCCGCTGATGGCGCTGTTCGTATTTATCCCCATTCCGCTGGTTATCGTTGCTTTCAAGAGCATCAACGGTAAGTTTACCATGCTGTCCAGAACCGTGTGGAAGTACAACAACCGTGTTAACCAGGTTACACAGGATATTTTCGACGGTATGCGTATCGTTAAAGCATTCGGTAACGAAGATAAAGCAATCAAGAGTTATCTGGATGCAACCGATCTCGCTTCCAAACACGATGAAGCACGCGGTGTATGGAGCAATACATTCTTTGCTCTGCTGACCGAAGTTATGCGGCTCGGCCGTTACTTCATCATGTTCTACGGTAACTACCTGCTGTTCGAGGGCCTGATGGACTACGGTGAACTCCACCAGTTCAACGCTTACTCCACTATTCTGTACAACCCTCTGGCTTACTTTACTACCCTGCCCAACGTTCTGGCCAACCTTGCCACCTCTCTCGGTAAGGTGCTGGAAATTCTGGAAGAACCCCCGGAAGTCGACGATATCGACCTGCCTATCGATATTGCCATCGAAGGCGATATCTCCATCCGTAACGTAACCTTCGGTTATGATACATACAACCCTGTTCTGGAAAACATTTCCGTGGATATCAAGAAGGGTGAAATGATCGGTATCGTAGGTCACTCCGGTTCCGGTAAGTCTACGCTGATCAACCTGATCATGCGTCTGTACGATGTAACGGAAGGTGAAATCCTCATTGACGATGTTAACATCAAGGACATCTCCCAGAACGCACTCCGTTCTCAGATCGGTATCGTTCTGCAGGAAACTTTCCTGTTCGGCGGTTCCATCCGTGACAACATCAAGTACGCAAAGCCTTATGCAACCGATGAAGAAGTAATCGCAGCCGCCAAGCTGGCCAATGCGCACGACTTTATCGTAAACCTGCCCGAAGGCTACAACACCATCATCGGTGAAAAGGGTTATTCCCTCTCCGGCGGTGAACGTCAGCGTGTGGCCATTGCCCGTGCGCTGATCCACAACCCGAGAATCCTGATTCTGGACGAAGCAACCGCTGCGCTGGATACAGAAACCGAAAAACTGATCCAGGATGCCATCAACAAGCTGACCAAGGATCGTACCACCTTCGCCATTGCCCACCGTCTGTCCACTCTGCGCAACGCAGACAAGCTGATCGTTCTGGACAAGGGTCGTCTCGTGGAATTCGGTACACATCAGGAACTGCTGGCACTGAAGGGTGTTTACTGGCGTCTGGTTATGGCACAGAGACAAGGCTCCGGCTTCAAGAAGAAGAAGGCTCAGAAGGCCGAAGCATAACCCATCAGACAAACGACATAAAAAATGTGACTGCAGATTTTCATTGGATCTGCAGTCACTTTTTTGTTATTTATACAGGATCTGTGTTTCACCGGCATCGGTGATTTTCATAATGCTTTTTACCCGGCGGCCGTAACGGTACATCTCCGTGCTCAGCCGAAGAATCGCCTCGGCGGGGAGATTGGCATCATCGCGGATGCGGAAATGCAGTTCCTCACCGGTTTTTGTGGCGGCAAGGCATTTCAGGCTCCATTCCGCCGTATCCGCTTCCGGTCCGGGGATGACTGTACACGCTCTGAACTGTCCTTCTTCATTGTAACGCAGGATCAGGACATCTTCTTCCGGAATCCGGCGGAGCATATATCGGGCGAACACCATGGTTTTGTTTTCGTTATACCCGGGCGGATCCTGCAGAACGGATAGAACACTTTTGTTCATAGTTTCCCCACATTCCATCAGAGCAAGTGCTGTCTTTTCACCAACATCACGGATTTCACGGTAAGCTTTTCCGTTCTGCGGCGTAAAGACCCGGCTCAGGGAACCGAATCGTTGGAGAAGCGCGTGGGCAATGGGATTGGTATTTCCACGACGCAGACAGCGGAACAGGTATACCTCCAATGCCTCATGCTCGGCAAAGCTGTGTATACCGTCCTTTGCGTATCGTTTCCGCATTCTGCATCGGTGATGGACATGGGGAGGGGGATTCTGTGGCATGATTTTATTCGACTCCTACGGCTTTCAGGTACATATTGGACCATGCGGTGGAATTGGCTGCTTCAATATTGTTCACGAATATAATATCCGAGAGTCCGTAATCCTTCAGATGCTCATATACGTTCATATCCGTATAACGGGTATCCACAACGATGATATTGCCGTAATGCTCGCAGAGGAAGGGTACAAAGGCATTACCGAAGGAATCCTTCAGAACCAGTACATTGAAATCCTGCGGGTTTTCGGGAACATTGATCACCGTATAGGGGTTATCGCCGGCCAAGAACGAAACGTAATTGGCGCTGGCGGTACGGATACAGGAATCATAGATAACGGTACTGCCGTTGGGCATGGTGACGGTCATGGTCATTTCCTTACGGGGCATGAATACCTCCACCATATCCTTGAACGCCAGCACACGCTCATCCTTGGTATAGGCATACATGGAGCCATGGTAGTTGTCGTTGATGATGCTGTAATCGAACTGATCCAGCGGTGTAGGCGTCAGGCCCACGGATTCGGCAAAGGCCGTGTAGGCATAATAAGCGCCTCTTGCGGTCCAGTGGTGGTCACTGCGGAAATACAGGTATTCGTCACGGTGGCTGTAGATACTGTTGTAGGTGTTGACAAAGTTCACCGAATCACTGCAGTGTGCTTCCATTTTCTGCAGAGCGCTTTCCTGATTGGTGATCTTCTTCTTGACCTCGGGATTGTCGATGGTTACAGCGGATACGGGCGCCACAACCAGATTCATACGGGTATTTTCGCCGAACAGGCTCTTGTAATATGCCGCTGTCTGGGCGTAGTACTTCGCATTGGCATCGGAATAGTAGCCGCCTGTGTATACCGCGTCTCCGAAGATGAACAGGCCGTTTTCCTTGAAGTCCGGCGTTTCGTTTTCGTTGGCATTACCGGCGGTCACGGTCTTTACGGTAACTACGCAGGAGGCGGTGATTCCGTCTTCTGTGCTGCAGTTCAGAGTACAGCTGCCTTCCGTCAAGCCCTTGACGTCAATGCCGCCCTTGGGGTTTCTGGCGATGGTAGCGATATTCTTATCCGAAATGGACCATGTGATGGGCATGCTGATATTGCTGTCGGAAACCAGTGAGGCGTAGATCACCGCACCGCTGCCGACGGTAAGCTGTATGCTTTCTCTGCTCAGCACCAGCTGATATATCGGTGTCGGATCGGTTTCCGGTTCGGTTTCCGTATTCTCATCCGTTTCGGCTGCATCCGTTTCGGATTCGGTGGTTTCGGTGGATGCTTCCGTCTCCGGTGCATCGGTTTCGGGTGTATCGGTCTCATCGGGAACAGGTTCGGTTTCCGGTGCTTCGGTTTCCGCTTTGTTCGATTCCAGCTGGGCAAAGGCGTTTTCCAGACGGTTATCCGTTTCCGCACCGTCATCCTTATTGCTGCCTGTCTGGAGAAGAACAAATTTATCGTCGCCGCCGATGGAAAGCTCGGTTCCCATCAGTGTATCCATTTTCTTGGCTAAAGACACAAGCGTTTCTCTGCCGATGAAGGTATCGGACACGTACAGCGCCCATTCCGAGAAATAGGTGCCGTCCGCCAGATTCTTCCATGAAAATTCGGGCAGGGTCTGCAATTCTCTCTTTTCCTCCACGGATTCCGTAGGTCTGTCCGTCTGGAACAGATTGGCACACGCCGCACCGCCGAAGAGAGTGGCTGTCAGTATTAAAGTGATGATATCTATTTTTTTCAACAGTGGTTCTCCTTTTCGGTTTTATCAGAAGCGGAAGTACAGAAACGGGCTGTAGGAATTGCCGACCAGCTGTACAGTTGCGGCCGCAGTCAGCAGGATCACACAGGCGGTTTTATACAGACGCATGGGCACATAGTACCGATCTTCCCCAAGTTTCCCTTTCAGCTTTTCGCCGATGGCGGGAATCACGGGGCAGGCCAGTACGCAGGCCGCGATCAGAAGCCAGATATGTTCCATCAGCACGGACATGGTGAACAGATCCGTAAAGCCGCTGACACCGACACCGAACAGTCTGCCGATACCGGCGGGCAGGCCCTTCTCAAAATAGAAGATGGCGAAGCCGAATACCGTGATGAAGATACAGTAAGCATGGGACAGAATCTGCTTGCACACTCTGACGAAACGGGCACGGGCGGGATGGTTTTCCGCATCGGGTACGGAGGACAGGAACGCCAGCAAACCCTTCTTTTCGATCAACAGCAGGATGCCGTAGTACACACCCCACAGCATGAAGTTCCAGGATGCACCGTGCCACATACCGGTAAGGAACCAGACGACGAAGATATTGCGGATCTGATTGTGCCGGTTGCCGCCCAGGGGGATGTACACATAGTCTCTGAAGAATGTGCCGAGGGACATATGCCATCTTCTCCAGAATTCCGTGGCACTGCCGGAAATCAGAGGATAATTGAAGTTTTCACGGAACCGGAAGCCGAAGATACGGCCCAGGCCGATGGCCATATCGGAATAACCGGAAAAGTCGAAATACAGCTGCAGCGTGAAGAACACAGCTCCCAGCCACTGACCGGACACCGTTGCTTCCTTCAGGCTGTAGAACATACCGGATGCCGCACCGCAGTTGTCGGCGATCAGCACCTTTTTCGCAAGACCGATGGAGAATCGGTACAAACCTTCCTGAATTTCATATATATCCGCACTGCGGTTGTCCAGCTGGGCCTCGATATCCTTGTAGCGGACGATGGGCCCCGCGATCAGCTGGGGGAAGAAGGATACGTACAGAAGCAGCTTCGGGAAGGATTTCTGTACCGGTACGTCTTCTCTGTATACGTCAATGACATAGGACATGGTCTGGAAGGTGAAGAAGCTGATACCGATGGGCATGGTCAGCGACAGTACGGGAATATCGGCACCGAAGATGTTGTTGACCGTTTCCGTGAAGAAACCGAGGTATTTGAACAGTCCCAGCACACCCAGATTCGTGATCACCGCCAGCACCAGCCAGGTTTTCCGCCAGGCCGATGATGTTTTACAGGCGATCAGCCGGCCGAAGATGTAGTCCGTCAGCACCAGACCGATCATCAGGAACACATACTTTGGTTCCCCGAAGGCATAAAATAACAGGGAAAATACTGTAAGTACACCCCGCCGCCAAAAATTATTCGGTATCGCAAAATATGCGATCAATAGGAAAAACATGAAAATATATAAAAACAAAAGATGTGAAAATACCATAGATAAATACCTTTCCCTGTAGTCGATTTATTATAACATATATCGACAGTAAAGTAAAGGATGTACAGAAAAATTCACACTTTTTTCTACATTCATAAAAAACAAATGTCCCTATTGACATTCTGATGGGTTATTTGTATAATTAAGGTAGAATCAAACGAAATTTCTCCGGTACCGACAAAGGAGGCTGTTTATGGAAATACTGCATCTCTGGGACAATGCGCCCGGTACTTACACGGATGAACCCGTACTTCACTATTACCCTGCCGAGAATAAAACATCCGACGGAACGGTTGTGATCTTTCCCGGCGGCGGATATACGCATCTGGCAAATCACGAAGGTCAGGGATATGCGGAATACCTCAATTCCATCGGCATGGATGCCTTCGTCTGCCCGTATCGTGTATTCCCCCATCTCTTCCCCCTGCCTCTGCTGGATGCACGCCGTGCAGTCCGGTATGTACGGGTCAATGCGAAAAAATTCGGCATCAATCCGGAAAGAATTGCCGTGATGGGTTCCTCTGCCGGCGGTCATCTGGCGGCTCTGGTTTCCACCTACACCGCCCCCATTGATTTTGAAAATTCGGACGAAACCGACAAGGCGGATTATCGGCCCGATGCCACAATTCTGTGCTACCCCGTGATCCATCACCCGGACGATACCGGTATTGCCCACATCGGCAGTTATTTGTTTCTGCTGGGCGAGGACAGGCAGGACATGGCACCGTCCCTCAGTCCCGATCTGCTGGTGAAGGATACAACCCCGCCCGCATTCCTGTGGCATACCGCGGAGGACAACAGCGTAAATGTCATCAACAGCTATCTCTATGCCACGGCACTCAGAAAGCACGGTATCCCCTGTGAAATGCACATTTTCCCCAATGGGCGACACGGACTCGGTCTTGCTCCCTCCGTACCTCATACGGCGCAGTGGGCGGGACTTCTGAAAAACTGGATCGACAACATGGGCTGGATGCGGTAATTCTGTCCGGCTGACAATTTTTTTGAATTTATCGGAGGTTTTATTATGGAAAGACTGTATATGTGGGACGATGCGCCCGGTACTTACGGACAGAAGCCCTGTCTGGATTACTATCCCGCAGAAAACAAAACTACGGATGCAACGATCGTGATCTTCCCCGGCGGCGGCTATGAGTTCCATGCCGATCACGAAGGCAGAGGATTTGCGGAATACTTCAACACCATCGGTATGGATGCCTTTGTCTGCCCCTACCGTGTATTCCCCCATCTCTTCCCCCTGCCCCTGCTGGATGCACGCCGTGCGATCCGGTATGTAAGAGCCAATGCAGAAAAATTCGGCATCAATCCGGACAAGATCGGTGTTATGGGTTCTTCTGCCGGCGGTCATCTGGCGGCTCTGGTTTCCACCTATACCGCACCCATTGATTTCGAAAACACGGACGAGATCGACAAAGCGGATTATCTGCCCTGCGCTACGATCCTTTGCTATCCCGTAATCCATCATCCGGACGGCACAGCTATTCCCCATATAGGCAGTTATCAGAATCTGCTGGGAGAAAAGCTGCAGGATCTGGCACCGTCCCTCAGTCCCGATCTGCTGGTCAAGGATACCACCTCCCCGACATTTATCTGGCACGCTGCCGATGATACCTGTGTGGATGTCATCAACAGCTACATCTACGCTGCGGCGCTCAGAAAGCATAACGTTCCCTGCGAAATGCACATTTTCCCCTACGGCGATCACGGTATTGGTTTGGCGTCTCATATTCCCCACACCGCACAGTGGGTAAACCTGATGAAAAACTGGCTTATCAATATGGATTGGCTGCAATAATTTTCATCAGCTATATCGTTTTTGAAAGGAATTACTGTCATGGAAACATTTATGATGTGGGAAAGTACTCCCGGCAAATGTGAAGAGACTCCTGTTCTGGAATATTATCCGGCGGCGGAAAAGAAAACGGATGCAACTGTGGTTATTTTTCCGGGCGGAGGATACTCCTGTCGCTGCTGGCATGAAGGCGGAGGTTATGCCGAATTTCTGAACTCCATCGGTATGGATGCATTTGTATGTCAGTACCGTGTATATCCCCACACGTTCCCTCTTCCTCTGGTGGATGCACGCCGTGCCGTTCGTTATGTAAGAGCCAATGCGGAAAATTTCGGTATCAATCCCGATAAGGTTGCCGTTATGGGTTCCTCTGCCGGCGGTCATCTGGCAGGTCTGCTTTCTACCTATACCGCCCCTATTGATTTCGAAAATCTGGACGAAATCGACAATATAAGCTGTTTGCCCAATGCAAGTATCCTGTGTTATCCTGCCCTCCTTGCCAAATATGATGCATGCTTCAGCAACCTGGTAGAAGAAAACAATGTGGATATTCTGGTTTCCCTCTGTCCGGCGCTGCTTGTGAAGGATATAACCCCTCCCACCTTCCTCTGGCATACCGCCGATGATTCCTTGGTAAATGTAACCATCAGCTATGACTACGCAACCGCGCTTCGCAAACACAATATCCCTTGTGAAATGCACATCTTCCCCGATGGCAATCACGGGTTGGCTGTTTCACCCTACAATGCCCACGTTGCCCAGTGGACGAATCTGTTGAAAAACTGGTTCATCAATATGAATTGGCTGCAGTAATTTTCAACAGCTATATTACTTGTTTTGAAAGGAATTATCGTTATGGAAACATTTATGATGTGGGAAAGTGTTCCCGGCAAATGTGAAGAAACTCCTGTGCTGGAATATTATCCGGCAGCGGAAAAGAAAACGGATGCTGCTGTGGTTATCTTTCCGGGTGGCGGATACACCTGTCGCTGCTGGCATGAAGGCGGCGGATATGCTGACTTTCTGAACTCCATCGGTATGGATGCCTTTGTGTGTCAGTACCGTGTACATCCCCATGCCTTCCCTCTTCCTCTGGTGGATGCACGCCGTGCCGTCCGTTATGTAAGAGCCAATGCGGAAAAATTCGGTATCCATCCAGAGAAGGTTGCCGTTATGGGTTCTTCCGCAGGCGGTCATCTGGCGGCATTGATTTCCACCTATACCGCCCCCATTGATTTTGAAAACCTGGATGAAACCGACAGAATGGATTGTATGCCCAATGCAACGATCCTGTGTTATCCTGCCATGCATTATCCGGATTTCTTCCTGTTCCCCGAAATGGATGAGAATACCATATATTACGACTGTTTCAGTAAACTGGCCGGTGAAGGGAAAATGGATATTCTTCCCTCCCTGAGCCCGGATTTACTGGTAAAAGATACTACTCCGCCCACCTTCATCTGGCATACCTCAGACGATACCTGTGTGAATGTAACCAACAGCTATATGTACGCCACCGCACTCCGCAAACACAATGTTCCCTGTGAAATGCACATTTTCCCTTATGGCGATCATGGGCTGGGGGTTTCCCCCTACAATGCCCATGTTGCACAGTGGACGAATCTGTTGAAGAACTGGTTTGTCAGCATGAGCTGGCTTGCGTAAATTTCCTCTGTATCCTACAAACCGTATTCTGTCTCCGGACCGGATACGGTTTATCTTTTTCGGTAACTGTTCCCTGGGAACGGTCGGTACGGAGGCAATATACCATGTACAACATACTTTGCCAAATCCGAACAGGCGGCTGCCGCACAGTAAATTCTCACACAGCTTATAAAAACCGCATTTCATTTTTTCGACAGATGCGGTTTTGTTCTTTGTTCACACTTTATTCCATTTCCGCAAAATTTTATCTAATTTTCGCACATAAGCATATTCCGGTTTTCATATAACTGTGATATTGTAATTTCCAGACCGGGATGTTATAATTATAAGAGTGTGTAAAATTCGGGTAGTTTAGCTATGCCACCCGGTTTCCCGAAATCGTATCGTTTTAACAACTATGTGTATTGTTTACGGAGGATTCTGATGCGTACCGAAAAAAGAATGGACATTGTAAACGGTCCTATGATTCCCAATATTATACGATATATCATCCCCGTGATCGCTTCCGGGTTCCTGCAGCTACTGTACAATGCCGCGGACAATATTGTGGTCGGGCGCTTTGACGGACCTGTGGCGCTGGCCGCTGTCGGTGCTACCGGTGCGCTGATCAATCTGCTTTTGAACATCTGCTTCGGTTTATCCACAGGTGCCAGTGTAGCGGTCGCGCAGGCATACGGTGCCCGTGACGAACGTGGTGTGCACAAAGTAGTGCATACTGCGGTACTGGTCAGCATCATCGGCGGTCTGGTTGTCGGCATGGTGGGCATTCTCTTCTCCAAACAGTTTTTGATCTGGATGGGTACTCCTGCCGATGTTCTGCCCCTGTCCAAATTATATCTGCAAATCTATTTTCTCGGCACGCCCGCTTCCCTGGTGTATAACTTCTGCGCCTCCATACTCCGTGCTGCAGGAGATACCAAGCGTCCTATGATCTTTTTGATCATTTCCGGATTTGTCAATGTGGTATTCAATCTGATTTTTGTTCTGGTCTTCCACATGAGTGTGGCCGGTGTTGCGCTGGCGACCATCATTTCCCAGTATGTTTCCATGGTGATGATCGTGGTGTATATGGTCCGTCTCAAGGACTGCTGCCGCTTGGAGCTGAACAAGCTGAAGATCTACCGCAACAAGCTGATCAGCATCATTCGTGTGGGTCTGCCGGCTGGCATTCAGGGTACTGTATTCTCCCTGTCCAATGTGGTTGTTCAAACTGCCCTTAACTCCTTTGACAGTTCCATTATCATGGCTGGCAGTACCGCCGCTTCTCAAATCGAAAACTTCATCTACATCGCCATGAACAGCGTATATCAAGCCGCCCTGACCTTCACCGGACAAAATATCGGCGCCGGTCAAATCCGCAAAGTACACAAAGTAATGGCTTATTGTGTTGGAATCGTTACCGTAATCGGTATAACCATCGGACAGATCTCAATTCTGCTTGCCGAACCTTTACTGGGTATTTTCATTACGGACGAACCCTCTGCCATCATCTACGGCATTGAGAGAATGCGGATCGTTTCTCCAACCTATTTCCTGTGCGGTCTGATGGAAGTTTTAGTCGGCTGTCAGCGCGGCATGGGGGCTTCTGTAACGCCCATGGTTGTTTCCATGCTGGGCGCCTGCGGGCTGCGGATTCTGTGGATTGCCACCGTTTTCGCCGCATCCCCATCTCTGACCATGCTGTATCTCTCCTACCCGGTCAGCTGGTTCATCACCTCTGCCGCCCATCTGTTCTTCTATTTCCGCAGACACAGAAAAATGTCCGTACTGTACAATCCGCAGAATGCTGTCGCCGAGTGATTCCCGTTGCCGTTCTTTTCGTTTATTGAGAAGGTAAACCTGGATTTTCGAGGAGTTTTGATAATGCAAACCCGTGCCAAAAAGAAAATCGACATCGTGAACGGCCCCATGATCCCGAATATCATCCGTTACACCCTGCCGCTGATCGCCTCTGCGGTTGTGCAGAAGCTGTACCACACGGCGGACAACATTATCGTCGGACGGTACAACGGCCATGTGGCCCTTGCCGCGGTCGGTTCCAACACATCGCTGATCCATCTGATCCTGAACCTCGTCATGGGTCTGTCCATCGGCGCCAATGTTCTGGTTGCACACAGTTACGGCGCAAAGGATGAGGAGAGTATTCGGCAGAGCGTACATACTTCCGTGTTTGTCAGTATGCTCGGCGGTCTGCTTGTGGGAATGCTCGGATTTTTCCTTGCCGAACCCCTTCTCCGTCTCATGGATCCTCCGGCAGATGTATTTCCTCTGGCACTTATATATATGAAAATTTATTTCCTCGGTGCGCCCGCTTCCATGGTATACAATTTCTGTGCCTCCATACTGCGTGCGGTGGGAGATACCCAAAAGCCCATGTTCTTCCTGACCGTTTCGGGGATTGTCAATGTTCTGCTGAATCTGATTTTTGTATTGGTTTTCGAAATGGGTGTGGCCGGTGTTGCGCTGGCGACCATCATTTCCCAGTATATTTCTATGGTTATGGTTCTTGTATATCTGACTCATCTCAAGGACTGCTGCCGTCTGGAGCTGAAGAAGCTGAAGATCCACAAGGACAAATTCCTGAAAATTCTGCATGTAGGTATTCCCTCCGGTATTCAGTCTTCCGTATTCTCCCTTTCCAATGTATTCCTGCAGGGTGCCGTCAACTCCTTTGACAATTCCGCCCTTATGGCAGGAAACAGTGCCGCCGGTCAGATCGATGCTTTTGTGCATCTGGTTGCCACCAATCTTTCCCGTGCTGCCATGACCTTTACCGCCCAGAATTACGGTGCGAAAAAAATAAAGAACATCCACAAAGTTGTCATAAACTGCATCCTGCTGACCATTGCAGCCACTCTGGTTCTCGGTTCCCTCTGTATGCTCTTTGCCCGTCCCCTGCTGGGTATTTTCATCGACGACAATCCCGAAGCCGTTTCTTACGGTATTGAACGTATGCAGATTGTTGTCACAACCTATGCGCTGAACGGTATCATGAGTATTCTGGCAAGCAGTCAGCGCGGTATGGGTTCCTCCGTTATACCTGCGATCGTCACGCTGGTGGGTGCCTGTGGTCTGCGTATTCTCTGGATCTACACCGTATTTGCGGCAGCGCCTTCCCTTTTCATGCTGTTTTTGTGCTATCCCGTCACCTGGTCCGTCACCGCAGCGGTTCATTTCCTGTTCTATATGCGGCATCACAAAAAAATCGAGCGCCAGTACGCCGTCTCCCTCGCCGAATAAACCGCATAAATACAAAAGACCGGCAAAGCCCAATCGGCCGCACCGGTCTTTTTCTGTTGTTTATCGTACATCAAAAGAGAAAATATGTATTTTTTCCGTAGGTTCGTCGTTCCATGTGGTGAGGGGAATGAACTGCACGGAACAGAATTTCCCGGATACGGAATGGTTTACGCATTGGAGCAGGTTCAGATTTTCTTCCGCGATGCATATGTTTTCGCCCTGTTCGGTCACGGCTTCGATACGGTATGATTTCACCAGTGTCTTCGGCACGTGCATGGTCGGGCTTTCGGGGACCACATTCGCGCGCATGGTATGTCCTCTTTCGCACCAGTCACCGGGCAGGGTCTTTCGGTGCAGGTCGGAGTCGAAGGCAAGGTGGATATTCGTCAATTCCGTAGGCTTGGCGAAGGTATATTCCGCTGCCTTACCGGGTACCAGATCCGCGCCGTTTTCCGTATCTCCATAGGTATGGTTGTTGCGGTCACGGCCATTGCGGAGATTTTCGATATTTTCGCCGCCCTCGGCTGTCAGGGAGGCGGTCTTTGCGGTATCGGACACCGTTCTGCTCATCCCCGGCAGGAAGCATCCGTTTTCCATCAGTCTTTCCTGCAGAAGACGGATCTGTTCGTCATGGACACCCTGGGGAGTGAGGTTGTACTCTCTGGCGATATTGGCCGCACATCCGACAGCTTCCCCGAGAAGGGCGCAGGTGGCCATCACTCTGCTGCTGCTCATGGCCGCATGGGTCATGGAAATATTCCGGCCTGCGAAGAACAGGTTGTCAATGTTCGCCGAATACAGACAGCGGTAAGGAATACCGTATGGCTTCGGTGTGTCACCCCATACGTTCGGATTGCCCAGATGGTAGAATCCGTCGGGATGATGGTCGTCCAGAGGCCAGCCGCCATATGCCACCACATCCGCAAACTTTCCGCCGCTCAGCACATCTCCCTGGGTCATGATATACGGTCCCATCATACGGCGGGATTCTCTCTTGCCCGGCAGGAATCCGAGGAAATCCAGGCACCAGTGATCCCCGTCGTCTACCTCGCCGCTGTTTTTGATGTAGTCCACCATACCGTAGGCCAATGCCAGCAGTTCGTCCCGTACTTCTTCCGTATCCCCGATGGAATCCCGGTTGCCGCCCAGCTCCAGATACCAGAAGTTCTCCGTGCTCTCGGCCATATTGGGCTTTCTGTATTTTATCACCTCGGGCGTCATTTTCACAGCCCATTCCGGCGGGATAAACTTGGTGATCCGTTCACTTTTGCGCATCTGGATCAGGCAGCTCATGCCCATGGTCTGACGATCGGCAGTTTCCTGGGAGGTTTTTTCGCCGAATTCGTCCCGCGCTTCTCTGCCCACCCGGAAGGATGCACCGGTCAGAGGCGCCAGTACGCTGTCCCCGGAGCAGTCGGCAAAACGGGATGCATTGACCTTCTGCCAGCGCTGGGTCGTGGTCTGCCATCCGGTCACGCTGACAATGCGGCTGCCGTCCATTTCGCACTGACAGGCAGAGCAGTTCAGAAGCAGTGTGATATTCGGCTCCATCTTCACCTTTTCAAACAGCAGTCCGTCCCAGATGGCGTAGATCTTGTCGGGATTGCGGTAGAAGGATGCCAGAGTGATCTCTTCGATGATACCGGTTTCCTTACAGTCACCGTCACCGCATCCGCAGACCCACATCCGGATTTCGGAAGAGGCATTGCCGCCGAGTACGGGACGGTCCTGCATCAGGGCAACCTTCGATCCGCCTCTGGCTGCGGCAATAGCGGCACACATTCCCGCCAGTCCGCCGCCTACCACGCAGAAATCCACATTATGTTCTATTGTTGTAAATCCCATAGATCGGAATTCTCCTTATCTGACGTTCTCTGATATCATTATAACACAGAACGTTTTCCTGTGCAATACACCGTCCGGGCATTTTTTCGGGAAAGATGGGTTATGACAGTATTTCTCACCCTTTCCGCCGGTTTTTCCTTCTGCCATTTGACATCTGTATCCGGATGGGGTATAATAATAAAAAACGAAACCGAGGTTTATTATGACTGCTTATACAACTGTAATCTTTGATCTGGACGGTACGCTGCTGGATACCCTTGCGGATCTGGCGGACGGCGTGAATATCGCCCTTGCCGCTTATCATATGCCGCCGAAGACCATCGAAGAAGTGCGCCTTGCCGTGGGAAACGGTGTGGTGCGGCTGATGGAAAAGATGGTACCGGACGGCAAGGACAACGAACTGTTTGAAGCCTGTCTCGATACCTTCCGTACCGAGTATGCGAAAATCTCCCGGAACAAGACAAAGCCCTACGACGGAATTCCCGCACTGCTGGACACCCTTGCCGCAAAAGGCTATCATCTGGCGGTGGTTTCCAACAAATTCCACGATGCGGTGGTGGATCTGGTAAAGTCCTATTTTCCGCAGATTCCTCACGCCGCCGGGGAAAGAGAATCCTGCGGCATCCGCAAAAAGCCCGCGCCCGATACGGTATTTGCCATGATGCGGGAAATCGGTGTGCCGGCGGAAGAATGTGTTTATGTGGGGGATTCCGAAGTGGATGTACTCACGGCGAAAAACGCCGGGATCGACTGTATTTCCGTTACATGGGGATTCAGAGAAAAGGATGTTCTGCTGGAAAGCGGTGCGTCAGTGTTTGCGGACACCATGGATGAACTGCTTGCCGCCATCGGGCACGGAAAGGATCGGGCATGAAACGTACGCACTATACAATAAAAGCCCCCCTTGATCTGCAGATCGCTCTTGTTTCCGACCTGCACAATCATCCCTGCGAGGAGGTTCTGGCGGCACTGCGGGAAGAAAAGCCGGACATCATTGCCGTCCCCGGAGATATGATGGAAAATGCCGTAGGTCATCCGGCGGATCAGACTTACAACAAACCGGGGTTTGCCTGCCTGTCCGCCATGACGGAGATCGCGCCGGTTTACTATTCCATCGGCAATCACGAAGGCGGTATGTCCGAGGAAAACCGGGCATTGCTTGCAGAAACCGGCATCACGCTTCTGGACAACAGCTTTGTACACGCCCACGGAATGTGCATCGGCGGATTGACATCCCCTCTTACTTATGCCAAGCATCACGCCGAAAAAACGCCGCCGCCGGATCTGGATTTTCTGGCACGTTTTGCGGCGGAAGACGGTTTTCATCTGCTGCTCTGCCATCATCCCGAGCATTATCCGGCCCATATCCGTGATACCTCTGTGGAACTGACCCTTTCCGGTCATGCACACGGCGGACAGTGGCGGGTCTTCGGGTTGGATATTTACGCACCGGGTCAGGGACTTTTCCCGAAATATGCCTCCGGTATCCACGATGACCGGCTGGTGGTGGGCAGGGGCCTTTCCAACACCGTATCCCCCATTCCCAGACTGGGTAATCCCACGGAAGCGGTGTTCATTCACCTGCGCAGGGAGTCTGTATGAAGCTGTACATCACCGAAATGAACGATCGGCGGGAATCCCGTACCCTTCTGCACAGGGCATTGCGGAAATACACCGGCATTTCCGACTGGAAAATCGGCACAGAGCCCCTCGGCAAACCATATGCCATTCCCACCGTTCCCCATGGCTCGGAAGTGCATTTTTCCCTCTCCCACAGCGGTATGTACTGGGTCATTGCCATGGACAGCCATCCGTTGGGCCTGGATCTGCAGGCGCACAAAGGTCCTTGCAATGCTTCTCTGGTCAAACGGTATTTTCATCCGGATGAGGCAGCATACTGGCAGAAAAACGGCGAAACAGGTGCGGTTTTCTATGACATCTGGTGTGCGAAGGAGAGTTATGTGAAGTTCACAGGCGAAGGGATCACGCGCAGTCTGACTGGTTTTTCCGTATTTGCGCCGCCGGTTCCCCTGCGGAAAATTCTTTTTGAAAACGGGTACAGTCTGTATGTCTGTTCCGCTTATCTGCCGGAGACTCTGCCGGAGCTTGAAGCATTATAGGGGGGGAGTTTCGTCATTTTCCGGGAATATTTTGGAAATGACCATTGTAATCCCCCAACGATTATGCTATAATAAAAAGCAAATGTGTCCCAACCGGGCTTCTATGCAAAGGAGTTATATCATGAATGAAAAAAGAAGCAGTTTTACCGGACGGATCGGTTTTGTGCTTGCGGCAGCCGGCTCGGCGGTAGGACTTGGCAATATCTGGCGCTTTCCCTACCTGGCAGCCAAATACGGCGGCGGAATTTTCCTGCTGGTGTATCTGATTCTCGCCGTTACCTTCGGTTTTGCGCTTATGATCGCGGAAATTGCTCTGGGCAGAAAAACGGGAATGAGCACCATCGGCGCTTATTCCAAGCTGAACAAGCGTTTCGGTTTTATAGGCATTCTGGGAGCTGTCATTCCGGCGATCATCTTGCCCTACTATTCCGTAATCGGCGGCTGGGTAACCAAGTATCTCACCGTATTTCTCACAGGCGGAGGATCTGCGGCAGCGGCTGACGGATTCTTCTCCGCTTTCATCGGCAAGCCCGTTGAACCTCTGATCTGGTTCTTCATCTACATCGCCGTCACTACCGTTGTGGTTATGTTCGGCGTGGAAAAGGGTGTGGAAAAGGTCAGCAAAATAATGATGCCTATTCTGGTGGTTCTGACCCTGTTCATCGCCGTTTATACCATGTTTATTCCCGGCGCCATGGAGGGTGTTCTGTACTACATCACCCCCGATTTCAGCAAATTCTCTGTAACCACGGTTCTGGCCGCCATGGGTCAGCTGTTCTACTCCATGTCCCTGGCGATGGGTATCATGATTACCTACGGTTCCTACATGAAAAAGGAAGACAATCTGGAAAAATCCGTTCGACACATCGAGCTGTTCGACACGGGAATCGCTTTTCTGGCAGGGCTTATGATCATTCCCGCTGTGTTCGCATTCTCCGGCGGTGATGAATCCGCTCTCGGTCAGGGACCTGGACTGATGTTTGTCACCCTGCCCAAGGTATTCGACTACATTCCCGGCGGCAGTATCATCGGATTTGTATTCTTCCTGCTGGTACTCTTTGCTGCGCTGACATCCTCCATTTCCCTGATGGAAACCATCGTTTCCGTTCTCATGGACAAGTTCAAGCTGGGACGTAAGGTTTCCTGCCTGATCGTATTCATTTTCTCCATTCTGCTTGGTATTTCTTCCTCTCTGGGTAATGGTATCTGGGCGGATATTACCATCTTCGGTGTGGATTTCCTGACCTTCTTCGATTTCGCAAGCAACAGCGTACTCATGCCCATTGTGGCCTTCCTGACCTGTATTTTCGTAGGTTACGTGATCAAGCCCCAGTCCCTGATCGACGAAGTAGAGATTTCCGGTCCCTTTAAGAGCAAGCGTCTGTTTACAGTCGTAATCAAGTATATCGCGCCTGTGTGCATTCTGCTGATCCTGATTTCCTCCGTTCTGAACGGTCTGGAAATCATCAGTATCTGAGTTTTTCACAAAACGTCTTCGGCTTTCCGGAGACGTTTTTTCATGGGAATAATCTCATTATTTTCATCAGTATATTGCAAACCCCGCTGAATTCTGTTATAATAAATCTGACAACTCATCGAAAGGAATACTGCCATGTTACTGTATATCATTCGTCACGGTGATCCCACCTACAACGAAAACGACGATCTGACACCCAAGGGAACTCTGCAGGCTGCGGCGCTCGGCAAGAGACTGGCCCGCTACGGTATGGATAAAATATATTCTTCTCCCCGTCCCCGCGCTATCTCCACCGCCAAGCCCCTCTGCGACCTTCTCAACAAAGATGTGGAAATTCTGGACTTTGCCAATGAAGATATTTACTGGAATGCTTTTGCGTATGAAATGAAGCCCGGCGTCGGCGAATGGTGCTTCTGCTCACCCGAAGGAAGACAGGAACTCCGTTCTGCGGAAATAGCAAAACTCGGCAAGGAATGGTACAAGGCCGATTATTTCAACCGCATCGGCGTGCATCCCGAAGAATGCTGCAGAAATCTCCGCGAAAAGAGCGATGCGTTTCTCGAATCCCTCGGCTATCAGCACGAGAAGGAAGGCTCCCGCTATAAGATCCTGCAGCACAACGAAATGCGTGTGGCTGTGTTCTGCCATTTCGGTTTCTGCCTAACCTGGCTCGGTACGCTTCTGGATATGCCCCATCCTCTCGCATGGACTACCTTTGTGACATCCCACTCCAATGTCAGTGTGATCCGTTTCGCCGACAACCGCTTCGGTTACACGGTTCCCACCCTGCTGACCCACTCCAACGATGCGCACATCTACGGCGAAGGTCTGCCCACGCAATACTGCAATTACCTGAATTTCTGAAAGGAGTAAGAAATGTTACTTTACGTTATCCGACACGGTGATCCTACTTATAATGAACATGATGAACTGACCCCCAGAGGTACCCTGCAGTCCGCAGCTCTCGCCAAGCGTCTGGCACGGTACGGTGTGGATCGTATTTACTCCTCTCCCCTGAACCGCGCACAAGTTACCGCAAAACCCACCTGTGAACTGCTGAACAAAAAGCTGGAAATTCTGGAATGGGCCAATGAAGACCTGTACTGGGACGAACTGGCTTACGAATACGAACCCGGTGAAGCGGAATGGTGCTTCCGTACCCAGGAAGGTATGGTGGAGCTGCGTTCTCCCGAAGTAGAAAAGCTGGGTAAGGAATGGTACAAGGCCGATTATTTCAAGCGCATCGGTATTGATCCCCTCCCCGCCTGCCAGCGTCTCCATGCAGCCAGCGATACATTCTTTACCTCCCTCGGCTATGAACACGATCCCGACAACGGACGGTACAAAATCCTCAATCACACCCATGAACGGGTTGCGGTATTCTGCCATCACGGCTTCGGTCTGACCTGGCTGGGTGCGATTCTGGATATTCCTCATCCGATCGCATGGACCTCTCTGGATATTTCCCACTCCGACCTGACGGTAATCGAATTCCCCGACAATCACTCCGGTTACAGTTATCCTATGCTGCTGACCCTCTCCAACGACAGCCATCTGTATGCGGAAGGTCTGCCCACGCTGTACCAGAATAAAATCTATTTATAATTTGAACGGAAAAAAGTATGCTGCTCTACATAATACGTCACGGTGATCCCATATTCGCACCGGAATCTCTGACAGAACGGGGAAAACTGCAGGTTGCGGCTGTGGCCAAGCGTCTGGCACGTTATGGAGTGGACAAAATCTACACCTCTCCCATGAACCGTGCCCGTCAGACTGCCAAACCCACCTGTGATCTGCTGAACAGGGATGCAGAAATTCTGCCTTGGGTAAGTGAAGAAACCGCCTGGAAATATTTCACCTGTAATGATGGACAGGGGGCCACTACCTGGTGCTTCCGTACAGAAAACAGTTGTGTGGAACTGCGTTCTCCGGAGATCGAAAAGCTGGGTAAGGAATGGTACAAAGCCGAATATTTCCGCAATAAAGGTGTAAAAGCCGAAGAAGGGTACAAATATCTTCGTGCGGAAAGTGACGCTTTTCTGGCATCCCTCGGCTATGAGCACGATCCTGCCTCTTCCCGCTATAAAATCGTCCGTCACAATGAAGACAGAGTTGCGGTATTCTGTCATCAGGGACTGGGACTGTCCTGGCTGGGCGTTCTTCTGGATATTCCCATGCCTATCACCTGGACTGCTTTTGACATTTCCCACTCCGACCTGACGGTAATCCATTTTGCCGATCATCCTTCCGGCTATACCGTCCCCATGATGCTGACACTCTCCAATGACAGCCATCTGTATGCGGAAGGTCTGCCTACGAGATACCAGAATACCATCGAATTCTGAATATAAAAACTCTTCCGGTCTTCGGAGGAGTTTTTTGTTGCAAATCGCTCCGGAATTTGCTATAATCTATACTATAAGGCTATACTATACCGAATCCCATCCAATGGAGTACGTTTATGACGCTGATTGAATTTTTCGACAAAACACCGATTTCCAATATTCTGGCCGCCCTGGCACTGAAACCGAGACGGGTCGTTTTTATCGGCACCGAACGGAATAAAATATCCGCCGCACTGCCGGAAATACAGAAAATTCTACGGGCAAGAGGAATGAAGACGTCCCTGAGTCTTCGGGTAATGGATACCTATGATCTTTCCGGCATTCTGCACATTCTGAAGGATATCATCGAATACGGCAGCAGGGTATTCGGGGAGGACGAGTATGTCTTCGACTTCACCGGCGGTGAGGATGCGGCTCTGGTGGCTGTGGGCATGGTGTTCCGTCTGACCGATCATCAGGCACATATTTTCCAGATCAGCGCCGATACCCGACAGGGTATGCTCTACCGTATCCCACTGAACGGCACGGGGGATATCCGTCCGATTCCCATTGACGGCACGACGGAAGAGCACAAGGTGGAGCTGTCCAATGCGGAGGGTATTCTTCTGCACAGCGGACGGATCAGAGAGGAAATGGTTGCCGGCAACACTGCCGACGGTCATCCCTTTACCGATGGAGTATACAGCGATATCAACCGGCTGTGGAAGATGTGTGTACCCGACTGCGGGTTCTGGAATCAGCAGACCGGACGGCTGGGCGGTGCTGTACGTGCCACGGAAGAGAACAGAAATGTGTACACCTACACCGAACGGGGGATGGACGAAGCTTTTATGGCAAAGCTTGAAGACATGGATATGCTCCGCTTCGAAAACCTCGGCGGCAGGCAGTACTGCACCTTCAAAAACCCCTATATCAAGGACTGTCTCACCAAATCCGGGACATTGCTGGAATACAAAACCTACATGACCGCCTTCCATTACCGGGCGGAGAATGAAAAAACACCCTACACCGATGGAGGTGCGGGTGTCGTGATCGAATGGAACGGCTCGGATACGAAAAACGAAATCGATGTTATGCTGATGCAGGGTGTGCTTCCCTACTTTATTTCCTGTAAAAACGGGGATGTCAAGTCCGACGAGCTGTACAAGCTGCACACGGTTGCGGGACGGTTCGGGAACCGGTATGCCAGACGGATTCTGGTGTCCACTATTTATTTCGACCGGGAAGACCGCAGTTATGACGGAGATCTTGCCACAAAGTATCTCAGCGAACGTGCAAAGGATATGCATATTACGCTGATAAACAAGGTCCACCGGATGTCCGACAGGGAATTCTTCCATGCCCTTAAGGAATGTGCTGTGCCGAAAAATTAAAAATACCTTAAACAATACTTAAGGCATTCAAAAATGAACCATTACAGGCAGTTTAAATTTTCATGGTATACTTTTGTCAACAACAAAAACGGAGTATATCATGAAAACCATTTATCTGCTGCTGACCAGATCCGGCACCTTTCTCTCGGGCGTGATCCATCATCTGACCAACGCGCCCTACACCCACATTTCCCTTGCCACAACCTATGAAAACGGGCATTTCGGCGCATTCTACAGCTTCGGCCGGAAAATCGTGCGTCTGCCCCTGCCTGCGGGATTTGTGGAGGAAAAGCTGTACACAGGTTATTTCGGCGCGCATCCGGATACACGCTGTACCTTAATCGCCCTGCCCGTTTCCGACGAGGCTCATGGACGGATCTGCCGGAAGCTGCGGGAAATGGCGGACCGGGCGGAAACATACCGATACAATCTTCTCGGCGTGATCCTGTGCTATTGGGGAATTTCCCTGAAACGGCAGCATCACTTCTTCTGTTCCCAGTTCGTGGCCGATGTGCTGGATTCCTGCGGGGCGGTTGAGCTGCCCAAGCCCTCTTCGCTGATGCATCCCATGGACTATACGGCTCTGGATGCGGCGGAATTTCTGTTTACAGGGCGTGTCGGGGAGCTACTCAGCCATTCTGACGCCCTTCCCATTTGTTCTTAACCGATCACGGGATGTTTTTTCACGAAACAGTCCCCGCCGGACGGAATGGCCATACACGCGGCATACAGGCTGTCGGCCTTCAGAAGATAGCTGTACTGTTCTGCGGCGGCGGGACTCAATTTATCGTAATCTGCCGGTTTTGTCAGGATGGTGAAGTCTTCGGACGGCATATGATGCTTCAGCCATTCCCTGCCCTTCTCACCGGCGGCAAGCAATACTGTATAAAGCGGACGCGATTTCAGGATCGGCTGCTGTACCTCTGTCATTCCGAACAGAGCGGCACGGCGGATTCTGGCGTCCGTATATTTTTTTGTTGCGGCGGCGGCAAAGAATGTCTTTCCGTTTTCCGCTGTATGGGCGGTTTTGCACAGACGTTCCCACAGTCCGCCTTCCCCTTCCGCACAGGGAGTTTTCCCGGCAAACAGTCGGAAGTACAGATGGGCAATATCAAAGAATCTGTCCGGAGAGGTGATGGGATTCCGGGCCAGCACTTCGGCCGCGGATGCGGGGACAAAGGCTGAACAGTCCTTCCCTGCGGCGAGATATTCACGGAGTGCGGTTGCGCTGGTCACATTTTCTCCGGCAGGCAGTCGTTTTACCGCCTCAGAAGCCGCCTGACAGCCCATATCCGCCATACGGCGAAGATACCATACACCCAGTTTATCGTTGGCAGAAAGGGAAAAACCGCCTTCTGCGGCAAGTTTGTCATACAATACCCCGGCACCGGTTTCGGGATGCTCTGCGGCATAGTCACGGATGGTATTTTCCGCTTCTTTCATCCAGTCGGCGGCTTTTTTCAGCATTGCCCCATCCCCGGATTCGCTGCCGAAAAGCAGTCTGTCACAGCCCATCTCCGCCGCCACGGAAACGCCGCCCAGAGAAAAGGCTTCCACCCCGCCCGCACACCAGGGATAGGGCAGCTCCACCACAATATCCGCACCGTTTTTCAGAAGAATGGCGGCTCTGGTATACTTGTCCAGCACAGCCGGCAGTCCTCTCTGTACAAAATTCCCGCTCATTACGGCTGTAACGATCTCCGAATTCTCTTTTGCTTTGCGAAATACACAGGCGTGCCCGTTATGGAATGGGTTCGTTTCACAAATGACGGCGGTATTTTTATACATTTTTTGTTTCTTCCTCTGAATTATCAAAAACTTCTTGTAAATTGCGGCAAAATCTTATATAATATTATATATGATAGTATATCATTTGTCAAATTTATTTTTACATACTATTTTGGAGGAAATCTATCCATGAAAGTTCTTGTTGTTAACGCAGGCTCCTCTTCCCTGAAGTATCAGCTGTTTGACACCGCCAGCGAATCCGTTCTGGCAAAGGGTATCTGTGAACGCATCGGTATCGACGGCCGCATCGAACACAGAAAGGGTGAAGACGGCGAAAAGCTGAAGGTTGAAATCCCCATGCCCGACCATGCAGTGGCAACCGAAATCGTTATCAAGTATCTGACCGACGCTGAAACCGGTGTTATCTCCGATATGAACGAAATCGAAGCCATCGGTCACCGCGTAGTGCACGGCGGTCCTTACTTCTTTGAATCCGTTCTGCTGACCGACGAAGTTCTGGCCAAGCTGGAACTCTGCCGTGACTTTGCTCCTCTGCACACCGGCGCTCACATCATGGGTATCAAGGGCTGCCAGGCTGTTATGCCCAACAAGCCCCAGGTTCTGGTATTCGACACCGCATTCCACCAGACCATGCCCGAACAGGCTTATACATACGGTATCTCCTATGAAATGGCTGAAAAGTACAACATCCGCCGTTACGGTGCACACGGTACTTCCCACCGTTATGTATCCCGCGAAATGGCCAAGCTGCTGAACAAGCCCGTTGAAGAAACCAAGATCATCACCTGCCACATCGGTAACGGTTCCTCCATCTCCGCTGTAAAGGGCGGCAAGTGCGTGGACACCTCCATGGGTCTGACTCCTCTGGAAGGCGTTCTGATGGGTACCCGCTGCGGTTCTATGGACCCTGCTGTTGTTACCTTCATCATGGAAAGAGAAGGCTACACCCCCGCTATGATGGAAGACTACATGAACAAGAAGTGCGGTTTCTTAGGTATGTCCGGTATCTCTTCCGACAGCCGTGACATCGAAGCTGCTATTCTGAAGGGCGACAAGAGAGCTTACCTGGCTGCTTCCACTCTGGCTTACCAGATCAAGAAGTACATCGGTTCCTACGCTGCTGCCATGAACGGTCTGGACGCTATCGTTTGGACTGCCGGTATGGGCGAAAACAACCCCGAACTGCGTGAAAGAGCTTGTGCTGGTCTGGAATACTTCGGCGTAAAGATCGACAACGAACTGAACGCTAAGACCCACCACCAGCCCAACACCGTGGAACTCTCCACCGCAGACTCCAAGGTTAAGGTATACGTTCTCCCCACCAACGAAGAACTCATGATCGCTTCCGATACCGAAGCCATCGTAAACAACCTCAACAAGTAATATATTTTTCGCCGGGGATAACAGTCTTTGTCATCCCCGGCATTTTTTACCGATCCAACGGAATTTTTATCGGAAAGGACTTAAAACAATGGGACTTATCAAAGCAATAGCGGGAGCAGCCGGCGGCGTATTGGCGGATCAGTGGAAAGAGTTTTTCTATTGTGATTCCATCGCCAACGATATTCTGGTTGTAAAAGGACAGAAAAGAACCTCTTCCCGTTCCTCCAATACCAAGGGAAATGACAATATCATCTCCAACGGCTCCGGCATTGCAGTAGCGGACGGCCAGTGCATGATCATCGTGGAACAGGGCAAGGTTGTGGAGCTCTGTGCAGAACCCGGTGAATTTACCTGGGACAACTCCAGCGAACCCTCCATTTTTGCCGGCTCCCTCGGTGAATCCATTCTCGCAACCTTCAAGGCCATCGGCAAGCGCTTTACCTATGGCGGCGATACCGGCAAGGATCAGAGAGTATACTACTTCAACACAAAGGAAATCCTCGATAACAAATTCGGAACCGCAAACCCGATTTCCTTCCGCGTGGTGGACTCCCGCATCAACTTTGACGTGGACGTATCCCTGCGGTGCAACGGTACCTACACCTTCCGTGTAACCGACCCCATCAAGCTGTATACCAATGTAACCGGCAACGTAGCA
This sequence comes from Oscillospiraceae bacterium, assembly GCA_015063745.1. GTDB lineage: Bacteria > Bacillota > Clostridia > Oscillospirales > CAG-272 > UMGS1696. The sequence continues at coordinate 316 of SVTO01000012.1, read as the reverse complement.
CAGTCCTACTCCAAGGAAGAACTGCGCGATACCATGAAGACGGAATTCATCAGCGCTCTCGGTCCTGCGCTGGCAAGACTGTCCGAGCTGGAACTGCGTCCGAACCAGATTCCCGCCCACACAACCGAACTGGAAGTATTCCTGAACGAAGAACTGTCCGCCGAATGGGGTGAAAGAGGTATCGGTGACGTTAAGGTTGCGATCAACCCGCCCACACTGACCGAAGAAGATCAGGAAATGCTGAAGACGGCCCAGAAGACCGCCATGTACCGTGATCCCACCATGGCAGCAGCTACTCTGGTAGGTGCACAGGCAG